>NZ_JAIDEN010000145.1 GCF_029054785.1 Duncaniella sp.
GCCCCCCGCCGCTACACCCTCTGGGAACTCGTCCGCCACCAAGACGATGACCGTCCCGACCCCACCGACCCCAACAGCTCAGTCCTCTCAGCAATCCGCCCCAGCGCATGGCCCGACTGACAACAGCCCGAACCTCTGACACACATATTATAAAATAAACCCAAAATCAAAATTATGGAAACCAACATTCTCACCACCACCCTCACCAAAGAAAACGCCCCCGAACTCCTGCGCAACGAAATTGACACCCGCATCGTCAAGATCCGCCCCTCCTCCACCCCGCTCGACCAGATCTCACGCCTCGGCGCCGCCCGCCATGCCGGATCAATGCGAGTCGAATACTACTCGGTCGACACCAAAGAAGGCAGCACCACAGTCACCGAATCAATCCGCTCCCTCTCCATCGAAGCCGGCAAACCGATCACCGTCAAAGTCTCCAACAGCGCCATCTTCTCCGAGACCGAGACCATCCTCATCCCCTCCGTCCCGATGACCTCCGGCGCATATCTGGGCCAGGCGCTCGTCGGCTACATCACCGCAGTTTCCGACAACGCCATCACCTTCATCCCCGTCAACATCGAGCAAAACTCCGGAGCCATCACCGGCGCGGAACTTCAGGCAGGAGCCGCAGTGGTCCGCATGGGGCGCGCAGCCCGCGAACTCGACGTCCAGACAACCCAGTTTGTCGCCCTACCCCGAAAGGAATACAACTACTGTCAGATCTTCAAAAGCCAGGTCGAAGAAAGTCTCTACCAGCGCCTTGCCGACAAGGAAGTAGGCTGGGAATTCACCGATCAGGAAGAAGTGGCCATCATGGACATGCGCCTCGGCATGGAAAAATCCTTCCTCTTCGGCGCCCGATCACGCATCGAACTTGCCAACACCGGCGACGAAGTCTTCCTGACCGGAGGCATCTGGAACCAGACCGACAACACCTTTGCCTACGAACCCGGCAAGCTCCAGGAATCCGACCTTGTCCGCATGGCCCGCTGCGCCTTCACCGGCCACTCCGGCTCCTCGCGCAAAGTCCTCCTCGGCGGATCAGGCCTGATCGAAGCCCTCAACAACCTCAACGCCGTCCGCATCGTCAGCGCCGAGGACAAGAAAACCGTCTGGGGAATCGACTTCCATCTCGTTGTCACCAAGTTCGGCACCTTCTACGTCCACCATTCCGAAGTCTTCGATCTCTGCGGAATGCCCGACAACGGAATGGTCATCGACCCTGAATTCCTGTCGAAATACTCCCACGTCCCCTTCTCGGCCGAACGCATCAGCTTCCGCAAACAGGGTCTGCGCAACACCGAAGGCGTGGTCCTGACCGAAGCCTCATGCCTGGTGCTCCGTCACCCCAACGCCCACATGCGCATCACCACACGCTGATTCTGACTCTTGTCATTAAACACACCCCCCAAAAAAAGCGGAGGACCCCCACACCGGGAGTCCTCCGTTTCTCTTGTTGTATATTATATTTCTTAGTTGGCGGGAGTAACGTCAGAAGTCTCAACCTCAAACACGAGCATAGCGTTGGGGGCGATGCCGGCCTGGGGATTGCCGTCCACACCATAGGCGAGCTTGCCGGGAATGTAGAGCACATACTGAGAACCGTTCTTCATCATTGAAAGACCTTCGCCGAAACCGGGAACGACACGGTTGGGGTTCATCACGACACCCTCAGAGTTGCTGTCGAATTCCTTGCCGTCGATCAGCTTGCCGGTATATTTCACCTTGGCGCTGCCGTTGGCACCGACTGCTTCGCCTGTACCTTCTTTGACAACCTTGTAGGCAAGACCTGATTCAGTAACCTTGATTTCAGGATCCTTGGCCATGAGGTCTTTGAGATAAGCCTCACCCTTGGCTACGTTTTCCTTGGCTTCGGGGCTGTCTTCCTTAGCGGCGCGGGCAGCGGCTTCCTGTTCCTGATAATAAGCCATCATCTTCTGCTGGGCCTCCTGGGCAAGCGTCTGGAACTGGATCTGAAGCTCACGCATCTGGTCTGCGTCAACTGAATCTGCGGAGAATGCCTTGGCATAAGCCTCATAGAGTTTCGCACGGTCAATGGGGATACCGGCTTCCTCATAGCGGAGCACCTGGCCAAAAAGCTGCATACCGAACTGAAGGCCGGTCAGATAGCCCTGCTGGGTAGTGTCGGTCATGAGGGCCTGCTTGAGACCGCGGAGAATATCGTCTTTCTTGAAGTTGGCCTGCTGCTCTGCGGGAAGAGACATGTAATCCGAAAGAATACGGCTGCCCTGTGACGAGCCGATAGCAACAGAGAGAGAGTCACCAAAACCTTTGTTGGCACTGTCTGATGATGATGTCTTGTTGCAGGAAGTTGCACCGAACATCAATGCGGCAACGCCGCATACCATGAGAAGTTTTTTCATAAAACTGTTTATTGTTATTTTAGAGATTATTATTTTAGAGATTGTTATTTACTGATTCTTTAGAGATCACTTGCGTGGCTGACCCGCGGTCGACCGACAGGAGCTTCACCGTGAAATCGAGGGCCGCGCCGGGTGGGATCACATCGCCCACTCCCCGCTCGCCATAGCCGAGTGCCGCCGGAAACACTATGCGGTATTCTCCGCCGGGGCGCATCAGTTTCAGACCCTCACTGAATCCGGGCACAAGACGGACCAGATCGAAATTGACCGGCTGCTCTGTCTCGTCAAAGATGCTTCCGTCGCTCAGACGACCGATGTATTCAAGCTCCACCCGGTCATTATCTGACGGAAACTCACCCTCTCCCTCGGTGATCACCTGAAGGACCAGACCGGAGGCCGTGGTGACGGCTCCTTCTTTTCCCGCAGCCTGAGCGACAAACGCCGCCTGGCTCTCAGGGGTGAACGCCGCCTTGTCGCGGGCGCCGGTCAGCGGGGCTATCTGGCGGTCTATAAACTCGCCTGCGCTCTTGGATGTGAAGCCTATATTTTCGCCCTTGAGCACCGAAAGGATGGCCTGGGCAAATGCCTGACGGTCAACCTTCAGTCCAAGCGACTCCATTTCGTTAAGCCCGGAGGCAAAATTCAGCCCAAGGTTGACCCCCTGGCTGTAAGCCGAGCTGACGGAACTCGTGTCGCTCAGAGCCGCATAGACTCCGTTCATGAAGGCGGCTTTCTCATCGGCGCTGAAGTTCACAGGTCTCAAGGATGTCCCCCAGAAGGTGGCCAATGCCCTGGTCAGCGAGTCGGCTGGTGCTGTCTGTGCCCCTGCCGTAAAAGCAAGCGTCAGTGCGGCCGCCGTAATCAGCGCCCGCACTGCTCGCATCGCAATACTTTCTGTCAGCATATTTCAGATCAGAATGACTGACTGAACTGTGTCAGATTTACTTCTTAATGACTTTCAGAAGCTCGACATCGAAAATCAGCGTCGAGTTCGGGCCGATCATGCCGCCTGCACCCTGCGGGCCGTAAGCCAGCTGCGAGGGGATGAACAGACGCCATTTCGAACCTGCCTTCATGAGCTGAAGAGCCTCAACCCAGCCGGGAATCACCTGAGTGACACCGAAAGTGGCGGGAACGCCGCGCTCAACGGAGCTGTCGAACACTGTGCCGTCGATCAGCTTGCCGGTGTAGTGAACCTCAACCTGATCCTGGGCGGTCGGCATCTCGCCGTCGCCTTCCTGGATCACTTCATACTGAAGGCCTGAGGCTGTGGTCTTCACTTCGGCACGCTTGCCGTTCTCTTCGAGGAACTGCTTGCCTGCTGCGGCATTCACCTCGGCCATCTTGGCGGCCTCGGCGCGCTGCTTCTCTTCGAGGGCTGTGAAATATTTCTGAATCTCAGCCTTTGCCTCGTCATAAGTCATCTTGGGCTCGCTGCCGTAGAACACAGCTGCAACGCCGTCGGCAAAATCCTCAACGTTGATTTCCTGAATTCCGCTGGCACGGAAATTGTTGCCCATACTCAGTCCGAGAGCATAGCTGATGCGGTCTAATTCTTTATTTTCCATAATTATATAGTGCGTTAGTTGTCATCAAGTCTGCAAAGATAGGCTATTTTGCGGCTACCTCTTTAAAATTTTTAATTTAAAAAAGTTAAATCCGACGCCCGCCATGTCCTTTATGACTTATAACAAGCTATCTGCCTAATAGTTGGCTTAAAACTCGTTAAGACGCGCCAGATACTTGCCGATGATGTCAAACTCGATGTTGACGCGGCTTCCGGGGCGGATATTCTTGAAATTGGTGTGCTCGAATGTATAGGGGATGATCGCCACGCGGAATGAATACTGCTCTGAGTCGCAGACCGTGAGGCTCACGCCGTTGACCGTCACCGAGCCTTTTTCAACGGTGACATAGCCCTTGGCGGCCATGCGCGGATCAACCTCGTAGCGGAACTTGTAATAGCGGCTACCCTCAACCTCCTCGATCTCCTCGCAGACAGCGGTGCAGTCCACATGTCCCTGCACAATGTGGCCGTCAAGCCGACCGTTCATCATCATCGAACGTTCGAGATTAACAAGGCTGCCGGCCTCAAGCAGGCCGAGATTGCTGCGGTCAAGCGTCTCCCGGATCGCGGTCACGGTATAGGTACCGTCGCCCGGAAGCGACACAACCGTCAGGCAGACTCCGTTGTGGGCAACACTCTGGTCAATCTTAAGCTCATCCGTGAAACTGCATCTTACACGCAGATCGACATTGCCGTCACGGCGGACCACCTCAACAACTTCGGCAGCCTCTTCTACTATTCCTGAAAACATGATATTTCTGATTTCTTTATAGAATTTGTTTGGATTCTGTTTTTATATCTTACTCCGCACAAATTTACAACTTTTGCCCCGTTTTTCAAAAAACAGGGGTGGAAGAGCGTCTTCAGCTCCTCCACCCCCGCGGGGATCAGTTACTTACCTTAATTTAATTGCATGAAACAGGATCTTATAGCTCCAAAGCATTACTGCATAAAATTTTCATTTGCAACGTGGGTGACATCCGGCCTGCGATCATTCCTGACGGAAGCCATAGCCGTTTGTGATTCCTGAGTTCAGCAGATCCTGATAGCGGAACGGACGCACTGTGACGGGCGACTTGCGAGCCTGATAGTCGGCATCGGTGATACCGGCAAGCACTTTATAGGCATGTGTGTCCCAGTTTTTGCTGTCCTTGATGAGATCTATGCCCCAGGGTGTCTGCACATATCCTTCGGCTTCCCATTCCTGAGCCTTGGCCGAGCCGGGAGCAACGTATTCGAACAGACCCTTGATGGCCACGTTGGTGGCGTTATGGTTGAATGTGGCATAGCCGAACGAGCCGAGAACTCCGTCCCAATCGTCATGGACGCCGCGCCATCCCGGATACATCACCGGATCAGACTCCTGACCCGCCGGTGTGCCTGCCGTCAGACGATAGCCGTAGAGCGTGCGGCTGTCCACATTCTTCACCCAGACATAGGCCGGGATCTGGTTGCCGTTCTCAAACTCGGCGTAACCCTTGTCGCGGATATCTTCGAGCACCTTGGTCATGTCTCGGCGGTTGTTGACTGCCGCTTCAGGAAGAAGACCGGTGCGGATGAGGTCGAAACGTCTGACACCTTCACCGACAAACTCAAGTGCGCGTTCCTTGATGACGGCCTTGTACGTCGCGCTCCAGTCGGTCGACGAGAATTCGGCGCCGCAGGCTGCGATCCAGCTGTCAAGTCCGGCATCGACACCGCCGGGGAAGTTGCGGTTGTGGACACGCGCCAGCCATGTCTTGGCCTGACCGTCCTGACCCAGGGCCGCATAGACTTCGGCAAGCATCAGATAGACATCCGACATGCGCATGTAGCTGACGTTGATAGCCGAGTTGCCATAGGTAGCGGTGTCGGGTTTCTTCATGCGGTTCCAGTCCCACTTGTTGCAGGTCACTCCGACCTTGCCCCAGTTGGAGATGTCAAGCGAGAGCAGGAACTCACGTCCGTTGCCGTCGGCGCCGGTCACACAGCACGAAGCGTCTCTGCGGGCATCCTTCGGATCGAACCATCCGTAGTAGACATGGGGCTGGATGCGGTTCTGTCCGCAGCCCACGCAGGGTGCGCCATAGTTGCCGCCGGTCGACGCACGTCCGATATAGCCCGGACGGTCCGAACCGCCGTTGAACATGAACGGGATCTCATAGACGCTCTCGTCGGCCAGATCGAGGGAGTTGTCCTTGTGCATCTGGTTGAACACATACTGGTAGGGGTTGTTGAAGAGACGGCCCTGGGCGTCGGTGCCGCGCGGGTCGGTGAGATGGAACTGGATCGAACCGGGCTGCTGCACACAGGCCTCAAGATAGGGAAGCGCGTCCTGGAGAACTGTGCGCCAGTCGGCGCGGCGGCCATAGACGGCCTTGGTCTGCGGATCCTCCACACAGAGATCGTCGAAAGAGAGTCCCTCTCCCTTGCCGTTGACATAAAATCCGGCCTCAAGATCGGTGCGGCGGGTGCAATAGCCCGCGTTGTAGAGCGCGATGCGGCCGATGAGACCCTGGACATAGTTGCGGTTCATGACATCGGCACGGACGCCGTTCTCTCCCGCACGATACATGTGAGGCTCGACCTCACGGAGTTTGCTGATGCAGAGATCGTAGATGGCGAAACGTGATTTCAGCCCCTCGGCGCTCTCTCCCGCATGTTCTACGAAAGGCACATCGCCGTAGTAGCGGCAGAGTTCGAAATAGCAGGTCGAACGCAGCGCCACGGCCTGTCCGTAGATGTCAGACAGTGCGTTGGGTTCGCCGCTCATCAGCGATTTGAAGTTTTCGAGCGACTCGAAGCTGTCGATCAGCGCGTTGCACACGCCAATTGTCTTGTAAAGGTCGCCGAACACTTCCCAGCCCTGCAATCCGTTGATATTGATCGCCGAAGTGCCTGTCGGGTAGAAGCCCTTCTCCAGCTGTCCGGCATCGCCGTCCTGATAGCTGTCCTGAAGACCTTCCATGTCCGAACCCCAGATCGGGCTCCAGAAGATTCCGACCGAATGGATGTTGCGGTTGGCCCGCAGGAGCTCGTAGCCATAGTTGAGGGCGCCGCGCGCCGACTCCTCGCTTGAAAATACGAACTCGCGGTCCGAAACGCTCGGCGAGTTGGTGTCGAGGTAGTCCTCGCATGAGGCCACGCCGAGTGCGAGGGCCGATACGAGTGCTATATTTATAAACTTGTTCATGATGGTTCAATTTAAGAGTTTGTTAGCTGTTCGGTTAGAATGACAGGGAGGCGCCGATGGTCCATGTGCGTGCACGGGGATAGGTGCCGTAGTCCATGTTGAACATCGGGAAGTTGCGGATATTGCTGCCGAAGCCCACGGTGCCTGCCGTGTTGGTGTTGACTTCGGGATCCAGTCCCTTGTAGCCGGTGATGGTGAAAAGATTGCCGGCGGTCACGTAGAGGCGGAAGTTGGAGATGTGGGCCTTCTTGGTGAGCTGCTGGGGCAGTGTGTAGCCGAGCGTGAGGGTCTGGAGGCGCAGATAAGAGCCGTCTTCAAGGAATTCAGAGGATACGATGCCGCTCTGATGGTACGGGAGGGCCGATTTGGCATTACGGTTGAGTGCGTTGAGCTCTGCGGGATCGGTCACTGCATAGAGGTCGCCGGCGCTGTTGACATCGTAGACCTTGTAGCAGTCGGCTCGCCAGGCGCCGTACTGACGGGTCAGGCCGACATACTCGTTGCCCGAAGCGTCCATCATGGCATTGGCGTTGTAGACCTTGCCGCCGTAAGTCCAGTTGAAGTTGGCCGAGAGATCCCAGCCCTTGTAGCCGAAGTCGAGGTGGAAGCTGCCGGTGTGGCGCGGGCGAACTTCGCCGAGATTCACTGCGTCTGTGGCGTCGATTTTATCATCATCATTGGTGTCGACAAACTTCGGGGCGCCGGGGAAGGCTACCTGGCCGTTGGGAAGATTGAACGGGTGCATGTAGGTTGCTGTGATGTCCTTGGTCAGGTCGGGCACACCGTCCTTGAGGGTATAGACTCCGTTGGCGTAGTCGAAATCAGCCGTGGTGTAGAATCCGTCGGCCTTGTAGCCGCGCACGAGTCCGATCGGTTTGTCGACAGCGAGCATCCAGTCCATCGAGGGGGTCTGAGCCGACGATCCCCAGTAGGATGAATAGATGTACTGGTCGGCGTTCTGCATCTTGTCGAGATTGTTGCGGTTGTAGTTGTAGATCGCGCCTGCGCTGAAGCGGAAATCCTTGTTGCGGTAGATGTCGGCGTTGACCGAAATCTCTATACCTCGGTTGGAGATCTGGCCGAAGTTCTGATACTGGTGGGAGTAGCCCGATGTGTTGTCCACTGGCACGAGCATCAGAAGATCCTTTGTGGTGTTCCAGTAAAGCTCGACAGAACCGTTGATGCGGCTGTTGAGGACGCCGAAGTCCACACCGATGTTGCGCGACACGGTTGTCTCCCACTTCAGGTCCGGATTGGCTTTCAGACCGTCGGGACGGTAGAAGGGTCCGAACTCGCCGTTGATCGGCAGCTTGTTGTTTGTGGAGCTTGACCAGGTCTCGCGCCAGAGGTTTGAGTTGATGTTGTCGCTTCCTGATTCACCCCACGAAAGACGCAGCTTGAGGTTGGAGAGCCAGTCGCGTGTGCCTTCCATGAAGTTTTCTTCCGAGAGGCGCCATCCGGCAGCCACGGCGGGGAAATAGCCCCAGCGGTTGTTGGGTGCGAATTTCGATGAGCCGTCGGCGCGGAACGTTGCCGTGAAGAGATAGCGGTCAAGAAGTGTGTAGTTGAGACGTCCGAACCATGACACCGTGCGGTCAGGCACTCCGAACGTGTTGTAGAACGAGCTGCTGTAAGTGGCAGTGTGCATCATTGCGATGGCGTGGTCATAGTCGAAAGTCGAGGGGAAGCCGCGGCCTTCGGCATAGGTCGATTCGTTCTCGCTTCTGAGAAGTTCATAGCCTGCGAGGATGTTGAAGGAGTGGATCTCCTTGAGGTCGAACATATAGTTGCCGGTGGTGACCCAGCGGAGACCTTTTGAAGTGCCGCGCGAGATGGTTGCGCGCTTGTCGCCGTTGGTGTAGCCGTCTTCATAATAGGTGTTTTTCGACGAGCTGCGGGTCATGGCCAGTTCCGAACGCGCCGTCAGACCGGGGATGATCTCCCATGTCAGGGCCGCATTGCCGCGGAAATTGCGGTTGTGGTTCTTGGCGGTGATGTCGTTGATGAGATCAACGGGGTTGTGGGAGTCGTCGATGTTCTGCACACCGAAGCTGAAGCCTGAGCTGACGTCGGTGTAGGGAATTCCGCCGAGCGGATTGTCGATCGGCTTGTAGTGATAGGCACCTGCCGTGTAGCGGGCACCCGCACCGTTGAGGTTTGACTCGTCATAGCGCACCTCGGCATTGAAGGTGAGGTTGCTGAAGATCTTCTGCTGCACTTTCAGCGATGTGGTCAGACGGTCGTAGTCCGAGTTGATGCGGATACCTTCGTCGTCGATATAGCCGATGTTGAAGGCCATCTTGGTGTTTTCCGAACCTCCGCTGATACTCAGGTTGTGGTTGTGGCTGAAGCCGGTACGGAGGATGTCGTCGTCATACTGATGGGCTTTCACCCCGGCATAGTCGGCATAGTGGTTGCCATATTTGGATCCGAGGCCGAAATATTTCTCCATAGCCTCCTGATGGCCCGATCCGCGCGAGGCGGCATAGCTCCAGTTGTCAAGGATATATTCCTGAGCCGACAGCACTTCCTGCTTTTTGGCGGCATGCTTGAACTGCACATAGCCTTCATAAGTCACTTTTGCCTTGCCGCTCTGGCCTGACTTGGTGGTGACGAGGATTACACCGTTGGCGCCGCGCGCACCGTAGATGGCGGTCGAGGCCGCATCCTTAAGCACGTCGATCGACTCGATTTCCGAAGCCGCGATGTTGTTGATGTTTGCAACGGGGAAACCGTCGACCACATAGAGCGGTTCATTGCTCTGGGTGATTGAGCCGCCTCCGCGCACACGCACCGAGACTGTGGCGCCCGGACGTCCGTCCTGCGAGACCACATTGACACCCGGCAGGCGTCCCTGGAGGGCCTGGGTAACATTTGAGACCGGATTGGCCACGAGGTCTTCGCCCTTCACCGAAGCCACTGCTCCCGTGAGGTCCTTGCGGCGCATGGTGCCGTAGCCGATCACGACTACCTCTTCAAGGCTCTGGAGATCTTCGCTCAGGACCACGTCTATGCGCTGACGTCCGTCAACCCTGACTTCCTGGCTGACAAAGCCTGTATAGGTGAACACGAGGGTGCCCTGCGCTGCCACATTGATCGAGAAATTGCCGTCAATATCAGTCACGACACCGTTTGTAGGTTTGCCTTTTTCAGTCACTACGACTCCGGCAAGCACTTCATGCTGCGGATCGGTCACTGTTCCGGTCACTGCGATGTTCTGGGCGTGGATAGCCTGGGAGAACAGCAACGCCATGACCAGGCAAAACAGTCTGGTAAGAGTTTTTTGATTGGTTCTCATACTAAGAATAGGTTATTAGAATAAGGAATTTTGATTTCTGATTCTCACACCGCGCCGAGCGAGCCATAGGCGTTCACCGCGCGCACTCTGACTTCACCCTTGGGAGCCGAGGGCAGGCTGAAGCGGTTGCCGAGAGTGAATCCGGCCACTTCCTCGCCGTCAAGCACGATGTAGCCGCGGGCTTCGCCGACAGGCTCCCATCTGACAGTCTGACGGTCGACAGTCACATTGGCCGGGGCGGGCAGAGTGGTCATCATTGCGCGGGGATCCCAGCCGTCATTGCCGGGAATCATGTTTTCATAGACCAGTCCGGCGGCTTCCTCGGCTGACACTGAGGTGCGCGAGGTGCCGCTCTTCTTCTCCCCTTCGCGTGTGGTATAGTTGTAAGTTGTCTTTCTGGCGCTCAGGTCCAGTTCCTTGCCGTCGATGTCGCGGCTTGCATATTCGGCAAAGATGCCGGGGGCGGTTCCCATGTCGGTCCAGCCTTCGGCTGAAACGGGGATACGCATTGTGGTGTTGACGTAGCGGGCCTGCGGACTGTTGTGCCAGGGGCGTCCGAGACTGAGTCTGCCGTCGGCGGCGCTTTCGTTGCCGTCCACCACACAGTCGCGGATGACATAGCCGTATTTGGCTGCCGTATGACATGGAGCCACGATCACCGAGCCGCTTCTCACATTATAGAATGTGCTGTTCTCGACCAGCACATCGCCGCCGCCATAGAGATAGTCGACCGCACCCTCGATCCAGCAGTCTTTCACATAGTGACGGTCCTCATCCTTGACGGTGGTCATCCATGTGTCCTGAAAAGAACGGAAGATGCAGTTGTTGAACGCCGCGCAGTCGGCATGGCTTTTCATGGCAAGCGCCTGCGGGCCGTCCTGGGCCTCCAAGCCGTAGTCGTTGACATAAGAGATGTTTTCAGTATAGAAATGCGGTGCCCTGACCGTCACCACGGCTCCTTCCAGACCGTGCATCGCCGATTCAGGATTGTGGACGGAGTATTTCCAGAACTCCTCGGCCTCGTTTTCAGGCTTGGCGCCTACATTGAGTTTCAGGTGAATGATTGTCTGCTCCTTGTTCTGCCCGATCAGATGGATGTAAGGCTTGGTCTCAGGCACTACGACCTGCTCCTCATAAGAGCCGTTTTTCACAAATATGAGCCAGGGGGCTGTCAGGCTGTCAGGAGCCGCCTGAATGGCTTCCTGTACAGAGGTGTAGTCGCCGGAACCGTCCTGCGCCACAACCGCGTCGAATGGCGAACCTTCGGCCTGCTGCCCGCAGCCGCAGGTCAGCGCGAGACCGCCAATGACAAAAAGAGTCGATTTTAAAGTCTGATTCATGGTGTTCGATTGGTTTAGATGGTGACTGTGTTTATCAGCCCCCAAATTTACAATCGCAAACATCCTCGGTAAGTGCATTTTTCTACATATTTATTGCACTTTCTGCCACACCGCCCTTAAAATCAAAAATTTAGCGGATACCACTCAAGCATCAGGCTGACCATCCCTCAAGCATCAGGCAGGCCGCGTCAGCGGTCGGAAGAATCCAGGCCACTGCAAGGGCGCCGTAGGTGTCCGCAGCTGTGGTAAAAAAATCACCCACCACAAAAGCAGAGCGCCGTAGGTGCGAAACAAATGAGCCTACTGACGGACAGGACGGCGGTCAGCCTGCCCCCTGCGCGGCAGCCACACGGCTGCACTGCCAGTCTTTCGGGGTCTGGCCGGTGACCGCCTTGAAGACTCGGTTGAAATACTGCGGCGAGGAGAATCCGCTCATGTAGGCGACCTCGGCCACAGTGCTGCCACCCTCTTCAAGCAGAGTGCAGGCATAGCGGATCCGCATGTTTTTCAGAAGCTCGACAGGCGCCATGTTGAAGAGCGAACGCACCTTGCGGTTGAACACCGTCCGCCCCAGATTCATCGCCGCCGCCATTTCCTCGATGGTGAAGTCAGGATTCTTCATTTCAACGGCTATGCGCTCCTGAAGTTCCCTGACGAATTTCTCGTCGAAAGATGTCAGCGCGGGCAGCTGCCCGGCGGCTGCGGCCTCAGGATTTTCCTCCTCCTCGCCGCCGACAGCGGTGACAAAGTAGTCTCTGAGCCGGTTGCGCTGTTCAAGCAGCGACTTGATGCGGCTGCGCAGATATGTGGCGCTGAAAGGCTTGGTCAGATAGTCGTCGGCACCGCACTCCAGCCCCGCTATGCGGTCATAGACCGAAGCCTTGGCTGAAAGAAGCACCACCGGGATGTGGCAGCAGCTGACCGTCTGCCTGATGCGCCCTAAGAGTTCGAGTCCGTCAAGACGCGGCATCATTATATCACTGATGATCATGTCAGGCATCTCTTCGCCGATCTTCTCCCAGGCCTCCTCGCCGTCTGCGGCCTGCACCACACGGTAGTGGCCGCAGAGCATTCTGGCAAGCACCCGTCTCAGCTCGTCATTGTCCTCGACTATCATCACCGAGAGTTCTGCCTCGCCGCTTCCGCCTGAGCCGCCGGCCACGGCCTGAGGCTCAGGCGTCTCGACCGCTCCGGGAGTCCCGTCGACAGTCCCGCTGCGGTCCGTAAGGATAAATTCCGCATCCGGATCGGCATGGAGGGTTGCGAAATCGCCGGGAAGACTGACTTCAAAGCGGCTCCCCCGCCCTACTTCCGAGTCAACCTCGATCCTGCCGTGGAGCACCTTTACAAGCTCGCTCACCAGCGCCAGGCCTATGCCGCTCGAAAAGAGACCTTTCTTGCGGCCCAAAGTCTCGAAACGGTCGAAGATTCCGGCAACCTGCCTGCGGTCCATCCCCGGACCTTCGTCAATGACGGCAAACACGAGATTTTCACCGTTGGCTCGGACTTCAAGCGTGACCTTACGCCCATCGGGCGTGTATTTGAATGCGTTGGAAAGCAGATTGAAGATGATTTTCTCAAGCTTGTCTACATCGGTATACATCCAGTGGGCGCGCATCGGGGCCGAGAGGCTGAAACCGATCCCCTTCTGGCGGGCAAGCAGCGAGAAGTCGTCATGGATCCGCCGGAACAGGGGCACGACATCGAGCCGCTCCACATAGATCTTCATCCGGTTGTTCTGGATCTTGCGCACGTCGAGCAGCTGGTTGATCAGACGCAACATGCGGTCGGTGTTGCTTTTGGCTATCGCCATATAGTCTTTGGAGTTCTGCGAGAGCGCCGGATCGGCCATCACCTCCTCGATCGGGTTGACGATAAGGGTCAGAGGGGTGCGCAGTTCGTGGGAGACATCGGTGAAAAAGCGCAGTTTCATGCGTGTCAGTTCCTGCTCCATGCCAACCTGACGGTGAAGCCGTAATATATAGGTGACGATAAACCAGACGGCGAGCACGAAGGCGATGAACAGCCCGACATAGAGAATCCTGGCATAGACGGTCTCGACAAATGTCGGCTCGACATGGATCGGAAGCGATCTGACATTGTCGGTCCAGACACCGTCGCCGTTGGTCGACCGCACTTCAAGCACGTAGTCGCCTGCGGGAAGGGCGTAGAAGGCCGCTTCATGGCTGTGGCCTATGTCGATCCAGTTTTCATTGATCCCCTGCAAGCGGTAGGCATAGGAGATGTTCTGGGTGTTGTCGAAGTCGAGGGCTACGAAAGAGACCGCGAAATTCCTCTCATCGGCCTCAAGCCACAGACGCCCGTCGGTCAGGGGGAAGACTTTGGACGATTCGTTGTCAGGCGACACCGTGACGCGGTCAAAGACAATGTTCGGGCTGTAAGCGCTCTTCCTGAGCCTCGGCAGGTCGGCGAAGAGTGTTCCGTTGAGCAGAGCGAAGTAGGCCCGGCCGCAGGAGTCGATGACAAAGGGGGCTTCCGAAAGCACGATCGGCAGATGAAGGTTGTAGCGGTCGTAGGTCTCGATCAGGCCCTCTGATGGATCGTAGCGGCAGATGGCGTTTTCGAGCGAGAGCCACAGCCGACCCTCGCGGTCTTCCGCCAGCGAATAGACCATGTCGGTCGGCAGTCCCTCCTGCTTGCCTGTGTAGCTGAACTCCAGGCTGTCCGAGAGCAGTCCGGGGGATGTCAGGCGGCAGATGCCTCCGCCGAGGGTGGTGACGTAGATCTGTCCGCGGCTGTCCTCGAAGGAGAAAAAGACGTCGTTGTTGCTCAGAGTCGACTTGCGCGAGAGGTCACACCAGTTGTGGTGCCAGGTGATCTCCGAGGGGGAGCCGAAAGCCGAGGAGAATGTCAGGAGTCCGTCGGTGGTTCCGACCATCATCACCCCGCCGGAGGTCTCTGTGATGTGGCGCACCCGGCGGCAGTAGCGTTCCGGATAGCCTGCAAGACCGCCGTTTAAGGAGTTGAGGAAGCGGATCGCACCCTCTTTTTCCTCTACGAGATTGACACCCCCGCCATAGGTACCGACCCAGATGCGCCCGGCCTTGTCTTCAAGGATGGAATAGATGGCCTCGCAGTTCAGGGCATCCCGGCCGGAAGCGTCAGCCCGGAAGTGTCTGACGGTATAGCCGCCACCCTTGCCTGGAGTGGCGAGAAACAGTCCGTCGGCACGGCTTCCAAGCCATATCCGGCCACGGCTGTCCTCCATCATGGCGTAGACCGATGCACCGAAACGGGCGTTTTCGTCTCTGACAATCGCGCCCGAACGGGTGAAGTTGCCGAGATAGTTTCCCTCACGGTCATGGATCTTGATGCGCAGCCCCTTGTCGCCGCTCCATATACGCCCGCAGCTGTCGATGAACACGCTGCGGGTCTCGTCGTCGGAAAATGTCAGATAGTCGGCTGTTCCGGTGGGGAAACTTATCTTGTTGAAGCCGACAACGTCACGGGCCCAGAGGTTGCGGTGGTTGTCGATCATGAAATTGAGGTCGATGTCAGGGGTCGGGGTCTTCTGTCCGCCCGCATAGCAGTAGGCTCTTTCGAGGCGCCCCGACTCGCGGTTGTAGTGGCAGAGAGGCCCGTGAGTCGGGTGGATCCAGAGTTCACCGCTCTCGTCCTCGTGGATGAAAAAGACGAACTGGGTCTCGGTCTGGCCCGGATAGCTCAGACGCTCGACCTGCCCGTCGGTTCGGTTGATGCGGAACACGTCGGGACCGGCAAGCATCCACAGGCAGCTGTCGGCTTTCGGCCCTGACGGCTCATAGACCAGTTCGACGGGACCTGAAATCCCGGCGTCGAAATGGCGAGCGGTCCGGTCGGTCCGGTTGTAGAGCAGCAGGCCGGTGAGCGACGGCAGCGCTACCGACCCGTCGTTCAGAACTCTGGCGGATGGCGCGCCGGAAAGGCGGACACCCGGATCAACATCCTTCAGGCCACTGGCAGAGTTATAGATCGCGAGGACACCTTTGTCATCGATAAGCAGGAGGTCGTCACCGGCGCGCACGGCGTGGAGAAAACGGCGCATGCCGCTGATGCCCGGCTTGCCGTGGACGCGGTAGCCTCTGTTGGTCAGAATCCATTCCCCGCCGCCGGAGTCGTTGAAGACACCGTAGACCTCAGTCCCGGAGGCGCCTGCCGGAAAGAACGAGATGCCTCCCTCGGCGGCATAGCGGCTGCCGTCGATGCGCCAGGTGGAGCCGTCGGCTGCGCAGAGCCAGACCACTCCATTGTCAAGAAAGAAGATTTTTTCAAAACCCTCGCAGGCCTTGACTTCCGGATGGGAGGCAAAGGGATTTATGAATTTCGCGGTCGAAATGTCGAAGAGATAGAGTTTGTGGTCATAGGTCTCGCACCAGAGAGCTTTGGGGTAAGCGAGATAGACATTCTGTATGCGGTTGTGCTGGAGACGGTCCTCATCGGTGGGATATGATTTGTAGTTGCGGAAAGTGTAGCCGTCAAATTTCTCCAGGCCGTTCCATGTCGCTATCCAGATGTAGCCGTCCTCGTCCTGGACCATGTTCTGGATCATCTTCAGAGAGAGTCCGGCAGCGCTGGAATAGTTCTTGACATCGACAAGCCCGCGCGAAAGACTTCCGACAGCCGGAAAAGCAGCCGGAATCGCCATAATCAGAAACAGAAGCCTGCACCAGAAGTCAGGTCGTCTAAACATGGTATCGGATTATTATTAGTAAAGATGGTTCAGTGATACAGACTTGACAAAATTACTGCTTTTTTCATAACTTTAAAGATTTTATGACAACTTTTGTAAAGCATTTTTCCGACATTTGCATTTCAAAGGGTGTTTATATGTAATAAGCAACTGATAAGTAACTGACACATCATGAAAAAAAGTCTTCTCTATACCCGCACCGGCGATGCCGGTACCACGTCGCTCATCGGCGGACAGCGTGTCGCAAAAAACTCTCCGCGTGTAAACGCCTACGGCACTCTTGACGAACTCAATGCCCACATAGGGCTTGTGCAGGCCCGTTGTGCGGAACTTGACAACTTCGTGACCGCCACTCTGCTGAGCATCAACAACACTCTTTTCAATCTCGGCGCCTATCTTGCCACTCCTCCCGCCGAGGAGAGCGGCGACAGTCTGCCCAAATCGCTCGCAGCCCTACCCGACCGCATCGCCGAACTTGAAAAGCAGATCGACACGCTTGATGCAGCGGTGCCCGAACAGCGCACGTTCATTCTGCCGGGCGGAAGCATCGGGGCGGCTCACGCCCACGTGGCCCGCACCGTGTGTCGCCGCGCCGAACGCGAGATACTCAATCTTGCCGACACAGGCGAGCCTGTGGCCCCGATCGTCCTCACCTACATCAACCGCCTCAGCGACTATCTCTTCATCCTCGCCCGCTACATCAACCACTTCACCGGCACCCCTGACATCCCCTGGCAGCAGTCATGATCAGCGCCGGGGATAGCTTTTTTCTTTGCAGAATTTGATCTCGTTCCAACTATTCTTCTTAACTTTGCAACATAAATTTCGGTGATCCTTATGCCGGACAGAGGTCCGGACAGGATTGAAAAGGGAACCGGGTGAGAATCCCGGACAGACCCGCTACTGTAAATCCGCCACAAGGCAACGAGCCTGTGGCAGCAGCTTCACGGCAACTTTTTTTACGGTCACTGCAAAAGCCCACTCCGGGCTGCGGGAAGGCCGCCGCGAAAGCCGGATAAGTCAGGAAACCTGCCGAAATTGACATTCTGATTGCAGCTTTCGTGGACTAAAGCCGGCATCACTGATTCTGATCTTATCCGCACCTCCCCCCGGCCGGGCCTATCCGGCCGGATGCGCATTTTCCTCGTTTCCATAGCCTTCCGGGCCGGAAATGCGGATCGGGCGCATTGCGGACGGTTTATGAATAGCCGTCACCCCGACTGTCTGACATTCAGGCGTCTGAGTGACTCTTTTTATTTTAACCAATCATAAACCGAATGAAGATCAAATCTTTACTTCCTCTGACCACACTCTTAGGACTGATGTGGACAGCCGGAGCTTCGGCCACAGAAGTGACCGTAACGCTCAACACCATCAGCAAATCAATGACCGTGGTCCCTGCAGCCGGAGGCGAGACCGTAAACATCGGCGAGCCTTCAGCGGATTCAAACCCCGTCTATACCTTCAACTGCGATCCGGGCGACTACGTAATGAACCTCTTCGATGCCAAAGGCACCCCGACAGGCTCTATCACCACATCCATCTCCGGCGAAACCAACAACGTAAGGCTCTACAACATTTCGCTTTACGCTACAAACAAGACCGACGGCATCGAATGGCAGCTCGGCAAAGACTATGACGTTCCCTTCGACCGGATCAAAGTATCCTCCCAGAAAGGCGAAAACCATCCGGTGACTCCCGTGGTCTATGCCAACAGCACCCGCAAGGTGATTACCTTTCCGGTTAGAATCGGCGATTCATTTACCGCCACCCTCTTACCTTTAGGAGACTATGCCGAAGACTATGCCGAGGTCACAATAACACGGACCGTAACATTCAATGTCTCCGCGTCATGCACTTTCGAGCCCTATGTCACTTTCTCCCTGACCGCGCCAAAGGATGCCGAAGTCAAAGTGGCTCAGAAGATCGGATCGCGCCACTACGTGCCTTTCACCTACTACGATCCGGCAACGGCTGTCGAATCAGGCAACGACATGGTCTATACCTACCGTCTGCCCAAGAGCTCCAACTACAACTACCGCGTGTCACGCCAGGGCAGCATCACCAATGCCGGTATCTTTGATCCCTCGAAAGGCGACATCGCAATTACCGACGCCCAACTCAACGCCTATCCGTCAGACTATTATAATCATGACGTGGCAGCCAACAGCGGCTACAACTATGCCGACGTATATCTCAACATCAATCCGCAGGGGCATCTCCACATGCAGCCTGACAGCAAGTTCCACATCGTCAACCTGCGCACCTGGCAGCTGACCAACACCGTTACAGCCAACTATTTTATCGAACCCGACTATCACTACACCGTGCTCGGCACTGACTTCAAGCCCGACAATTCGGTGATCGACATCACGGCTGAAGGCCTCATCACCGCAAAGAAACAAGGCACCGCAATTGTGCAGGTACGCTATGACGCCATGTCGGTCGATGTAGCCGGAGGCAATCTCTGGAGCTCGATCTGGGCCGAAAATGTCGGCACCTTCGTGGTCACTGTCGGCGACAAGGCCGAAGGAATCAGAAGCAACATGAAGCTTCCCTACACTCATGAAAACCGCACCGGCGAGATTGATGCCGAACATGATGTCTTCTACTACATGAAGGGCGAAGACGGTTTCGACTACACCTTTACCCCTGAAGGCGTGGCTTCCGTGAGCGTGGCCACTCCGCTTGTCGACCTTGAGAAAAACACCCTGTCGTATCCCAATGGGTTCTCGACTGAAAAAGTCAGCAAAAACGCCGACGGCTCATATACCGTCCGGCTGGCATTCGGACGCAACATCGTCTGTCTGACTGACGCTGCAGGCAACAGCGTCTACCAGGTAATGTCAGCAAAACCTGCCACTTACAGTGTGTCCAAGGCCAAAGATGTCCGTAATGACAGCTACAACCTGCCCGGCGACGTCCTTGAGGTAAACTTCAGCGGCCTCTACCACAATGCCGGAAAGCTGGCCGCAATCTACAACCAGGGTTGCTCGCCTCTATATTCATCCATCCCTGAAGGCTATGACAACAACAGCGTCAAAGGCTCAGGCGGCCAATATAATTTCCCCGTGCAGCAGAAAGTGACCGTAACACTCAAAAACGACCAGCAGCCCATCGACTTCGACCTCAGCGGCGGATGCCTGACCTTCGGCGGTTTCGGTGACAAACTCGGCGGCCACCGCGACATAGACTATTTCACAGGCCGCAATCCCAACTTCACGGCTGTGTCTCAGTATCAGCTTTCCGGAGTTATTCCTGACGTATCGTTCAAGACCGATGCCTTTGCTGACGGCATGGAACTCTCCATGAGCCTCGAATTCGGCAAAAACGCCACTCCCGTCTCTCTCGCAGCCTGCAAACTTTTCCTCGGCGAAGACATGACCGTCACAAGCTCTGACGAATCAGTAGCCACCGTTGACAAAAACGGCAAAGTGACAGCCGTAGCTGACGGAAACGCCGTCATCACCTATGCCAATGCCGACGGCAGCAAGAAGTTCACCTGCTCTGTCGAAGTGTGGAGCATAAAAGTGGAAGGCATTGCCTTCAAAGACGAGGTTGTAGAAGCCATTGCATCCACAAAGGGAACCCGCATCATCTCGACAGCCCTGATATGGACACCGGCCAAACCCTCAAACCAGAATGTGACCTATGAACTCTCCAATCCTGATGTGGTCAGTCTTAAGAACAACCGCTTATACACAATAGCCGGCAAGGCAGGAGAAACAGATGTCACAGTAACCACTGCTGACGGCGGCTATAAAGCCACATGCCATGTCATAGTCCGTATGGCTCTCGAAAAACTTGCCTTTGAAGAATCAGCCGAAGAACTGACCGAGGGTGAAAGCCTTTCTCTCAAACCTGTCTACACCCCTGAAAACACTGATTTCAAGGAACTCATCTGGGTTTCTACCAACCCTGAGGTTGCAAGCGTTGATGAAAACGGTCTCGTCACTGCGCTTAAGGAAGGAACCGCGTCCATAAAAGCTACCTCAACCAAATATTCCTACATCAGCGCCACCCGCAATGTGACCGTCAAAGCGAAAGACCAGTCCGGAATCGAAACCGTCGGCATAGCCGGAGTGAAGGCCTATCCCAATCCTTTCACCGACTATATCATGGTGCAGACACCGGTTGCCACAAACGCGTCAGTCTATAGCCTGCAGGGATCGCTGCTGATCAGCGCCTCTCTGGAAGCCGGTCAGAACCGCATTGACACCTCGGCCCTCCCCTCCGGACTCTATCTTGTCCGCATCGGCTCTGAAACCGTCAAGATGATCCGCAAGTAACAAGTGAGAGGTCGTTAAAAGCACGACCCTCTAAGCACACTCGGCAAAACATTATACCGAGTATTACGCCAAAGGGCGCTGCCATGAGCGAAAAATCTCGCCATGACAGCGCCCTTATCAACACCTCCCCCGGATCTGCCAGCCACCGAAATCCTGGAAAAACGGCAAAAATCGCCCGAAAAACCTTGGAAAAACGGCAAAAACAAGCAAAATCACCTTGGAAAAACGGCAAAAGCCCTATTACCCGATTCAGTGCAAATCGGGCAAATAAAAGAGCCGTGTTTTTTGAAAAATAATTGCGATTCTAATTTTGCTATTAAAAATAATAGCATTATCTTTGTGGTGTAAATCAGACAAGAGAACAATGAAATATAACGAACTACACCGACTCCTCCGGAAAATAGGGTGTTATCCTATCACAGGGAAACAAATTGCAGGACACCCGGCTTGGTTCAGCCCTCTCACCGGTAAGATTTTTCCGACAAGCCATCACGGCGGCGACGATGTCAAGCGAGGAACTCTGAAAAGCATTCTCCGGGACTCAGGTCTCAAAATCTAAAAAGCAGGAGCGAAAGGCCCTCCTTTTAATCAAAATCTGTATATAAATTGTTATCAATATAAATAGCAAATATATGAATACTATAAAAGTTTTCATTGTCCGCGAAAACGACGGATCATATTCTTCCTATATGGACGAACAAGCAAATCTTCCTTATGGACTTGTTGGGGAGGGGGCAACTGTGGCCGAGGCTATGGATGAATGGAATCGGGCCTACAATGATATGAAGAAATTATTTGAGGTGGAAGGCAAAGAGTTTGTCGAAGCTCAATTCTCTTTCGCTTATGATGTCCCCTCGTTTCTTCTCTACTATGCCGGCAAACTCACCTTCGCCGGTCTGTCTAAACTCACCGGAATCTCGGCGGCTCAACTCTCTCAGTATGCCAACGGCTACCGTAATCCATCACCTAAAACTACTCAGAAAATTCAGAACGCCCTCCACGCTTTCGGTAACGAATTAAGTCAGCTTCAACTTGTTTGATTTTACACCTAAACATTGTTCTCGCAGATTATGCACCCTCGTTTTTTTAACGAGGGTGTTTTTGGTTAGCCCGGCATGTATTCAGTCTGACAGGTGAAAGTCATCGAAAATCATATTTTTATTTAGACTGTGGTATCAAAGATTACCTTAGCAGCCACTTATGTACATTATATCGGTTAATTTTGAAGAGTTACTTAATTGTGAAGAGTTGCTTATGATGCGGGGGTGGAAAGGGTGCTGGGGGAGTGAAGTGTTATAAATGCTTTATTAAGAGATTGTTCAGAGAGTTTGGCGTGTTTTTATTCGGCAGTTACAGAGCTTTTTTGTAAATTTGTAGCCAAATTGCCCGTCTTGGGGCCAATCACATCACTAACAATCTAACCATCACCATATTATGAGCAACAAAGAAGTGGTTCTCTCCGGCATCCGCGCCACAGGAAACCTCCATCTCGGCAACTATTACGGCGCTCTCAGCAAATTCGTCAAGATGCAGAATGACTATGACTGTCTTTTCTTCATCGCCGACCTCCATGCCCTGACTACCAATCCGGACCCGGACGCCCTGCATGAGAACGTAAAAAATATCCTCGCAGAATATCTCGCCGCAGGAATCGACCCCGAAAAGGCTACAATCTTCGTGCAAAGCGACGTCCCCGAAATTTCGGAGATGTATCTGCTGCTGAACATGCATGTAGGCATCGGCGAACTCCTCCGCACCGCCTCTTTCAAGGATAAGGCCCGCAAGCAGCTCGGCCTCGGCGCTGCCGGTGCCGATGATGATATCGAGAAGCAGATCATCGGTTCGGACACCAACAAGCGCGTCAATGCCGGCCTGCTCACCTACCCCACCCTCATGGCTGTCGACATCCTGATCCAGAAAGCCCACAAGGTGCCCGTAGGCAAGGACCAGGAGCAGCACCTGGAGCTTACTCGCCGCTTTGCCCGCAGATTCAATTCGTTCTACGGAGTGGAACTCTTCCCCGAACCTGAGAACTTCAACTTCGGCGATCATGCCGTAAAGGTGCCCGGTCTCGACGGCTCAGGCAAGATGGGCAAGAGCGAGGGCAACTGCATCTATCTCGTCGATGAAGAAAAGGTGCTTCGCAAGAAGGTGATGCGCGCCGTGACCGACGAAGGACCCAAGGAACCCAACCAGCCGATCTCGCAGCCGGTTGAAAACCTGCTGACTCTGATGGAACTGACCTCGGCGCCTGAAATCGTCCAGAGCTACCGCGACGCATACGCCGACTGCTCGATCCGCTACGGAGACATGAAAAAACAGCTGGCCGAAGACATCCTGAAGGTGACAACCCCGATCCGCGAACGCTATCACGACATCCGCAACGACGAGGCCTACATCTCGCGTGTGGTGCGCCAGGGTGCCGAACGTGCCCGCGAACGCGCTGCCAAGACCCTCGCCGAAGTGCGCCAGGTGATGGGCATCCGCAAATTCTAAGAGCCATCCTCCCCCTATACCATAATCAATAATGAAGAGATATAACCTCATCAACAACTCGCTCGGCTGGCTCTGCTTTGCCATTGCGGCGGTGACCTATCTGCTCACCATCGAGCCGACGGCAAGTTTCTGGGACTGCCCGGAATTCATCTCACAAGGCTACAAACTCGAAGTCGGCCACCCGCCGGGCAACCCGATCTTCATGCTTGCGGCCCGCTTCTTTGTCAACTTCGCGTTCGGCGATGTCAGCAAAGTGGCCATCATGGTCAACTCCATGTCGGCCCTGCTCTCGGCAGGCACCATACTGTTACTGTTCTGGACAATAACGCATCTGGTCAAGAGGCTGATTGTCAAGGACGACGCTACGGAACTGAGCCTCGTGCAGATGCTGGTCATCTTCGGATCGGGCATCTGCGGCGCGCTGGTCTACACCTGGAGCGATACTTTCTGGTTCTCGGCAGTCGAGGGTGAGGTCTACGCCTTCTCCTCATTCTGCACGGCCCTGGTGTTCTGGCTGATCCTCAAATGGGAAAACCGTGCCGAGCAGCCCCACAGCGACAAGTATCTGATACTGATAGCTTACGTGATCGGCATCTCGATCGCCGTCCATCTGCTCAACCTCCTGTGTATCCCGGCCATCGGCCTTGTGGTCTACTACCGCCTGTGGAAGAACACCACAGCCAAAGGGTCGCTGATCACCCTGGCATTCTCGGCTGTGGTCGTGGGCCTGATCCTCTACGGCCTCGTACCGGGATTCATCGAGGTGTCGCAGTATTTCGAGCTGTTCTTCGTCAATGTGATCGGATGCAGCTACAATGTCGGCGTACTGATCTACGCCATCCTCGCCGTCGGCTGCTTCATCTGGGCCATCAGCGAGCTCTACAAGCAGAGAAGCGTAGGCAAGATCCGCCTGAGCGTGGCCCTGAGCATCCTCTTCTCAGGCATCCCCTTCATCGGCGACAGCATGCTGATCCCGGTGATCATCATGGGCGGAGTCATCGCCTATCTCTTCATGGCCAAGAAACTCCCGGTGCGCATCCTGAACCTCGTCGTGATGAGCATCTTCGTCATCTTCATCGGCTACTCGTCATACGCCCTGCTGCTCATCCGCGCGAGTGCCAACCCGCCGATGAACCAGAACGCCCCGGACAACGTCTTCGCCCTCGCCTCCTATCTCAACCGCGAGCAGTATGGCGAACGCCCCCTCTTCTACGGCCAGACCCACCAGTCAAAAGTGGTCTACGAGGTGAAGGACAACGGCGAAGTCACACCTATGTATAAAACCGGACGTCCGATCTACGCCAAGACCGTCAAGACTTCCGAAGACCAGCCGGACCACTATGAAATCACCGGCTACAAGAAAGACTATGTAATGGCGCCGGAGCTGAACATGCTCTTCCCGCGCATTTACAGCGGCGCCCATGCCGCGGCTTACAGCGACTGGATCGGCGGTCTGCACGGCAAACCCGTGGAAGCTACCAAGTATGTCCGCAACGGCGAGACTCTCCAGTCTGAGACCCTCCTGAAACCCACGATGGGTGAAAGCCTGCGCTTCTTCCTCGTCTATCAGCTCAACCACATGTACTGGCGCTATTTCATGTGGAATTTCGCCGGACGCCAGAACGACATCCAGGGCAACGGCGAAGTCAACCACGGCAACTGGATCTCAGGCATCCCCTTCATCGACAATCCGCGCCTGGGCGACCAGAGCCTGCTGCCCGACAGCGACGGCAAGGGCAACAAGGGCCACAACGTCTTCTACATGCTCCCGCTCCTCCTGGGCATCATCGGCCTGGGATGGCAGGCCTTCACCTCGAAGCGCGGCATCGAGCAGTTCTGGGTGATCTTCTTCCTCTTCTTCATGACAGGCATCGCCATCGTGCTCTATCTGAACCAGACCCCGACACAGCCCCGCGAGCGTGACTATGCCTTCGCCGGATCGTTCTATGCCTTCGCCATCTGGGTGGGCATGGGAGTGGCCGGACTCTGGGCGCTGATCAACGAGCTTCTGAAAAACAAGAAGACAGCCGAAAAGGGACCGAAACACGGCCTCGCGGCGGCGATCTTCGCCTGCTTCGTTGGTCTCGCAGTACCCTTGCAGATGGTTTCGCAGACCTGGGACGACCATGACCGCTCAGGCCGCTATGTCACCCGCGACTTCGGTATGAACTACCTCGACTCGGTCGACGAAAACGGCATCATATTCACCAACGGCGACAACGACACCTTCCCCCTGTGGTATGCCCAGGAAGTCGAAGGCCACCGCACCGACGTGAAAGTGGTCAACCTGTCATACCTGACCACCGACTGGTATGCCAACCAGGTCAAGCACCCCTCCTACGAGGCCGCCGGCATCGAGACACTGGCCAAACCGGAAGACTACGGCTATGACCGTATGAACTTCAACTACTTCTCGGCCGAGTGTGACACCACACCTGTCAACATCTTCACCGCCCTCCACCAGCTCTATGACCAGAAGTCAAGCCAGAATCCCTGGGGAGCGCCGATGATGGACCACAACAACTTCATCATCCCCGTGGACATCCCCGCGGCAGTCAAGGCCGGACGCATCACCGAACATGAGGCGGAAATGGCCGACACGGCAATCGAGGCCAACATGAACAATGACCGCGAGGCCATGCGCCACGGCGGTCTGACACTCAGCCAGGTCCTCTCGCTCGACATGCTCGCCACTTCTATCAAGAACGGCTGGAAAAACCCGATCTATTTCGCATCGACAGTGCCGTCGGACTACTATTTATCGCTCCAGCCCTACATGCGCTCGACCGGTATGGCCTACGAGGTGACACCCGTGCGCAACGAAGAGAACGGCGACTATGACATCTCAGCCGTCAACACCGACAAGGCTTACCGCAACATCACCGAGAAGTTCCGCTGGGGCGGTCTGGAGAAAGTGACTGATCCGAGCCAGATCTATCTTGACGAGACAGTGCGCAAGATGGTCACCACCACCCGCTCCTACATTATCGCAGCCGCGACCGGTATGATCAACGAAGCCGCTATGGCCGAACGCGCCGACACTGTGACCACTCTCTCCGACGAGGAGCGTCACGGACTCAGCGTCTTCAAGGCCGACCGCTACGCCAAGGCCCTCAACCTTCTGAAACTGATGGAGGAGAAACTGCCTGAAAGCGCATCGCCATACAGCGTGCAGATTCCTCAGAAAATGGCTCAGATCTATGCCCGCATCGGTATCGCCACAGGCAACAAGGAAGCCTCTGACCGCGCCATCGAGCTGCTTGAGAACGAGCTGATGCGCTATGGACGGAATGTGAAGTACTATCAGAGCCTCAGTCCCTGGCAGTATGCCACACTGCCGCAGACCGACAAGTTCATCGAAACTTACTACATGGTCTATCTGCTCCAGGATCTCAGCGATGCAGGCGGCGATGCCGAAAAGATGGTCGACCGCCTCACTGACATGGGAATCAACTTCGACCGCATCGTCTCCATCCTCCAGCGATAAGAGGGTGTTTCAACTATTGTTATTAAACCTCTTAAACACCCTCTAAAAAGCGACAGGGCATGTGGATCGAACAACCGCCGTTTTTCTACCGGCTGCTTTTCACAGAGGCGATATGGCGCATTCTGAAACGCGGGAAGAAGGTCGTCTATCTTACTTTTGACGACGGCCCTATTCCCGAAGAGACCCCGTGGGTGCTTGATGTGCTTGACCATTATGGAATCAAAGCGACGTTTTTCATGGTCGGCGACAATGTGCGCCGCCATCCCGAACTCTTCGAGGAGGTCAAACGCCGCGGACACTCCTACGGCAATCACACCATGCACCACCTCCAGGGCCTCAAGGTCAGCGCACCAAAGTTTTTCCGCGACATCACGGAAGCTGACCGCCTGATCGGATCGAGCCTCTTCAGGCCTCCCCACGGCATCATCTCTCCGTTGCAGACACGTCTGATCAAGCGTCACTACAATATAATAATGTATGATCTCGTGACCCGCGACTATTCCAAGCGCGTCACGGGTGAGGAAGTGCTCGAAAATGTCAAACGCTATGCCCGCAACGGCTCGATCATAGTGTTTCACGACTCAAAGAAGGCGCACGTCAACATGCGCTATGCCCTCCCGCGGGCCATCGAGTGGCTCAAGGTGCAGGGCTATGAGTTCCTGCCTCTGCCGATGTGATGCAAGGGACGGAAAACACCGAAACATCCATGAACGCGGCTGACATCAAACGCCTTCTTGCCGAGGCCGGGGCTTTCCGCTCGGCCATAGCCGCAGCCGGGGAGGTCGACAGCGCTTCTGTCGACTCTTACCGCTCCTGGATTGCCTCAGGGAAGCATGGCGAGATGGCTTATCTTGAAAAATATGACGATCTGCGCTCCGATCCCCGCCTTCTTCTCGACGGGGCCCGGAGCGTTATTTCCTGCGCTTTCAGCTATGGGGGGAGTTTTGGGAGTGCTGGGAGTACTGGGGGCACTGGGAGTGCTGAGAGTGCTGGGAGTACTGGGAGTTTTGGGAGCGCTGATGATTACTGCGGGGGGCTGCAATGGGCGGAGTATGCTTTGGGCGATGACTACCACGATGTTGTCAGAAAGAGGCTCTCTGCCGTTGCGGAGACGATCAAGGCCGAGACTGGTGCGGAGTGCCGCGTCTGTGTGGATACGGCGCCGCTGCGTGAACGCTACTGGGCCGTGAGGTCAGGACTCGGCTTTATCGGGCTGAACAATCAGCTGATCATTCCCGACGGCGGCTCGCGCTTCTTCCTTGGTGAGATCCTGACCTCTCTCGAACTGGAACCTGACAGCCCTGAGGGTCCGATGTCCTGCATGGGCTGCGGACGTTGCATAGCGGCCTGCCCCGGTAAGGCTCTCAGTATTGCCGACGATGGCAAAGCCGAACTTGACGCGCGCAAGTGTCTTTCCTATCTGACGATCGAATACCGCGGGGAGCTGCCCCCTGACACACGGCTCGGCAGTCACGTCTACGGCTGCGACGAATGTCAGCGCGTCTGCCCCCACAACCGGCAGTCGCCACGGACAGAAATCATGGAGTTCCAGGCCCGCAGGGAGATCACGGACCTGAGCGCCGAACGGATCGCAGAAATGAGTCAGGAGGAGTTTTCAAGCACGTTCCGCCGCTCGGCCATCAAGCGCACAAAACTCGCCGGGCTGCAACGAAACGCCCTGAAAATCATCCAGGAGAGAACATTGAGTCAGTCTCCCGAAGACGGCGTCCGGGAGGAGTAAGGGCGTAGGATTCAGGATTGTATTTCAGACCGAATGACAGATGGAACCCGTTGGCGAGCAGCTCGCGGGCCAGTTGCGGTTTGCCCCGGAAGCCGTGGATGATCCAGGGCTGTGACGGCCTCCATTGCCGCCGGAGGGCTATGATTTCAGGGAAGGCTCTGACAATGTGGAGCAGCAGAGGTTTGTGGAACTGCTGACTGAGTTCGAAGTGGACCCGCAGGAGGTCGGTCTGAAGGCTTATGACTGAATGTCTGTCAGCAGTCTCGCCTGAATTCAGCCTCAGAGGATCAAGACCGCACTCACCGATGGCCCTGACCTGAGGTTCGGCGGCGAGAGCCCGGAGAAGGCGCAGGTCGGCGGCGCTGACAGAGGCGGCGTTCCAGGGGTGGATCCCGACCGAATACAGGAAACCGGGCCTCAGAAGCGGACGGGAAGCGACTGAGCCACAGCGCACACCGACAGGGTCGATGTCAACGAGAGCATTGCGGCTCAGGACGTGGGTGTGGGCGTCGAAGAGGATCGGAGGGAGTGTCATTCAAAGATGCCGGTCATGGGGGAAGGTTGGAAGATTCATGTCAGCCGTCACGGTACCGGGTCATAGCCCGAACCGCCCCAGGGATGGCAACGGCAGATGCGCCTGACAGCAAGCCAGGAACCGCGCAAAGGACCGTGTTTCATGATAGCCTCCACGGCATACTGGCTGCATGTCGGGGTGAAGCGGCAGGCAGCGGGAAACATCGGAGAGATGCAGAGCTGATAGAAGCGGATCGGGAGGATGAAGAGACGGCGCAGGAGATTCAAGGCGGTCAGGATTGAGTGACGGGAACTGAGATCTGTGCTTCCGCCTGAACGGATTCAGCCGGGGAAGCGGCCAGTGCGGCGCCGATGCGGGAAAGGATACGGACAACCGAACGCTCGACGGCGGCATAAGGCTTCAGTTCGGAAGCAACGTAGACAAAAGCGATGTCCAGCGGCAGGTCGCGCGGGATGAGATGGCGGTTGAGACGATAGGCTTCGCGGATGCGGCGGCGCATATAGACGCGGTCCACGGCATGGCGCAGCTTTTTCTTGGGGACCGCAATCAGAAACTGCGGGCAGGATGCTGATTTGCGCGAGGTGTTCACGCGCCAGACGGCTCTCAGAGGGTAGGCCATAACAGACAAGGCAGCGGGATTGCTGCGGTCAAACAACTGACCGATCGCAATCTCGCTGCGGAGTTTTTCTATCTTATAAAGCCTGAGGCCAAGCATAAGGCACAATGTGGATGTGAGGGGGATGTGAGGAGGATTTCTATCCGTTCTTGGCGTCCTCCTTAAGGAAATTGTCAAGGGCTGCGGTCATCGAGGGAGCTTTCACAGAGGGAGCCTCCAGATCGAGACGGAGTCCGGCATCACGCACGGCCTGGGCCGTTGTGCCGCCGAAACAGCCGATGCGGATATCTTTCTGATCGAATTCGGGGAAGTTTTTCAGCAGGGAGTTGATTCCAGAGGGGCTGAAGAAAAGGAGCATGTCATAATCGAACTTCTCTTCGGGACCGAAGTCGTTGGATACGGTGCGATACATGACAGCCTTGGTGTAGTTGATACCGTTTGTGTCAAGGATGCTTGTGTCTTCCTTATGAACGTCGGATACTATATAGAGGAAGCGTTCCTTCTTGTGCTTGATCAGGAAAGGCATGAGACCATCCAGTTTGCCGGTTTCGCCGTGGAAGATCTTGCGTTTGCGATAAACGATATATTTCTGGAGATAGAGAGCGATTGACTCTGTCGTACAGAAATACTTCATTGTGTCAGGAATGGAGACTCTCATTTCCTCGCAGAGACGGAAGAAATGGTCAATTGCAGTGCGAGCAGTAAAGACGATTGCCGTAAATTCGGAAATAGCTATCTTGGACTGACGAAATTCCTTAGCTGTAAGCCCTTCTACTTTAATAAAAGGCCGAAAAACAATCTCTACGCCATACTTTTCAGCGATGTCATAATAGGGAGATTTGTCGGAAGCAGGCTTCGGCTGGGAAACTAATACTTTTTTTACTTTCACTGTCGGATAGTGCTTGATTAACGTAGGTTAGGACTGCATAGAGAGAATATCTTTGCAGACAAATGTCTTGCGATCAGAGGCCGAAGCGTCTCGACTTCAGGCGTCCAACCGGCTGAAACGGCCTATGCAACGGAAAATCAGGACCACGGGCACGATTTCAAGCGTGCAAAGATACAAAATAAAATAAAGCAAAGAGCCAAAATTATCGTAAAAAAGCCTAAAGCCCTTGAAAATAAATATCAGACGGGCTATAAGATAGCACACAACCCCTATGCCTGCCACTATTGCGGCCCCTCCGGGGTTGAACAATACAATAAGGGCGGGTATTGTCAGCAGCAGTCCCAGCAGGGCCTGGGAGGCGTTGAAGCCCTTGAGCCACTGGCGGGCTGAAAGCTTATCGGTAAACACGTAGCCCACAAGACGATAGGCAAAGAGCTGCCAGACATAATATAGTCCGGCGACCACAAATAAAGCCCCGATTTCATGGAAATTAGGCAGTGGGGTGGAGAGTCCGCGCGAAGTCAGGGCGGCGTTGATGATTATGCCCTCGCAAAGGCAGGTAAGCAACACGATGGAGATCTGGATTCCGGTCTCGCTGAAGGTGCGGACCACAAAGGTGTTGTCCGTACGGCGCACCGACCAGAGGTCATAGGAAAAGTTCTTGATGTAGGTCGAACAGTGGCGCAGATTGAAGGCAAGCAGCAGGAAAACGGCTATCAGCAGACAGAGCACACCGGAATCATAGCCGGGAAGCACCGTGCGCGGGGCAGGAGCCATCCCCAGGGTGTAGGGCACACGGCCTACGGTCATGTCCGACCTGTCGGCTGACGAGAGCGGGGCCTCCCATTCGCGGCATACCGCAGGCGCCAGTTGCGCCACCGAATCCTGACTGAACGAAAGGGGGTTCATTTTCCGCAACTTGCTGTGTGGTTTCTGACAATTGCCAAAGCCTCTTCGGGATTAGCGACCACTGTGGCGGGAATCTGCCCGTCGCGCATGAAACCGAGGTCGGCCATGCGGCGGAACATGTCGAGAAGCGGATCATAATATCCGTCGGTGTTGACAATGATCACCGGACCTGTGAAGAGTCCGAGCTGATGCCAGGTCATGATCTCGGCCAGTTCGTCGAGAGTACCGATGCCGCCCGGAAGAGCTATGGCCGCACATGACATGGAAGCCATCGTCATCTTGCGCGAGTGCATCGAGTCGGTCACGATACACTGCGACAGCTGCGGATGGTTCCAGCGTTTGTGCATCATGAATTCCGGAAGAACGCCGACAGCCTTTCCACCGGCCTGCACAGAGCCCTCAATGGCGGCAGCCATCATACCTGCGGCACCGCCACCGCAGACCAGTGAAAAGCCTGAATCGGCGATAAGTCCGCCTGTGGTACGTGCCACAAGCATATATTTCGGATCAATATCTGATGATGAGGCGCAGTAGACAACCACGCCGTTGCGTTCGGACTTGGAATTCATGAGTGCAAAATTAGCAAGTTTCTTCAAGAGAAACAAATGATGCGACCGCGATGATCACCACATTCAGAAAAACCGCGGGCGGACGAAGGGGGCGGCGGGAGCGCGCAGCAGAGCCGAGAGGGCTGCGAGTTGCTGCTGGAGCTTTACGGCAAACGGAGCGGCACGGACAAGCCCTGCGGAATCGCCCGCGGCCACGAGCGATGTGTGGATCACCCGCAGTACCACGGCCATCTCCAGATGACGCCTGATCAGGCCGTGGATCCCTGTCTGACGCCCGCCTCCCGCCGCCTGAGGCACCTTGAGGGTGATCTGCATGAGATGATCGGCGCTGTCATCGGCGGGATGGGCCGCCGGAGAGAGCTCAGGCCTTTCGCCGTCAAGCTCCGCATCGTCGACATAAGGGAGCAGGCCGAGGACGGTCTCGGCGAAAGCATTCTTGATCATGAGGGTAAGAATCCCGCGTCGGGCGGGGTCGATGAGCGGAGAAAGTGAGGTTTTCTCGTCAGCGGAGGCCGACAGAAGCTCCAGGGCAACGAGCGCGTGGACCGTATCGGCGATAACCTGTGTGGAAAGCGAATAAAGCATGGCGTGGGGAGATTCAGGAGATGGTGATTTGGCGGGTTTCAGGGTCAAAGGAAGAGCGCAGCAGGTCCATCGCGCGGGCTGGGGAGATGAAAAACTGCGAGGCATGGCCGTCGGCAAGCACATTGGCAAGGGCGAAATCCAGACGGTAGCCGTGGCGCTCCATCAGCCGTCCGGCCCGGCGGTCAAGTTCCTCCCAGAGGGCCAGACGGCGGTCGTTGCGCAGTTTCAGACGCCCGTGGCGAAGCACCCGCAGCATGCGCAGTGCATATTCATAGGTACAATAATAGCATGGAGCGGGTTCAAGAGCGGCCTGCGAGGCCACATAGCGGAGACTGACGGGATGGCCGGCGGGAATGGAGGAGATCACACGGCGGGCGGCTTCGAGAAAATGACGGTTGCGGAGGGTGATTAAAGAATACATAAGGCAGAAACGTGAGGGGGGAAGAAAGGTGTGTGTTTGTGTGAAAATAGTAAAATGTGTCTCGGTGAGAGGTGTCGGAAGAAACGTGATGTTTTTCTGTCAGCAAAGTTAATTGAGACCCGGTGCAGGAGGCAGGCACACCGATGTGAATTTATGTTAAGAGTCTACTATTAGACACCCTCTAAGCCCCTTCATGCAGACAACCTTCGGTCAGCTCCAGGGCTATGCGGTCACGGGCGGCACGGAAGGAGTTGAACGACTCGTAGATGTCGAGCAGGGCGATGGCCGAGTTGTAGACCTGGCTCTCATAGAGCGAAGCCGAGACGTTGGATGACGGGAGCTGCCCCTGAAGCGCGCCTGACACCCCCGAAATGTTCTGGAAGAGTTTCATTTCGGTGTCGAGAAGCTGCGAGGCGTCGCGGCTCGCACCCGAAGACGCGCTCACCTCCATCGGCATCAGCCGCGAGGCCGGATTCAGAGGAATCACACCGCCGGGCTTGCTCCAGACGCGGCATACATCCTTGATGTCAGAGTCGGGCATGACGGAATCCATCGGCATCAGTAGCACTCCCTTGGCGCTGTTGGCCAGGATATGGTCGATCATGGTGATGAGCATGTTGATGTGTTTCTGCTGCCCGATCAGATCCTCGATGAAGGAATGGACCTCGCCGTCGGTCAGAGGATAGAATTTGAAGGCATAGGGATGGGAGCCAGAAGGCAAGGGAGAGCGGGTCTCGTCAAGCACTGTGCCGTTGGGCGCCATAAAGCGGCAGTGCCAGTGGGGATCCTCGGTCGGGCGCGAGGGATTGATGTCGAAGCTCCAGACCTCGGCCACCTGACAGAGCATGTCGGCATCGCAGTCATTGAAGCCGCGGCTGTTGGCATAGCAGCGTTCGAGCATTGCGCAGCGCGAGGCCGATCCGTGGCCGAAACGCAGCTTGAGTTCCGCAAGGCCTACCCGGAAGAAATGGCCGATGAGCCGCACATCGGCCCCGCGCGGATCGGAGAAACGGTTGACGAAAAAGTCTTTCGGGCTGATGTTGTCGGCCCAGACCGCAAGCTGCGAGCCGGGACGGCATTCGCAGACAAGTTTCTGGATGACGCAGCCTGAGATGAGAAACTCTTCGAGTGAGCGGCTGTCAAGCTCATCGAGCAGATTGTCGGCTCGGAAGCTGTCGAGGCGGCTGTCAGCCGGGGTTTCGTCCGCACTCAGGTTGTAGCGGAAACGGCCCACGACCGCTTTGACCAGCGAGCGCAGCAGATTGTTGGTCAGAGGACGCATGCCCGATTCAAGGGCATATTCGTGTTCGGAGATGATGCGTCCGTCATCGGTTGTGACCGGATCGGACCATTGCAGCCCGTAGGTGTGGTCTTTGAGCCGCTGACGCGTGGCCCGCAGCGACGACATCTCCTGATGGGCCTTCACCGCCCGGCGGTAAAGACCCGGATTGTATTTCAGTTTCATAGCTTGGGGTGTGAGGGGTTTAGAGGTGGTTTAACAACCTCTTATTCGGGATGGAGAGTAGCCAGGGCGGAATCGTCGAATTCATAGACACCATCCTCGCAGACGATGCAGTCGAGCCGGGCAAGGCTGTCGGAACCGGTCGCGGCGGGATAGAGACGCAGGCTTCCGCCATAGAAGAACGCCAGGGGCGATGAGGTGGTAGCGCGGGTGAAGGGATGGCGCTGACGTTCGAGGAGAGCCGAGGCGGGATCGGTCACCACAACGGCGGGACGCAGCCAGGAGGCGAGGCGCACACGGACCACGCGCACCACCCCCGCAGGGAGCGTCAAAACAGTGGCGCCGTCCTGTACAGGGGGCAGAGGCAGGTCAAGCGACCGCGGGGCCAGCATCGAAGGCGAGGCTTCGAGGAGCAGCCGGCGGTACCAGAGGTTCATTTCAACGGTGAAGAGCGCGTCGCTGTCAAGTCCGTCGTTGCGCCGGAAGACAGCATCGGCCAGCGGAGGGCTGAATGCGTGGTGCAGACGCCAGAGGTCGAGCATTTCGGGGGTTGTCAGTGTGAGTTTCATTGTCAGATGTGTGGGTGACTGGTTGGTGAAGTGTGTGTGGATCTGTGG
>NZ_JAIDEN010000146.1 GCF_029054785.1 Duncaniella sp.
CCGTCGCCTGCGAAAGTTTTGGGCGTCTATGGCTCTTCATTTCAGTTACATAGCTCGCTATGCTCCTTCAATTCAGAACCATATCCACCTCAAAACTTTCGCTCAGATTTTAACTATTGTTATTAAAAAACCTCTAAAATTTTCGGATGTCAGAGATCATCGGATTCAGATACCGGCTGATAGTATTGGCTGTCGCAGTGAGCCTTTTTTCAGGGCTCACGGCTCAGTCTTTGTCTGTGCGCGATCTCCAGCGACTGACACTACCTCTTACCATTCGGTCTCTGAAAAACCATGAACACAATCCTGCTACGATGGTTGCCAGGGACTCGGTTTCGATCTCTTCGTTTGCTGTCGGTTCGGATATTGAGCGTCAGGAAAAGGCGGTCATGGAGCAGTTGGGCGACGGACATGATCTTTTCAGCATTTCAGCTGATTCATATACCCGTCTTGGTTCTGAAAGTGCGGTCTGGGGGAGCGCGTCATTCGTGACCGGTTCCTATCATTCGGTGCGTTGGACTGACTGTATCGACTATGTGCGTGTGGCTCCTTATGTCCTCGGCGATGAGGCGGGAGGCGATCTCAGCACCCGTAGCTATCGTTTTTCCGGAGGCTATGCACACGATTTCGACCGATGGTCCGTCGGGGTGCAGGCTGCATACAGAGCCGAAATTGCCTATCGCAACCGGGATCCGCGTGTGAAGACAGTTGTCTCTGACCTTGACATATCGTTGGGAGGAGCCTATAAAGTCGGTTCCGGCAATGTCATCGGTCTGAAAGCCGGTATCAATGTCTATTCCCAGAACTGTGATCTTGATTTCTATAATCCGCTGAATGAGATAAACACCTATACTCTGACCGGTATGGGAACTTATTACAAGCGCTTTATGGGCAATGCCAATAAAAACAGCGGCTATTCATCGTTTGGCTATGATCTGGGTCTCCAATGGCTTCCGCTTGAAAAAAGCGGTCTGTCGGTGACTGTCGGTTATGCCGGATACAGAATGGAACAGCAACTGCGTAATTACAACAATCTCACACTGGGATATACAGACAATGATATTCTCGACTGGAACATCGCTTATCGGGTGGATGTCGGTGACGCCGTGACACTCCAGCCGGCTTTTGACGGCGGCATATACCGTCGGAAAGGTACGGAGAACCTCTTCGGCTCATCAGCCGGCTCAAGCTATGACCGTATCGGGTCTGTTTCGCCATATTCTCATGACGTGAGCCGCTTCCGTTTTTCTGTCCCGATGCAATTCGGCAAGCATTCACGAGTGCTCACTCTCAGCCCGTCCGTAGCTTATGAATCTGATGAAGAAAGATATTCAGATCCGCTGCGGAAACAGAGGGTCAGTCATATAATCCCCGGACTTCAGGCCGATTTTTCATCGGTTTCCGGTCGGAAATGGCTTTGGAATGCATCTGTCAGCGGCTCCTATGCAAAAGTATGTCAGTCAGAATCCATACTGACAGATCTTGACACCGCGACAGCTCTCGGACAGTGTGTGGTTTCCAATTATTCGATGCTCTCGGCTGACCGCCTGCGCTTTGGGGCGGATGTCGGCCTTTCACGGACGGTTCTGAGTTTTATCCTCTCTCTGAAAGTCGGCTACCGGCTTACAGATTTCCGCGGTGAGGACCTTTGTCACGGAATGGCGATTTCGCTTGCTGCTGAATTCTGACAATTAATATCTGATAATTAATATTTGAAAAACTGATATAAACTACTATAATGAATCACGATTCTGAATCGGTAATATTTGTAAAAAATCTGACCCAGCGCTATGGCATGGGGCGCATTATTTACAGCGACCTGAGTTTTGAGGTTCCCAAAGGGAGGATTCTCGGTCTTCTTGGTAAAAACGGAACTGGCAAGACAACAACGATAAACATTCTGATGGGCTATCTGCGTCCGCAGAAGGGCGAATGCATGATTTTCGGGGAGAAAATCACAGAGATGACACCTGCTACCCGCGCGCGCATCGCATTGCTCATCGAAGGCCATGTCCAGTATGCCTTCATGACAATCGAGCAGATCGAGCGTTTCTACTCACGCTTCTATCCTAAATGGAACAGAGAGGCCTATTATGAGCTGATGAACAAGCTGCATGTCTCTCCTGGGCAGAAGATCTCCTCCATGTCGTGCGGACAGCGCTCTCAGGTGGCATTGGGCCTGATATTAGCACAAAATGCTGATCTGCTTGTGCTTGACGACTTCTCCCTGGGGCTTGATCCAGGCTATCGCCGTCTTTTTATCGACTATCTTCGTGAATTCGCCAAGGCGGAGGAGAAGACCGTCTTCATGACATCGCATATCATTCAGGATCTTGAACGCCTGATTGACGACTGCATCATACTTGACTACGGAAAGATCCTTACCCAGATGCCAGTCGACGATCTGTTGAGAGATTTTTCACGCTACACACTTCTGACTGACGCCCCGATTGAAAAATTTTCATCTGACGGCATGTTTGTCAACCCCGGCAAAATCAAGGATGAAGTCGAATTTTATACATTCAAGCCTATGGCTGAAGTCAGAGCCGCACTTGACGGCCTTGGCATTGCTTCCGATACACTTGCCCGTCAGGAAATGTCGCTTGAAGACGCATTCATCGGACTTACCGGTAAATATTGATTACACATGGAAAGAGCTATTATATTTAAAGAATGGGTGAAAACCAGGATGGTTTTCTTCATTTCACTCGGACTTGCAGTTTGCATTGCGTTCTATACGGTAGCCATGATGAACCGTCTGATCGAATTGAAAGGCGTCGAGCACCTTTGGCTCATCATGTTGCTTAAGGACAATACGTTCATCGACATGATAAAATATGTGCCTCTCCTTGTCGGTCTGGCCATCGGTGTGGCCCAGATGGCACCGGAAATGACTCAGAAGCGTCTGAAACTGACTCTCCATCTGCCATATCCACAACGTCGGCTGGTCGGTCTGATGCTGCTTGCCGGTCTGGCAGAGCTGTTGGTCGTCTATCTGCTTCAGGCCATGATAATAATGGTCTATGATTTCAGGATCCTTCCGGTGGAACTGGTCGGACGCGTGATGCTCACGACTTTACCTTGGTATTTCGCCGGTTTTACGGCCTATCTGTTTGTGACAGCGGTCTGTCTTGAAGGCACCTGGAGACGCCGTATCATTCTTTCACTTCTCGGAATTGCAGTATTGATGATGTATTTTCTTCAGCCGGCGCTTGAAGCTTACAATGGTATGGTTCTGCTGATTGTCATTACAGTTGTGCTTCTTGCCGTTCTGTCATTCGGTTCAATAATCAGGTTTAAGGAGGGCCGTCAGGATTAAGTATTATGAAAAAAGCATATACAATCTTAATTGTCGCACTTAGTGTCATTGTTCTCTCATGGTTTCTTCCGTGGCTATATTCTCTGTTGTTCCCCGTCGGTACTTCAGATCCGTTTATCGCTTATTCTCCCGTCAGCAATGAACTGATCGTGTCGGAGAGAAGCGGCGAAAAGGAATCTGTCATTTATCCGCTCAATGCCGCAGGAGAACGCCGGGAAGGTGTTGTCTACTCGAAAGAACAGCGTGATTCACTGCTGCCGCAGTTGTATTTTACCCAGCTTGTGGCGCGCGAGCAGCTGCCTGATTCAATCAACGGTATCGAAATTTCCATTCCGCTGCTGAAACATAACCAGTGGGTGTTCACATCTTCGCCACGAGATGTCAACAAACGTTTTGCCGACGTCTATCTGATCATGGAATCCATGCCCGCCCGAATTGATCTTGAGGACCCGACTGAAGTCTTCCGCTTCCGTGACGGACGGGTGGAGTTTATCGAAATGGAGACCAATGAGGTGAATCAGGGACGGACCGGACGTTTTACCGAGATATTTAATGACCGCGGATTCACTCTTCCGATGAAAAGCTATTCAGCCAACATCACAAGCCGTAAGCCTTATGATGAAGGTTATCTGATGGTGGATGCCAACGGAGATGTGTTTCACATGAAGATGCAGGCCGGTCGTCCTTACATGTCAAAGATCAGGAAGCCGGATTCAATCTCTGCCGCTCATGTGTTTATCATGGAAAATGCCGACAAAGGCGCTCTCGGTTTCATGTCGGATGAAAACCACAATTTTTACCTGATCCGGCGCGACGGTTACCGGCTGTGTCATCTGCCGGTCGGAAAGGTCGATCCCGAAAAGGACCGTATTGCAGTTGTGAAAAATCTGTTCAACATGATTGTCCGGATCTCAAATCAGGATGGCACACGCTGGTTTGCGGTTGATTCCGGCGATTACGGACTTCTGGCGAGCTATGCAAAAGCCTCTGAGGTCAGTCCGGTTGCAAAGATCGGATCCTATATTTTCCCTTACGCTCTGTCTTTCACCTCGATTTCAGACTGCTATGCGACGCCGCGCATAGAGTCGGTTTCATGGGCCGCGCTCATCCTTAATGTCGTGCTTGCGGTGATAATATTTGTTGTTTACCGCCGTCGTAGATCTGAGGCTATATGCAGCGCTGCTGTCGCTTCGGTTGTCACGCTGGTGTTCGGCATATTCTCGTTTATCCCCTTCATGCTTATAAAAAATTGAAAGTAATATCCATAATTAAAAAACTGTAAAAATGAAAAAGACTTCAATCTTTACAATTCTTGCACTTTTCTGCCTCGTGTTGGTTTCATGTGGCGGTTCGTCAAAATCAGAATCTGCTGAAGGGTCAGCAGGAACAATCAGTGTTGATCAGCTTCTTGCCGATGCTGAGAATCTGGTAGGAGATACTGTTGTCATTGAAGGTGTCTGCTCTCATCTTTGCCGTCATGGAGGCCGCAAGGCGTTCGTTGTCGGATCTGCTGACAGTGTGCTGATCCGCTGTGAGGCGTTCCCTCTGATGGGGGAGCCGTTCCCGAAATCAACAATCCATCAGCCGATTCAGGTCAAGGGAGTTGTGTGTGAAGAGCGTGTTGACGAAGCCGCGATTCAGAAAATGATACAACAGTATGAGGAAACTCAGAAGGCCGCCGCAGAAAAAGCAGCTGAGGCCGGAGAAGAAGCTGCCGGAGAAGTTGAAGTCGGCTGTGCGACAGAGCGCACCGCACAGGGTCAGAAGAACCTGACTGCGTTTGAAGACCGCATAGCCGATTATCGTGCCCGTATCGCAGCCCGTCAGGAAAAGGAAGGCAAGCCTTATCTCTCTTTTTATTGCCTCCAGGCAATCTCTTATGAGATTCTTCCTGAATAAGCGTCTGACATTCGGATTGAGAGTTTATACTCAGATCTGATTTTGGAACTTGTTACGAAACAAGCTCCAAAGGTAATTTTTAGACATTTTGATCCCTGTTGCAGTTCACCTTGCGGCAGGGATTTTGTCATTTCCTGAATTCGGAATATTCCATTTTTCGTTTGGACACCGGTTGCAGTTGAACTTCCGCTGTCGTTTTGATGTTTTTAATAAACAGTTAAGAGGTTGTTTAAAAACAAGAGTTAAAATCTGAGTGGTGTATCTTTTAGATAAATTGTTGTAAATGAGAAA
>NZ_JAIDEN010000147.1 GCF_029054785.1 Duncaniella sp.
CGAATTTCAACAATTTAGCAAAAGAGACACCAAGGCTCAGGTAACTTTAAAAATTCTCAAACATGAAATTATTAAAAAGAAAAAATATAATACCGTCGCCTGCGAAAGTTTTGGGCGCCTATGGCTCTTCATTTCAGTTACATAGCTCGCTATGCTCCTTCAATTCAGAACCATATCCACCTCAAAACTTTCGCTCAGATTTTAACTATTGTTATTAAACAACCTCTAAACATATATAATCTAAGAACATGAACAGTCAAGGATTTGTATCTTCCCGCGCCACCAGAAGTGTAACGGTCACAGGTGACATCATTGTTATCGGAGGAGGACTGACAGGTGTCTGCTGCGCACTCACGGCAGCCAGACGCGGTGCAAAAGTAGTGTTAGTTCAGGACCGTCCGGTGCTCGGAGGCAATGCTTCAAGCGAAGTTCGTCTGTGGGCCCTCGGCGCGACATCCCACATGGGCAATAACAACCGATGGTCTCGCGAGGGCGGCGTCATTGATGAGATCATGACCGAGAATGTCTACCGCAACCGCGAGGGCAACCCAGTCATCTTTGACACTGTGCTTCTCGACATGGTAATGCAGGAGCCCAACATCAAAATGCTTCTCAATACAGTCGTCTATAAAGTCGAAAAAAAATCCGACAGCATGATCGACTTCGTCATAGGATACAACCCTATCAATGAAACCAGCTACGAGATCAAAGGATGCTTCTTCGCCGATTGTAGCGGCGACGGCCTTGTCAGCTACCTCGCAGGAGCGCCCTACCGCATGGGATCCGAAGACAGCACTGTCTATGGCGAGGGTTTCACTCCCGACAAGGAAACCTACGGCGAACTCCTCGGCCACACCATCCTGTTCTACATGAAAGATACCGGCAAACCGGTCGAATACGTGGCTCCGCAGTTCGCATTGAAAGATGTCGAAAGCCATATCAGCAAGATCCACAATGACGAATATTTCTCCATCCACCATCACGGATGCAAATACTGGTGGATCGAATATGGCGGCCGCCTCAACACCATACATGACTCCGAAACCATCAAGCATGAACTCTGGAAAGTGGTCTACGGAATCTGGAACTACATCAAAAACTCCGGAAAATTCCCCGAAATGTCCACCTACACGCTTGAATGGGTAGGAACCATTCCCGGCAAACGTGAATCACGCCGCATGAAAGGCCTCTACACACTGACACAGCAGGACATCATCGAACAGCGCACCCATTATGATGCCGTGTCATGCGGAGGCTGGGCCATTGACCTGCACCCGTCAAACGGCGTCTATGCCGACGGTCGCGCCTGCAACCAGTGGCACTCAAAAGGGGTCTATCAGATTCCTTACAGATGCTATCTCGGATCAAACATCAGCAATCTGATGTTCGGAGGCCGCATCATGAGTTCTTCACACGTGGCCAACGGCTCCACACGCGTGATGTGTACCTCGGCCAGTGGCGGTCAGGCCATCGGCACTGCCCTGGCTCTCTGCGTGGCCAACGACCGCATGCCCGCCGACTATGTCAGCAATGATCTCATCACCGAATTGCAACAGGCCCTGCTCGAAAGCGGTCAATACATTCCCGGAGTTGAAATCAAGGATAACAGCAATCTGCTTCACTCGGCCAAAGTGAGCGCAAGCAGCGAATATCTCTTCAACGGCTACGCCCACAACGGCTCCTTCCGCCGCCTCAGATTCTCCACCGCCGCTCTCTTTCCGGTCAAAGGCGCGATGCCTGAGATCAAACTTCAGGTCAAGGCTGAGGAAGCAACCGAACTCAACGTTGAACTCCGCTGCGCCTCACGGGACAAAGGCTACACTCCTGACCGCATCATCGAGCGTGTCAGCCTTCCGCTGAAACAGGGATTGCAGACTGTCACAGTCGGCTTCTCCTCCGAATTTGACCATAGTCAATACGTATTTGTCTGCTTTATGGCAAATGACAAGGTACTGCTCGGTGAAAGCGACGATCTTGTCAGCGGCACCACCACCGTACTGAACCAGATCAATCTTGCAGTCTCGAACTATGGCCGTCAGGATCCGCCTGAGAACATCGGCATTGAAAGTTTTGAATTCTGGTGTCCGCTCAGACGTCCCGAAAGCAAAAACATAGCATTCTCGCTCGAACCGTCACAGCCGATTTTCTCTCTTGACCTCATGGCAAACAGCCATACCCGTCCGGTCGGTGCGACAAACGCCTGGGCAGCCTCGCCTGACGACAACGCGCCGGAACTGAAAGTAGAATGGCCTGAAGAAAAAACGATCCGCGAACTCAGACTCTTCTTCGACACTGACTTCGACCATGCGATGGAGACTGTCCAGATGGGCCATTCTGAAAGTGTCATGCCCTACTGCATACGCCACTATGAGATTTCAGACGACCAAGGCAACACAGTTGCAAAATCCGACAACAACTATCAGGCGATCAACCATATCACTTTCGAAAAACCGGTAAAGACCTCACGCCTTCACATCCGCATGTCGGCTCCCGCCCATCGGATTCCGCCGGCATTGTTCCACCTTATAATAAAATAAGAGTTTGCACAACAAGCTCCAATCATACGCCTCAATATGGAATTTATCAATCTTAAATCTAAAAATGCCATGCGAGCCATCGTGACATTAATTTCCATCATAGCCGTGATGCTGGGCGGAAGTTTCTCTATCCACGCACAGAAATCTTCTGTCCACATCAAAGGCTTTGTAGTCGACTTCGACAACGGCGAGCCTGTCATCGGTGCAACCGTTGTGATCGCCGGACAGCCCGGCGGCTGGATCACGGATGTCAACGGAGAGTTTGACATTACCTCACCCAAGTCCGAGGCTTCGGTAGAAATCCGTTCCATCGGCTACGAACCCCTGACCGTCACCGTTTCTTCAAAAAAACGCAACAACATCCGCTTGCGCCCCGCAGCCATGATGCTTAACGAAGTTGTAGCCGTGGGCTACGGCACCACGACACGCAAGGATGTCACCGGCGCAGTCTCCAAAGTCAACGTCAAGGACATGCAGAAAGCTCCTGTCTCGAACTTCGAGGAAGCCCTGGCAGGACGTGTGGCCGGCGTGCAGTCGACAAGCAGCGACGGACAGCCCGGCAGCGAACTCAACATCGTCATCCGCGGCAACAACTCCGTCACCCAGAGCAATGCCCCACTCTATGTTGTCGACGGTTTTCCGCTTGAAACCTCTGTCGGCAATGTCTTGAACCCGGAAGAAATCGAGTCAATGGAAATTCTCAAGGATGCCTCGGCGACCGCCATCTATGGTGCGCGCGGTGCCAACGGTGTCATACTCATCACCACCAAGAAAGGCAAAGTCGGACGTCCTGTTGTCACATACAATGTCTGGATGGGTGTGCAGAACGCCATCAAGAAGCAGGAAATGCTCGATCCCTATGAATTCGTGCGCTATCAGCTCGATGTCAACCCGACTCTCTACACCTCAATGTACCTCGGCAGCGAGAAAACCCTTGAGGACTACCGCAACGAGCGTGGCATCAACTGGCAGGACAAAGTGCTTCGGTCTGCCTTCGTGATGAACCACAACATCTCAATCCGCGGAGGTTCCGAGGCAACCCGCTATTCAATCTCAGGAAGCGCGGTCCATCAGGACGGTGTGATTGACAACAGCGGCTACCGCAAATATCAGGGCCGACTCAATCTTGAACACAATATCAGCAGCAAAGTCAAGATCGGCCTCAACCTGAACTACACCTACAACAAAAAATTCGGAACAATCGCCGCCGAACAGAACAGCTCGCCGACAGCCAGCATCATGTACAGCATGTGGGGCTACCGCCCTGTCGGTTCGCTCTGGCAGGAAGATCTGATGAATGATCTCTATGACGATTCACTGGATCCGACACGTGACTTCCGCATCAACCCGGTCATGGCTGTTAAGAACGAGTATAACCCGACTTATACCTACAACTTCATCTCGAACGCCTACCTGCAATACAAGATTCTCCCGAATCTTCTGCTGCGCATTTCCGGCGGCTATAACAAGATCGACCAGCGCCGTGAGATCTTCAACAATTCAAGCTCCCGTCTGGGCCATCCGCGCACAAACGAAAAAGTCAACGGCAGCCTGACCCATTACGAACGCACCAATTTCCTCAACGAAAACACTCTGACCTACATTTTCAAACTCAAAAAAGGCCACAATCTCAAAGTGCTCGGAGGTTTCACCCTTCAGGATGCAGAATATTTCTCCGACGGCTTCACCTCGATCAACATCCCCAATGAAGAACTCGGCATCGCCGGACTGGACGAAGGTACGGTCACAAAATCTCCCGTCACAAAAACCGGCAACGCACTGATGTCATATCTCGCGCGTGTCGACTACAACTATAAGTCACGCTATATGGTGACCGTATCCTACCGAGCCGACGGCAGCTCGAAATTCCCCAAAGACAACCGCTGGGCCTCATTCCCCTCCACCGCTCTGGCCTGGGGCTTCGGACAGGAACAGTTCATGAAAAACCTGACATGGCTGACTTCCGGCAAACTCCGTTTCGGTGTCGGCACGACAGGCAACAACCGCGTGAGCGATTATGCGTCCCTGACAAGCCTCGTGATCTCTCCGACAACAGGCTATTCCGTCAACAATTCCCCTCTGAAAGGTGTAGTCCCCTCTTCCTTAGGCAATGCCGACCTGAAATGGGAAACGACCGTACAGTATAACGCAGGTCTTGACCTGAGCTTCCTCTCCGAGCGCATCAATTTCACAGCTGACTATTACTACAAGCGCACGAAAGATCTCCTTCTGAAAGCCACTCTCGCGCCGTCAATGGGATTCCTCAGCGCCTACAAGAATGTCGGCAGCGTCTCAAACAGCGGTATCGAACTTACGCTCAACACCGTCAACATCAAAACCCGCGACTTCACCTGGGACTCGAATTTCAACATCTCCTTCAACCGCAACAAAGTCCTGTCGCTCAACGAAGACGAGCCGTCGCTTGCAACCCGTGTCACCTGGGGCAACTTCAATAACGCCTATCCCTACATAGCAATCCCCGGACAGCCGATCGCCATGTTCTACGGCTATCTTTTCGACGGCATCTACCAGTATGACGATTTCGACAAAGTCGGCAACACCTATGTGCTCAAAAAAGGTATTCCTAACAACGGAAACGACCGAAACAACATCCAGCCTGGCGACATCCGCTACCGCGACATAAACGGCGACGGCTGTGTCGACAGCTATGACCTCACCATCATCGGCAACCCGAATCCAAAGTTCATCGGCGGTTTCACCAATAACTTCCGCTACAAAGACTTTGACCTCTCGCTCTTCCTCCAGTTCTCTTACGGCGGCCAGATCATGAACGCCAACCGCATCGAGTTTGAAGGCGGAGACCCGACTACGCGCACATCGCTCAACATGTTCAGCAGCGTCAAAAACCGCTGGACACCAGAGAACCCCTCCAACAAACTTTTCCGCGTCGGCGGACAGGGTCCGACTGCCTACTCGAACCGCACAATCGAAGACGGCTCATATCTGCGCCTGAAAACCGTCACTCTCGGCTACACGCTGCCCGCAGCCATCACCAAACGGGCCGGGATCAACAGCCTCAGAGTCTATACCGCTGCTCAGAATCTGCTGACATGGACCGGCTATTCGGGCATTGACCCCGAAGTGTCGACCTATGACACCGCATTGACCCCATCTTTCGACTGGTCGCCATATCCACGTGCGAAAACACTCACTTTCGGACTGGAAATCGGCTTCTAAGTCACGAGCCAATGTAATCGACAACTATCCAAAACAGCAACATCCATTATGAAAAAATATATATCAGCCGTAGCAATCGCCGCAACTCTGCTGTGCTCCTCATGCTCGGACTTCCTTGACAAAGATCCGGACTTTCTGTCACCGGAAAACTCCTACCGCACACCCGAACAGATCCAGTCGGCCCTCAACGGTGTCTACAACCGTCTCATCGACCCCAACGGCCGCATGTACAGCAAAGGCCTCTATTCCTATTTCGCCATCAGCGACGAAGCGTTTTATAAAAACATCTCGATCAACAACATCCGCGTCATGCAGTTCGATGCGGGCCACCTCGACATCGGACGTTTCTGGGAAGTGCTCTACGAAGGTGTCAGCCGTGCGAACTATCTGATCGCCTACGTTGATGATTCGAAACTCGACACCCGCGAAAAACGCGCCATGAAAGGCGAAGCCCTCTTTCTGCGCGGCTACTATTACTATCTGCTGACTTCCTATTTCGGCGAAGTGCCTCTGAAACTGACTCCTACCCTCTCGCCCAACGAGAAACCGCTGAAAAAGTCATCGCTTTCAGAAATCTATGCCGCAATTGTCAAAGACATGCAGGATGCCGAGGAGATGGTTCTTGACATCGACGAACTCGGAAGCAACGAGCGCGTATCAAAAACCGCTGTACAGGCTGTGCTCGCCAGGGTTTTCCTCAAGATGGCCGGCGAGCCCCTGAATGACAGTTCTCGCTATACCGACGCTTTGGCCTATGCTGACAAAGTGATCGAGTCAGGCCATCACGAACTGAATCCGGACTATCAGCAGATCTTCATCAACCACAGCCAGGACATCAACGACCTGAAAGAGTGCATCTGGGAAGTCGGCATGTATGGCAACAAGATCGGCACCGAAGATCTCGCCGGCAGTGTCGGTGTTGAAAACGGAATCCTCTGCCGCGATCCAAATATCGGTTATTCCGGAGGTGCGATGCAAGTGACCAAGCGCCTCTACGATGCTTTTGAGGAAGGCGACCTCCGCCGCGACTGGAACATCGCCCCATACTGCTACAACACCGATGATGCCGGAGTGACTACACGCAAATACTACACTGCCTCCCAGATCTACAACCGCAATCCGGGCAAATGGCGTCGCGAATATGAAATCGGAGAGAAAGCCCAGCTCTACAATTCGACCAACTTTCCGATCATCCGTTACAGCGATGTGCTGCTTATGAAAGCCGAGGCGATCAATGCCGTGAACCACGGTCCTAATGCCGAAGCCTACGAAGCGATCAATCAGGTTCGCCGCCGAGGCTGGGGCCTGAATGTCAACGAGCCGTCTGCCGCATGCGATCTGAGCGGACTCTCCGGCGAGGAAGATTTTCTCCAGGCCATACAGCAGGAACGCTTCCGCGAATTCTGCTTTGAGGGAATGCGCAAGCTCGACCTCATCCGCTGGGGAATATATGTCGACACCATGAACGAATACGGACGCGAAGCTGCCGCCGACGGAGGTTCCTTTGCCTATGCCGGCAATTCGGGGCTGAACGTTACAGCCCGCAACGTCCTGTTTCCGATCCCGAACACAGAGCTGACCGTCAACAAGCTCATGACTCAGAATCCCGGATGGTAAACCGTCTGTTTTTCAAAAAAATCTGCAAATCCAAGATCTCAAATCATGAAACTCCAGAAATATATTTTTGCAAGCCTGATCGCCCTTGGCATTTCATCATGCTCCCAGGATGCGCCTGACGCCCGACTCTCCGTCACACCTGACAAAACCGAGGTGAAGGCCGGCGAAGCTGTCAACTTCCACATCAGCGGCAAAGCCGACAACATCGTGTTCTATTCAGGCGAAAGCGGCCATGAATATGATCTCCGTGACCGCGAATATGCCGACAATGACCTGATTGTCGACTTCGTGTCCTATACTGACTATCTCACCTATGTTCATCCGAATCTTCAGATCCTGATCAGCAGTGATTTCAACGGCATATATGACGCTGAAAATCTCGCGCAGGCCACATGGACCGATGTGACAGACCAGTTCCAGATGCCTGCTGAAACCGGTAAGAACACTCCTTCAGGTGAAATCAATCTCAAAAAGTTTGTTAGCGGTGACAATGACGCTCTGTTCTACATCGCTTTCCGCTATTTCGACCTTGACGGAGTGGCTCTGCGCAACCGGTGGGTAATCCGCAGCATGAACATCCGGAAAGTTTCGCCGGAAGGCCAGTCGACTCTCCTTGCCGACATCAAGACCGCAGGATGGCAGAACGTGACCGTTTCAGGTTCTGCAAAATGGACTCTCCCAGGCACCCAGCTTCTGGCGACAGGTAATGTAAATACAAATGACAAAGACATCTGGGCCGTTTCCAAAGGCTACAACCTCCGCTCGGCAGAAGCCTCAACAGGTGTGGTTCTGAAAAACATCAGCACGGTGGTCAGCGACTATCAGCACACCTACACAACTCCCGGCACCTACGAGGCAGTCTTTGCAAGTTCTTCCGTCTGGTACAACAGCAGCAGTCACTCAACAACAAGAGTTAAAGTGACCGTAACTGAATAAAAGGTTGTTTAAAAACAACCTCTAAGTCATCCATTCGAACATCTACCCCCACTGACACTAATGAACAAAACCAGCTCCAAACTCATAACCTTCCTGACCATCTGCCTTGCAGGCTCAACGGCATCCTTTGGTGAAACCGTCAACCTCAGCAACGGGAATGTCGCATTATGCTGGGAGAAGACCAAGACCGGCTGGCGGCTAAAATCTCTGTCTGCCGAAGGGATAAATGCCGATATGGCTGTTCATCAGCACAATGTGCTTTACAGCCATGAGAAACCGTCATCAGAAGCTCTCGATCCGGCTGACTTCGGCGGAAAAGCGAATTTCCCTGAAACCCAATACCGCTATGTGCTCCCCTCGTGGAAGGAAGCTACCGGAGCCGTTGCACTGAACCGCGCCGGAAAGGCCATATCTTTCCTGCCTGACAAAGTCGAAAAGATCTCTGAAAACGAAATCAGCATGAGCTACGAATCGCCTGATTTTGCCGTGAAAGAGACCTGGCACCTTGACGGGATGCAGGATTTGTGTGTCACTGCGACCCTTGAAGCCCGGCGTGACGGATGGTATTCCATCCCGACCCCGTCGATATGCGCGGTAGCGCCACAGGACATTGATTTCGCACTCATCCCCGGTGTACTCCACGGCCACGAAATAAATCCGGAATTTTCTCATGCCTATGCCTACGGCTGGGGCATACCGTCGCAGCCTGTCATTTACAGAGAACGCAGCACTTCGACTCTGTCATCAATGCTCACTTCGACCGCCGGACTGACAATAGCCGTGACAGCCGAACCGGAAACAGCCGCAGGTCCCTGGGGATATGACAAACGCAACACCGGCCTCTGGCGCCTCGGCCTCTCGGCCATGAACCGACAGAAAGAGATCACGCCAACGCTCTATCACCCGGTGCTCGGAGAGGATGAGTCATTTATGAAATCCGGCGACAAACGGACTTTCTCATTCCGCTACACGATCGCCAAAAACAGCTGGTGGCCGGTGTTTGATCATATCGTAAATGATATCTACCGTTTCAAAGACGCCCTGCGCCTGAGAGAGAACAAACGCTCACTGACCGACAGGCTCTACTCCATCCACCGCTATGTAGTCAATGACAGCACCTCGAAATGGCACACCGTAGAGTTCGAAGGATCGACAATCGGCGCTCAGGAATATCTCGGAGGAGTCTACAAGGCTAATAAGGATGCCATGAAGAATGCCGACTACGGCGCAATGTGGATGCTCGGTGCCATGACCTCCGACTCACTGCTCACAAGCAAAAGACTCCCCTATGCCCTCAATTTCAAACTCCGACAGCAATCTGCCGAGAGCGGCTTCATGAAAGGCGCTTCCCGCGGACAGTATTATCTGAAAGGCAGCCGTCAGTTTGTCGAGGAATGGGGTCCATACACCGAACCGATCGCAACCACATATTACATGCTGATGGACCTCGGCAACATCTGCCTTTTCGAGCCGCAGAACAATGAACTGAAAAATATGATCCGCAATGCAGCCGATTGCCTGATCCGCTGGCAGGCGGCTGACGGAAGCTGGGCTGTGGCCTATGAGAATGAAACAAACAAGCCCGCGTTCAGCGATCTCAAAGACTACCGTCCTACATTCTATGGACTGCTGATCGCTTACCGTATTCTCGGAGATGAAAAATATCTCGCCGCCGCACGCCGTGGTGCAGACTGGCTGATCAGAAATGCCGTCGACACCGATTGCTGGCTTGGAGTCTGCGGTGACACCCGCTTCGCAGCTGATTTCGCGACAATCCAGGCCGCACAGGCTCTCCTGGAACTCTTCGATCAGACCGGCGAGGCCACCTACCGCAACGCGGCTATCCGCACAGCGCGCTTCTACACCACATCGGTCTACACCAACCCCATTGCAAGCGAAAAACCTTGCAAAGTCAAAGGGATTGAACGCAAAGACTGGGAAATCAGCCAGTCCGGCCTGTCATACGAACACGGCGGCATCATCGGCTCAACCAACCTGCATGGTCCGATCCTGCTTGCCTCCCACGCCGGTATGTTTGTCAGGATGTATGGCCTAACAGGTGACAGCCTTTTCCTCGACATGGCCCGTGCGGCAGCCATCGGGCGAGATGCCTTTGTCGACAATGAAACAGGAGTCGCATCCTACTATTGGGCCGCAATGAACCGCGGGGCAGGTCCATATCCTCACCATGCCTGGTGGCAGATGGGATGGATCACAGACTATCTGGTCTCGGAACTCGAACTCCGCAGCGAAGGCAAAATCTCTTTCCCTGCCGGATTCATCACTCCCAAAGTCGGTCCGCACCGCACCTACGCATTCCAGCCAGGCTCTGTCTATGGCGAGAAAGCCAGCCTCATCATGCGTCACGGCGCTGCCGCCTGTGACAATCCCAACGTGGAAGTACTTTTGGCAAAAGGCGAAAAAAATCTTTTCATCATGCTTCTCAACGATCTTGATTCATCGCAGAAAGCGACTGTCACGACTGACGCCAAAACTCTGGAAAACGCCGGTGCAAAAAACACTTATAAACGCACTCTGCGCCCCTACGGACTGGAAATAATCAAAATACCCTACAAGAAATGAAACTGCGAAACCTCATACTTCCGGCCCTGCTCACCGTAATAGGCCACACAGCTTCCGCTCAGCAGCCGGGCTCACCGATGATCACCCCGCCGCTGCCGATTGACAGCCATGCAGAATCAGTTGCCTCCATCGGCAACAACAACATCCGGCTTTCCTATGTCAGAGCCGGAGAGGGACATCAGGCCATTGCCTGCACCATGCAGGCGAAAGTCGATGGCCGATGGCAGTATTTCATGTCACCGATGGAGGACAACAAAGTATTCGTCATCACAGGTCCCAAGAGGCTGAAACGCCCCAATTACAAGTCGTTTTATCCGGGCTGGACAAGCGGTGACTCAATCACAACCAACCCCTATCTCAGCGGTTCGGTCTGTGAGGCTGTTCCTGTCAGAGCCTGGAACGAAGACAAGAACACGATCGCTGTCGAATATGTCACCGCCGGAAACCACACCGTCCGCGGGAAATGGCAACTGTCAAAAGCAGGCAAAAGCCTTGATCTCACTCTTGAATTCACCCCGTCGCAGGCGGGCTGTTACAGCCTTGGAGTGATGGCGCTCCATGCAGCCCTGCCCACAGCCGTTGACAACGTGCTTCTGCCTCCGATGTATCAATACCGACGTCTGCCGGTGCGTCCGCAGATGCTGCTTTCAGCCATGATGCCGCAACCGTTGGCTATGGTGGAGACATCCGTCGGCGGAAAGAAAATGACTGCGTTTGTCAGCGGCGACAGCTCGATTTTCCCGCTCGACTGGGGCGGCGTCGACTATTCCCCGATGGGATTCAGCCTTAAAAATCATGCCGATATGGTCGAGGCTGTGGCTTTCTCTCCGGTTCTTGGCATGGCCGACAGCCAGATGAAACAAGGGGTCAGCGTGAGCCGCAAATTTGTCATCGGCCTGTCAGGACAACAGTGGAACGAGACACTCGAACACGTGGCGACCGACATTTATGATGTCCGCGACTACCGCCGTCAGACCGACAAGTCACTGACCGAAACGATGTTCAGCATCATCGACCTGATGAACAACGAAGAATTCGGCGGCTGGGACAAGGCGATGCGAGGATTCTATGACATCGAAGGAAAACCGACCAAGGCCCCGACTGTTGTCCACTCGGCTCCACTTGCCATAATCAGCGCTGCTGTCAATGCCGCTGATGAGGATATGTATCTCAGCCGGGCACTTCCGACAATCGAATATACTCTCTCACGAAAAGGCTACCGCTGGAGCACCCGCACAACGGACGAAGGCTACAACAAAGATCCTGAAACCCTGCGCCTCTCACCCTTCGGGTCACAATTCACCACAACATATTTCGAAGGACTCAACCGCCTGCTCGGAGGCCGTAACGCCTGGCTGCGTGACATCGCCCTGCCGAATGACTCACTGCGCCTTCCGCGCGGATATTCAGCCCCGATCCTCTCATGGGTCCAGGCCCTCTATGCCTACCGGCTCACCGGCGAGGACAAGTGGCTCCGTAGAGCTAAAAGCACCGCTGTACGCGATGCCGACATGCACATCTACAAGAACAGCACCAAGCCGATGCGCTATCAGGCGTTCTACAATTCGACCATCTATGCTCCCTGGTGGGACTTCATCGACCTGTATGAAACGACTAAAGACCGACGCTTCCTTGAAGCGGCCCGCTATGGCGCAGCCCACACTTTGGCAGGTATCCGCAGCTGGCCCGCAGTCAGGGATTCGGTCCAGACGATACATCCCGGCGGCATCTACAACGGCAACACCACTATGTGGTGGAAAGGATCCGAGCAATATCGACTGGGCTTCCCCCGGAAGGAAGGCGATGCGCCTGAGCATGAAGTCGAACAGTGGAAAGTCTCTCCAGTCGGACTCGGCTTCGAACAGCCCTCGACATATTTCCTGCGGAACAAAGGCAAGGTTGTGCGCCCGGTTTTCATGAGTTCATGGGCTCCGTCACTGCTGCGCCTGAACCAGCACACAGGTCTTGAAATCTTTGACACCTATGCCCGCAATGCCGTCATCGGACGCTTCACAAACTATCCGGGCTACTATGCCACAGGCTATACGGACATAACCATGAAGGAGAATTTCCCCTACGAGGGACCTGACGTAAGCTCGATCTACTATCACCACATTCCGCCACACCTTGCATTCACCGCCGACTATCTGGTCAGTGAGGCAGTGCAGCGAAGCGGCGGAAAAGTCTCCTTCCCCTACGGTAAACAGGAGGGCTTTGTATGGTTCTCAAACCGTGTGTTCGGCGGAGAGGCCGGAACAGTCCATGACGACACCAACGTCCATCTGTGGCTGAAAAAAGGTCTTGTCAGCAGCGAAAATCCGGAAATCAACTATCTGACCGCAGTCTCTGACAGACAGCTGTGGCTGCTTCTCTGCAACGAGAGCCGGGAGACTGCCGCGACCACTGTCACCCTAAGCCCCGGACTGGCTGCAATCGTCGATCAGGAGAAAGCCGCCTCTGTCAGCGCCAACGGAAGCCGCAAAAAAGTGCAGGCCGACAACAATTCTCTTGAAATCATCCTTTCGCCGAAAGGATTTACAGCTGTGTCTCTGCCTCTGACCGCAGATGCCACCTCAAAAAACAGCGACCTCAGGACCATCCTCGGAGTGAACTCCGTCCCGGTTCTCAAAAACGGCTACAAAGTCATTGACAGCTCAACGGCAGCCGGACGCATCTACGTATTCCGCATTCGCTCCCCCTTCGGCTGGGATTCAGTCTATGGTTTCTGCGAGACTCCGCCGGTCGAAGGTCTTTCGGTCAGCGTTGACTGCAACGGCAGACAGATCGGACTTGGAGAATATCCCTACGAATGGTCCTTTGCCAAATTCAGTCCGTCCGACAGAATCACAATGAAAATCAACCTGGCCGACAAGTCAGGAAAACAGAAAACCCTTGATATTGAAATCTGAGATACCGATATATGAAAAAAATTCTATTGACAGCCATATTGCTGTTCGGATCTGTCCTTCCGCAGATCGCCCAGAACAGTCCTGCGTCACAGTCAGCATCACTGACTTTCGACACCAGCCGTAAAGACATTCCGCTCATTGAGCCGGGCAAAGGCGTCGGCGACAAGGAATGCACCGTGCGCGGAGGCATGCCGACGTTCCACAAGAAAGTCAACGGCGGCGAGCCTGTGACCATAGCTCTCTTAGGTGGCAGCATCACTCATGGCGGCTTCTGCTATCGTCTGCAACTGGCAAAATATCTTGAGCAACAGTATAAGGACACCCGTTTCACATGGATCAATGCCGGAGTCCCAGGCACAGGAAGTGATCTTGGTGCATTCAGAGTCGATGAGCAGGTTCTCACGGCCCGTCCCGACATTGTTTTCATTGATTTCTCTGTTAACGGTGCCTACACTCCGGCAATGGAAGGGATTATCCGCAAAATCCGGAAACAGTCTCCTGAGACAGATATCTGTCTGCTCTATGCCGCCACTGAGCCTCACATGAGGGAATATCAGAAAGGCTCACTTCCGGCTCCTGTCAGAGAAGAAGAGAAACTCGCCGACCACTATCAGCTGCCGTCTGTCCACATGGCTATGGAAGCTGCGGCTCTTGAGGCTGAAGGGAAACTCGTCTGGAAAGGCAAAAAGGATGAAGTCACTGACAAGATACTCTTCTCGGCCGATGGACTTCATCCGGCCAAAGCCGGCGGCAATCTCTACGCCTCGGCCATCGCCCGCGCCATTGAGAAATGTGGCACAGCCAAACCGGCTCCCCGAAAAGCTCTCCCCTCTCCTCTCTATGGCGAAGAGTGGGACAATGCAAAAATGTATGTTCCGGCGGAGGTATGTAAGAAACATGGACTGTGGCGCGATGTCGATGCTGCAAAAGACAGCCGCATGAAGCAATTCTCGTCATGGTTTCCCGCTGTGAGGACAAGCGGACATCCGGCTTCAACCCTGTCATTCGCATTTGACGGCGACATGTTCGGCATATTCGACATCGGCGGTCCTGAAATGGGGCAGCTCGAAATTTATGTCGACGGCCAGATGATACGTCTGAAAAAACTCGCCGACGACGGCTCGCGTGTAATGGAAGCTGCCGACCTGACCGGGTCCCACTATCTCAACCGCTTCAACCGTTATTGCAACAAGCGTTACCGCGGCCAGTATGAACTGATCAGAGTCAAGCCCGGACTGCATCAGGTCACCATCAGACTCAGCGACAAGAATTCGGACAAGCGGGCGATTCTCGGAGAAAAGCAACTGAAAGACATCGAGGAGAACCCTGAAAAATATGACAAGACCTATCTGATGCTTGGCCGCCTGCTTGTGCGTGGTGAAATCGCGGAATGCAAACCGATAAAAGGTCTTCCAAAGATGGCCCAGCAACTCAAATGGGAGAAAAAAATCACCGACTACATGGAGCGCGATGAGGAACAGTCTAAATTAAACGATGCCACTCTTGTCGTGGGCAGTTCGTCGATCGACCTTTGGAAATCACTGGAGACCGACTTTCCCGGCCACAATGTGATACGCCGCGGAGTCTCAGGAACCAAAGCCATTGACCTCTACAACTATCGCCATCTGCTGATCGAGCCGTTCAATCCGCGCCGCATCATCATTTACGAAGGTGACAATGAGATCGGCTTCAAATGGGAAGTGGACGAGATGATGGAATCAATGAAAAAACTCTTCTTCGAAATCCGCAGGATGAAACCTGAGGCCGAAATCTACCTTGTGTCTGTCAAACCATCCCCTGCAAGAGTCAGCAGCCTTGAAAAAACACAGACTTTCAACAGGCTGCTGAAAGAATTCGCCCTCAGTCAGCCGAATGCCGGATTCATAGACATCCACACCCCGATGCTCGATGCCGACGGCAATGTCAGACCCGAACTCTACCTGAAAGACCGTCTGCACCCCTCAAACGAAGGCTATGACATCTGGCGCAAGGAATTCGGTAAGGTAATCGAATCTTCAGACAAAAAATAACAACCCACAAAAAACATACTTGTAACGACAATTCATAACTGACAACTATGCGCAAGACATTATTATCACTCTCGCTGCTACTGACGGCAACAATGGCCAACGCACAGCTGTATAAAGACCCGTCGGCTGATGTCGAAAGCCGTGTCGAAGACCTTTTGGGCCGCATGACACTGGAAGAAAAGATCGACTACATCGGTGGATTCAACGGTTTCTATATCCGTGCGATCCCGCGTCTCGACGTGCCTGAAATAAAACTCACCGACGGTCCTGTCGGCACCCATAAGGACGGCAAAAGCACAGCCTACCCCGCCGGAGTACTGACGGCCTCGACCTGGAACCGCTCTTTGGTCTATGAACTTGGCAAGCAGCTCGGACGTGACAGCAAGGCCCGCGGAGTCCACATCCTGCTCGGCCCCGGTGTCAACATTCTGAGAGCTCCTATGTGTGGCCGCAATTTCGAATATTTCACCGAAGATCCATATCTAAATGCTGAAACCGCCTGCGCTTATGTCAGCGGTCTTCAGGATCAGGGAGTCGTGGCCACACTCAAACACTATGCCGCCAACAATCAGGAATGGGACCGCAACAACGTCAGCAGTGACATCGACGAACGCACCCTTCACGAAATCTATTTCCCGGCCTTCAAAGCAGCAATCCAGAAGGCCAAGGCCGGAAGCGTCATGGACAGCTACAATCCGGTCAACGGTGTGCATGCCACACAGAGTGACTATCTCAACAATCAGGTGCTCCGCAGCCAGTGGGGATTCGACGGTGTGGTGATGAGCGACTGGTCTGCGACCTATGACGGTGTCGAGGCTGCCAACGGTGGTCTTGACCTCGAAATGCCGCGTGCTAAATGGATGAACCGCGACATCCTTATCCCTGCGATCAATGAGGGCAAAGTCACCGAAGAGACCATCAACGACAAGGTACGCCGCATACTTCGGCTCATCTTCTCATTCGGATTCTTTGAAAACCAGCAGCATGATCCGTCAATCCCGATGGACAATCCCCAGGGAGCGGCAGCAGCCTTGCAGCTTGCCCGCGAAGGAATAGTGCTTCTGAAAAACGAAGGCGACCTCCTGCCTGTCAGACCGTCTGTAAAGCGGATTGCGGTGATCGGCCCCAATGCCAACAGCTATATTTCAGGTGGCGGAAGTTCCTATACCTTCCCCTTCCATAGTGTCTCGCTCCTTGACGGCATAAAGGCCCAGGCCGGAGAAAACGTGGAGATCCTCTATTCTCCCGGTCTGCCGACTCTGCCTGAAACCGTGGCTTCGTCTGTCTTTTTCACTGAACAAGGCTCGTCACAGCGTGGTCTGAAAGCCGAATTCTTCAACAATCCGAAACTCAAAGGCGAACCGACAGAGACAAAGATCGACACGATCGTCCATATTCCTAACGGTTACCATATCGCAACTGAACGTCGCGGCCTTCCCTATGACCACTGCTCGATGAGATGGTCAGGAGTGGTCCGTCCGGAAAAATCAGCCGACTACCGCTTCATTGTCCGCGGATTTGACGGATTCAGACTTAAAATCGCTGATGAAATGGTGATCAACGAATGGCGCGACCAGGGCATCACCATGCGTGAAGTAGTCATCCCGATGGAAGCCGGCAAAGAATATCCTGTCGTATTGGAATATTTCGCCAATGTCCACCCCGTTGACATCTCCTTCGGATGGCGCGAAGACAAACTCCTTTTCGACGAAGCCGCCGAACTTGCCGCCAAGGCTGACATCGCACTGGTGAGCATCGGTTTCAACGAAAGCCTCGAACGCGAAAGCAACGACCGCCCCTTTGAGCTGCCTCAGTATCAGGACAGCCTTGTCAACTGCGTTTTCAAAGCCAATCCCAATACCGTTGTCCTTCTCAATGCCGGCAGCAACGTCGACATGAACCGCTGGGCCGACCGGATTCCGTCGCTGCTCTATCTGTGGTATCCCGGCCAGGAAGGCGGCACCGCTGCTGCTGAAATCCTTTTCGGCAAAACCAATCCGAGCGGCAAACTTCCGGTGTCGTTTGAAAAACGCTGGGAAGACAATCCGGCCTATCCATATTACTACGATCCTGATGGCGACAAGCGGGTCGCTTATGGCGAAGGTCTGATGGTTGGCTATCGCCATTACGACAGCAACAACGTTGCTCCCCGATTTGCTTTCGGTCATGGGAAAAGCTACACGACATTCAGCTACTCGGATCTCAGGATCAAGAACGAAGGCAGCAAAAAAGCTCCTCTCTACCGAGTTTCATTCAAAGTGAGCAACACCGGTAACATGGACGGCATGGAAACAGCTCAGGTCTATGTGCGCCCCATTGACCCGAAAGTTGTCCGACCCTACAAAGAGCTGAAAGGCTATGACAAAAAAATGATCCGCAAAGGCGAATCGCAGACCTATGAAATCATGCTTGACAACGAGGCTTTCGCCTACTATAAACCGGAACTCAAAGATTTCGGCTGGGACGCAGGCGAATATGAAATTTTAGTCGGCACAGCCTCTGACCGCATCCTCCTCAGAGGGAAAGTAAAGCTGAAATAAGTCCCCGCCCTATACGATCATAGCTGCAACCATAACTCTGCTACTGACATACAACCAACTAACCCAGACCGGCTGTCCGGAATCCATCCGGACAGCCGGTTTTCCATATTGCCGGACATGATCCATGCCGGTTCTGACAGACAACTCCCGGACATCCTGAAAACTTTTCAAAGGTTTGAGCGTTAGATAAATTGACAAACATAAACATCTAATCAACTTTACAACTGTTTATCTTATGGAAAAATACGTATGCACCGTCTGTGGCTGGGTCTATGATCCGGCAATCGGAGATCCCGAAAATGGAATCGCACCCGGCACATCATTTGCCGACCTCCCTGACGACTGGCTCTGCCCGGAATGTGGAGTCGGGAAAGACCTGTTTGAACCTGAATCATAAGCCTACCGGCAACCATAGGCTGAAACACAGAGGTGAAACATTTGTCGCAAAATAGGCCCCCAGACAGCTTCTGTTTTCGGTTCAGTTTCACCTCCCCCCTACCAAAATTTGTCTTTAGCCATTAACAAAAACAAGCCCTGAAGATCGCGTACTTAATTTGATCTTCAGGGCTGATCATGAAGTTTTGCCCTTGGTGCTTGGAACGTATCCCAAAGCAACAAGCAGACGCCTCATTTCATCCCATGTGGGAACATTGACTTGCTAAAACGATCCTTGTTTTCCGGCAAAAAGACTACTTGATATGAATTATTTCCCAGTGACCGCTTTTCTTCGAACCAACATGGCGGAGTATATCGGAAAGAGAGACAAGCTCGCGCTCGACTGTTTTGGTAGCGACTCCAATTGCCGAAGCTATCTCTGCTCTTGTGGTATGCGGATTCTCGCTGATTATTGCTATGATTCGCTGTTGTCGCTCTGTTAAGTTTTTAGCGACATTTTTAGCGACATTTTTAGCGACATTTTTAGCGACATCTGATTTTTCTGCTTCGCGGGTCTGGAGGTCAAAAATTACTTTGACTGAATTGATTGTTGTTTCAATTCGCATTGGGCGACCGGTTACTTCTTGCCACCTTTTGAGTTTACGGAGTCCGTAACCGAGATTCTCTGACAGGTGCGCAAGTCGGAACAGCTTTGCAATTACAGGATTACGAGGTTGAGATTCAAACGAACTTTCCATTACATCCAACGGCATAGGCATACCGCCGGGATTAAGGAACTCGATGCGGTCGTCAAAAACATGGATACAACTACGTCGAGGACTGAAATGGTCGGCGTGAGCCATCTGGTTTGCCATTGCCTCACGTAAGATATCGTACTCGGAGAAATCCTCAACCGGTTGTCCGCGCTCGTTGATGCCAACCATCGGAGTGTTGACGAGTGTGCGAAGGCGGCGTAGAATAACACGGCTCGCTTCCCAAAGATTCTGTTGTTCCGGGATGCGATATGTGTAATTGTTCGTCACTGCCTCCATGCCAGTACCGGGTATTTCGACGTAATCGGCACAGAACGTCGGAACAAAATTGAAGATATAAGGGCTTTTACCCGCCACTATTTTAAAATGCATAATATTCACTAATGGATACAAAAAGCCGTTGAGAATAATTACTAAATTACTTATTCTCAACGGCTTTGAATTTCGTGATCCGGATGCGACTCGAACGCATGACCGTCTGCTTAGAAGGCAGATGCTCTATCCAGCTGAGCTACCGGACCAGCCTTTTGCGGTGCAAAGGTAGTGTTTTTTCTTGTTATTTCCTAATATTTCAAACACGAAACTATCCAATTGCAGCAGAATTTACCCTTAAAAATTAACAATACAACGTTAGATTTTCATTTTATTGCCTAACTTTGTGGCCGATTTGCAGTGGACATTATTTACACCCCTGGGCTTAATTTGTCATACAATCAGAAATATCGAAGAAATTCACCAATCAGACAGATCACATTCAGCAATATGAGACGATTGCTTTTTTCTTTCGTAATGATCCTCGCAGGAGCTGCCTCCCAATCATTCGCTGCCGTCAACGAGGATTTCACACACCACCGTTTTTCAATCAGCGGCACTCTGACCTCATCGGACACCTACTCTCTGGAAGCCGCTTATCATTATATGTTCTGGGAATATCTTGGTATAGGAGGCGCCTTGGGGCATTGGTCAAACTGGTATGATGACGGATGGGCTTCCGGCACCAATTGGCACATCGACGATGACGACAACAGGCCCTCCAACCTCTATCTGCGCCCATCCGTCGTAGCCACATCCCCCGCCCTGAAATGGCGTCAGGCCTATCTGTCAATTTACGCCGAACCGGGCCTCATGCTCAACATCCCCTATCAGCGTGTGTGCATCGAAACCACCGAAAACTGGCCCGCTAAAGATTATGACTATATCAGCACCACCGGAGGACAGAGGCTCGCAATGGATCTGCGGTTGGGAATCAACGCCAATGTAGGACCCTGCGGAATCAGTGCAGGTTATATGATGTCAAATCTCGACATCTTCAGCCAGTATCGCCATCTATCCTACCGCGGCATCTCATTCCGGGAATTTTATCACAGCAAACCTTTCATGCAAGGCGCCTACCTGACACTTTCGTATAATTTCTAAGTTTTTTCTAAAGATTTCTGAACAGCGGCAGGGGAATGGGTGAAGATAAATTTTGAGACCTCAAAGTGTTTTTGTACCTTTGCAGATTGTGATACACCTGCCTGTCATAATATTCAGAGGCCTGCTTATAGGCATTCTTGTTTCGGCTCCGATGGGACCGATCGGGATGCTTTGTATCCAGCGCACACTTAACCGTGGTCGTTGGCCGGCTTTCTTTACAGGCGTAGGCGCAGGGGTCAGCGATCTGCTTTACTGTCTGCTGACCGGCCTGGGACTTTCATTTGTGACAGATTTTATCCAGTCGAATCAGAGTGTGCTGCAAGCGATAGGCTCAATAGTCCTGATTGTCTATGCCTCCTATCTTTTTGTCACAAACCCCTCACGGGCTTTACAGCCTGCTACGATGCAGGCCACAAGCTACTGGAAAGATTTCGGAACCGGTTTCCTCTTCACTTTCTCCAACCCGCTTATACTCTTCTTCATAATCGGGCTTTTTGCCCGATTCAGTTTTCTGGCACCGGAATTCCAGGCCTATCATTATGTGGCCGGTTACATCTCGATATTCCTCGGTGCTGTAATGTGGTGGTTCGGAGTAACTTACTTTGTAAACAAAGTCCGCCGACACTTCAACATCCGTTCGATGTGGCTCCTGAACAGAATTCTGGCAGCCATAATCATGATCATGGGTGCGATCGGTTTCATCACCGGTATAAAAGACCTTTTCTTCAATTAAAAAATCAAACAAATTCAAACAACCTCCTCATCCAAACGATATGCAAAAGACGCTGCACGTTCCATACATAGCCGATCTTGACTTTCTGAACACCGATGCTATTTTCAATCGGCTGGAATCATCAGGAGTACGTCATAATATCGGTGAGCTCAACTGGAAAGACCTGTACCCCTATCATCCGCTGACCACGTTTACAATCGCGCATTCCGACAACTATATCTATGTCAATTTCTTTGTTCGCTGCAACTATCTGCGCGCCGTGAATTTCGAGAACAACTCGCCGGTCTATGAGGATTCGTGCGTGATGTTCTTCGTGCAGCCTGAAGGATCAAAAAAATACTGGAATTTCGAGTTCAACTGCATCGGAGCAATCAAATCATCTCATCGCGAATCACGCAATCAGGCCGTGACGCATCTCAGCGATGCTGAAATCGCAACAATCGCAGTGCTCCCGTCGTGCGGACGCCGTCCGTTCCAGGAAGTCGAGGGACTGTTCACCTGGGACATCCTCGCCGCAATCCCCCTCAGCCTGCTCGGAGTAAAATATGAAGGAAAGCCGATCGAGCTAAACGGCAACTTCTACAAGTGCGCGTCCGGCACATCGCAGCCACACTTCCTGAGCTGGTCGCCCGTACCGACTCCGGCTCCTGACTTTCACCAGCCGCAATATTTCGGTAAAATCGTTCTGGACGGCATGTAAAAAAAATCCCATCGCCGACATCGGAAGCGACACACAATCCACCGCACACCATAAAACTTCAGCCCGGCTACTGCAACAGTAGCCGGGCTGAATGCTTTTTCCTATGTCAGAATCTACTGATCAGACAAGATGAGCGATCAGGTCTTCGCGATCGCCGGGGAGAAGATCAATGACCGGAATTTCCACCATCGTATAGGCACCGGGGGTCAGACGCATTGAGGCGCGGGCAACTCCGACAAGCAACTGTGCGGTAAGAGCCGGATTGTTGATCGACATGTTGAACTCAAAACGCTGGTTCTGTGTCTTTCCTGAAACACCTTTGCGCACCATGTGTACACCGTGGCCCATATCCTTGACAGCATCAACGCTCTCGACGGCCATCACGTGGGTCTCGTCAGAAGCGAAATATGGATCTTCCTTGACAGCCTTGGCTACATCTTCAAGACGTGCGCCGGGTTCAAGTTCGACATAGACCATACGGCGGTGCATTCCGTCGCCCTTCGGCATAGTCATAGAGAGAGCGTTTTTAACACCAGCCTTGGACTTGACACAAACAGTGTGGCCCATGCTCATACCGGGACCGAAATTAGTATAAGTCAAGCCCTTAGGCGCAGCAGCTTCGAGAAGGGTGCGAACGATTGAATCGCTGCCCGGATCCCATCCTGCCGAAATTACAGCCACACGACCGGCCTTTTTAGCGGCAGCATCAAGCGAACGGCGCAGATCAATGATTGATGTATGGATGTCGAAGCTATCCACTGTATTGATGCCCATCGCAAGATATTCGAGAGCATATTTCTCGACCTCACGGGTCGGAGTGGCGAGAACGGCCACATCGACATGTCCGAGTTCACGGATGTCTGTAACCACCTTATAGGCGGCAAGTTCTGCTGGAACATCAGTCACATTGCGGCGCACTACGCCTGCAATCTCAAAATCAGGGGCTGCCTCAAGAGCTTCAACCGTGAAGCGGCCAATGTTGCCGTAACCAACTACGGCGGCACGAATCTTTGTCATATTTGCATTATTAATTTAAGTAACTTTTCGTATGAAGTATAAATAGTTAATTAGATTCCACGCCTGGTATATCCCATTAGAGACGGGCTATATCCGGGCGTGGAATCAAGTTCGGATTTTACAGGATCATTTCTTGGAAACAATCGCTTCAGTGTCGCGGGCAATCATCAGTTCCTCGTCAGTCGGGATGACAACCACTTTCACCTTCGATGCAGGAGTCGATATGACAGCTTCCTTGCCGCGGAGACCGGAATTCAGTTCCTTGTCAAGCTCTACGCCCATGAATTTCAAAGGCTCGCAGACTGACTCGCGGAGAGAAGTCTGGTTTTCACCGACTCCACCGGTGAAGACGATGATGTCTACACCACCCATCTCAGCTGCATAAGCGCCGATGTATTTGAGGATGCGCTGCTCGTACATGTCAAGGCCGAGGATAGCACGTTCATTACCGGCATTGACTGCGTCTTCGATTTCACGCATGTCGCTTGAAATGCCGGTTGTGCCAAGCATACCACTTTCCTTGTTGATGATCTTCTGGAGATCAGTGGCAGAAAGGTTATGTTTGAGCATGATGTAGACAAGAGCTCCCGGATCGATGTCACCTACGCGGGTACCCATCATGAGACCTTCTGTCGGGGTGAGACCCATCGAGGTATCAACGCTCTTACCTCCGTCGACAGCAGTGATTGAACCGCCGTTTCCGACATGGCAGGTGATGATCTTCTGATCCTTGATGTCAACACCGAGGAACTCGCAGACGCGCTGTGAAACATAACGGTGGCTTGTGCCGTGGAAACCGTAACGACGGACACCGTCTTCCTCATAGTACTTGTAAGGCAGTGCGTAGAGGAACGATTTTGCGGGCATTGTCTGATGGAATGCTGTATCAAAAACTGCCACCTGGGGTTTGCCGGGCATGAGAGTGGTGATCGCATCGATACCGGTCATGTTGGCGGGATTGTGAAGAGGAGCGATGTCGTAGCACTGCTTGATCATGTCCTTAACCTCATCGTTGATTAGCACGCTCTCGCTGAACTTCTCAGCACCGTGGACCACGCGGTGGCCGACAGCGTCGATTTCGTCATAAGACTTGATGCAACCCTCGGCAGAATCTGTCAGAAGATTCAGGATGGCCTGCACAGCACCGTTGTGGTCAACAAGACCGAGTTCGATGATGGCTTTCGAACCGTTGTTTTTCTTATATTTCAGGAAACCGTCGTTAAGGCCGATTTTCTCAACGCCACCCTCGGCAAGCACACTGTTGTCAGCGGTGTCGATAAGCTTGTATTTCACAGAACTGCTGCCGCAGTTTAATACTAAGATTTTCATTCTTAAAAAGCTGTTATAAAAGGAGATGATTAGTTGTTTTCCTTAAGACCGATTGCCTGGTTGCAGGTGATGATGATGGTCTTGTAAATGTCTTCGGGATAGCAGCCGCGAGAAAGGTCGTTGACCGGAGCGGCGAGACCCTGAAGAACGGGACCGACAGCCTGAACACCACCAAGACGCTGCACGAGCTTGTAAGCGATGTTGCCTACTTCGAGCGAGGGGAACACCAGAACATTGGCACGTCCGGAAAGCGGGCTGTTGGGAGCCTTGCTGTTTGCTACGCCCGGCACGAGAGCGGCATCAGCCTGAAGTTCGCCGTCAAGCATGAGCGAGGGTTCCATTTCATGAGCGATCTTTGTAGCCTCGATGACTTTGTCGACACGCTCGCTCTTGGCACTGCCCTTGGTAGAGAAGCTGAGAATAGCGACACGGGGTTCGATGCCGGCGATGTCACGCGCGGTCTTGCCTGCCGACACAGCGATCTGAGCGAGCTGGGCAGCATCGGGTTCGGGAACAACAGCACAGTCGGCGAAGATGAGCAGACCGTTTGTTCCGTAAGGAGAATCTTCGGGTAGAACCATTACAAACGCACCGGAAACCACGTCGATGCCGGGCATTGTCTTGATCACCTGGAATGCAGCACGAAGCACATTTCCGGTTGTGTTGAGCGCACCTGCCACCTGGCCGTCTGCGTCACCGGCCTTCACCATAAGGCAGCCGAGATAAAGAGGATTGGCGGAAGTCATGCGGGCTTCTTCCATTGAGATGCCCTTTTTCTTGCGCAGGTCAAAGTAGAGAGGAGCATATTTGTCAATCACTTTCTCATCGGCAGGATTGACGATTGTAGCGCGACCGATGTTATCAAGCTTAAGATCCTTGGCCATAGTCATGATTTCAGCCGGATCACCGATCAGGATAATATCAGCGATGCCATCGGCGATAATGCGGTCAGCAGCTGTGAGTGTACGGGGTTCAGTGCCTTCAGGAAGGACAATGCGTTGACGCTTCGCTTTGGCGTTTGCGGTAAGTTTTTCAAAAAGACCCATAGGTATGTGATTTAATATTAAAGATTTTTTGACAATTATAATTTGTCAGAATGTGCTCAGGCTTATAAGTCGGGCCATGCTGAATCATCGCACAAAGATACAATGATTTCGCCGCTTTTCCAAAATAAAATATTCCTCAGATTTCCGCGTTAAATTATCAGAAGTATGTCGAACAGATATAAAACCATCATCATTCATGACCACAAGTCGACCTCACCTTATTATATATACAATCATATACACATTTTTGGCTGCATTAGTGCTGAACAGCTGTTCCGGCGCAAAAATGAGTGTGGCCGACGAACAGCTTGCCCGTGGCGAATACTTCGACGCACAAAAGACCTACCGCAAGGTCTACAACAAGCTCAACCCACGCGAGCAACGGGCACAGCGGGCCGAGGTCGCCGCGAAAATGGGAGAATGTTACCGCCGGCTTGGCCAGGATGCCCGCGCGGCGGCGGCCTATCAGAACGCCTTGCGTTACGGCTATCCGGATTCCTCGCTGCTTCTCTGTCTTGCCTCCGCCCAGCACGGCCAGGGCAACTACACCCAGGCCATCAAAAGCTATGAGGACTACCTGCGGCTCTACCCAAACGACAACACTGCCCGGCAAGGGCTTCTCGGTGCCCGCAAAGGAGCCGAACTGAAGCGCAACAAGACACGCCACGTCGTGAGAAACGCCAAACTTTTCAACTCACGCCGTGCGGATTTCTCACCGATGTTCAACGGCGAGACTCTCTACTTCACAACCACCAACGAAAAAGTCACCGGTTCGAACCGCAGCGAAATCACCGGCATGAAGCGCAGCGACATCTGGATGGTGCGCAAAAACGAACGCGGCGACTGGCAAAGGCCTGAAGCGGTAGAAGGCGAACTCAACACCGAATGGGACGAAGGAATCATATCGTTTTCTCCTGACGGTTCCACGATGTATCTCACACGCTCCATACGCACACCTGAAAAAGACACCGGAGTCGACATCTACACCTCGCGCCGCACTGATGCCAAATGGAGTGCGCCGGTGAAACTCGACATCACAAACGACACCCTCTCCAGCTACGGTCATCCGGCAGTCAGCCCCTCAGGCGAGTATCTCTATTTCACCTCCGACATGCCCGGCCACGGCGGGAAAGACATCTGGCGGATCAATCTCAACGAACGGGCCGGAAGTCTTGAAAATCTCGGCGATGCGATCAATACCCCCGGCGATGAAGTGTTTCCCTACATGCTGACAGACTCCATAATGTATTTTTCATCTGACGGCCACCCCGGCATGGGCGGACTTGACATATTCCGTGCGACACTGACACCCTCCGGCGGATGGCTGGTAGAAAACATGGGCTCGCCGATCAACTCCGAAGGTGATGACTTCGGCATCACTTTCGCCAATCCCGGCAAAGAGGCCGGATATTTCAGTTCGAACCGCGGCGACGGACGCGGATATGACCATCTGTATTCCTTCGAACTCCCTGATCTGAAAATCCAGATCAGCGGCTGGGTGCTTGACCGCGACGAGGAACCGGTGCCTAACGCAGTCATCCGCATCGTGGGCAACGACGGATCAAACCAAAAAGCCGTCGCAAAGAATGACGGATCGTTTTCTTTCCCCCTGCAACGCGGCGTCAGCTATGTGATGCTTGCAGGAGCCAAAGGCTATCTCAACGCAAAGCAGGAATTCACATCCGACACGGCGGAAGAGGATGCGGACTACGGCATTGATTTCATCCTGGCCTCAATCTCCAAGCCGAATATAGTAGAAAACATCTTCTATGACTTTGACAAAGCGACACTGCGTCCGGAGTCAAAAGGCGCGCTTGACAGCCTGGTCCAGATGCTGCGCGACAATCCGAACATCACGATAGAAATGGCATCGCACACCGACCGCTGGGGATCAGACGAGTATAATATCCGCCTTTCCGAACGGCGAGCCAAAAGCGTGGTCGACTATCTCATCAGCGCCGGAATCCCGGCAGAGCGTCTGCAATATCAGGGTTATGGCAAATCACGCCCGAAGAAAATCACCCGACGCCTTGCCCGCGAGTTCCCTCAGTTTGAAGAAGGCCAGGCACTTGACGCAGCCTTTATCGAAAGTCTGCCGGAGGAAGAGCAGGAAATTGCCGATCAGATCAACCGACGGACTGAATTCCAGGTGCTCTCGGTCGATTATCAGATGTACTGACCACACCATCAGGGCCTACCCGTAGCCTGTAAACTCCGATTTTTAGCCTCTGCACTCCGATTTTTAGCGCAACACTACTGATATTCGCGAAAATAGTTGTAACTTTGCACCCTGAAAAATTTTTGGAAAATGCAGAAGATTAGAAATATTGCCATTATCGCCCATGTGGACCACGGCAAAACCACGCTCGTAGACAAAATGTTACTGGCCGGCAAACTGTTTCGCGACAACCAATCGACCGGCGAACTCATCCTTGACAACAATGACCTTGAACGCGAGCGAGGGATAACAATCCTCTCCAAAAACGTTTCCATCAACTACAACGACTACAAGATCAACATCATTGACACTCCGGGACACGCCGACTTCGGCGGCGAGGTTGAACGAGTGCTCAACATGGCCGACGGCTGCCTCCTGCTTGTCGATGCTTTCGAAGGACCGATGCCTCAGACCCGCTTCGTGCTTCAGAAAGCCATTCAGATGGGCCTCAAGCCCGTTGTTGTGATCAACAAAGTCGACAAACCCAACTGCCGCCCTGACGAAGTTCAGGAAATGGTGTTCGACCTGATGTGCAACCTCGACGCAAGCGAGGACCAGCTTGATTTCCCGACTGTCTACGGCTCGGCAAAACAGGGTTGGATGAGCACAGACTATACTCAGCCGACAGACAACATCACAGCAGTCCTCGACGCCATCATCAAATACATTCCGGAACCGGAAGTCATCGAAGGCGACGCCCAGATGCTGATCACCTCTCTTGATTTCAGCAGCTATGTCGGACGAATCGCCATCGGCAGGGTTCACCGCGGAGAACTCCGCGAGGGTCAGGACATCGCTCTCTGCAAGAAAGACGGCACCATCGTGCGTCAGCGCATCAAAGAGCTCCACACATTCGAAGGCATGGGCCGCAAAAAAGTCCAGTCGGTCAAGAGCGGTGACATCTGCGCGCTCGTAGGCATCGAGGGATTCGAAATCGGTGACACTGTCGCCGACATCAACAATCCGGAAGCCCTCCCCCGCATTGCGATCGACGAGCCGACAATGTCAATGACATTCACCATCAACGACAGTCCGTTTTTCGGCAAAGACGGCAAATATGTCACTTCACGCCACATTCATGACCGCCTCACCAAGGAGCTTGACCGCAATCTCGCCCTCCGTGTGACCAAAGCCGATCATGAGGACACCTGGACAGTGTTCGGTCGCGGTGTGCTCCATCTTTCGGTGCTCATCGAGACCATGCGCCGCGAAGGCTTCGAGCTTCAGGTCGGACAGCCTCAGGTCATCATCCGTGAAATCGACGGCCAGAAATGCGAGCCGATCGAAATGCTGACAATCAACGTTCCGGAAGAATACTCGTCAAAAATCATCGACATGGTGACACGCCGCAAGGGCGAAATGGTCTCGATGATGACTCAGAACGACCGCATCCATATCGAATTCCTCATCCCCTCACGCGGCATCATCGGTCTGCGCAACAATGTGCTGACCGCATCTGCCGGCGAGGCCATCATGGCCCACCGCTTCCATGAATACCAGCCCTGGAAGGGAGACATCGAACGCCGCACAAACGGCTCACTCATCGCAATGGAAAGCGGAACCGCCTACGCCTACGCGATCGACAAACTTCAGGACCGCGGCCGATTCTTCATCTTCCCTCAGGAAGAAGTGTATGCCGGACAGGTTGTCGGTGAGAACGCCAAGGACAACGACATTGTGGTCAACGTCACAAAATCCAAGAAGCTCACCAATATGCGCGCAAGCGGTGCCGACGACAAAGCCCGTATCATCCCCCCGGTAGTCTTCTCGCTTGAAGAGGCTCTTGAATATATCAAGGAGGATGAATATGTCGAAGTGACCCCCCACCATCTCCGTCTGCGCAAAATCATCCTTGATGAAATCGAGCGCAAACGCGCCAACAAATCTTAAAAAGGTTGTTTAACAGCGCTCCATCCTAACGGAGGGGGGCTGTCAATCCTGAACACGGATACGGAAGTAGCCGGTCGCAGGATCATAACAGACACCTTCACGGTCAAAATACACCCCAAGACTGCCGTTCGCGGCCAGTTCGCGGGGTGTTCCCGTTTTAAGGCCATGCTGTCTGTCAAGAAGCCATGCGCGGTCTGCGATCTGAAGCGCGATTTCAAGATCGTGGGTCGAAATGAACACCGTGGTCTGCCTCAGGCGCGAAAGCGAACGCAACAGGCGCATGATCTCAACTTTGCTCGGAAAGTCAAGAAATGCCGTAGGTTCATCGAGGAAGATCACAGGAGTCTCCTGAGCAAGTGCCTTGGCGATCATCACCTTCTGCCGCTCTCCGTCGCTGAGAGAAGCCACAGTGCGACCGCAGAGATGTCCGATCCCGACAAGGCGGACTGCATCTTCGACAATGGATCTGTCATCATCTGACAGACGTCCCCAGAAACCGGTGTAAGGGCTGCGTCCCATCGCAACGAGCTGCTCGACTTTCATATTCCCCAATGAAAGTTTTTCGGTGAGCACAACGCCTACGGTCTTTGACAGCGCCTGCGGAGTGTAGTCTTCCAGGGAGCGTCCGTCGATCCTTACCGCTCCTGAAAGAGCGGGCAACGCACCTGAAAGAGTTTTCAGCAAAGTGGATTTGCCGGCACCGTTCGGACCGAGCAGACAAGTCAGCTCCCCTTGCCTGAGAGCAGCGTCCAGCGGTCCTGAGATAGCCACAGATCCTTCTTTGGTCCGATAGCCTGTCACAAGATTTTCCAGGCTGACAGAAGTCATTGTCTTATCCATTAGTCAAGATTTTAACCACAGCACAAAGTTAGCATACCGACATGCCTAAATTAGTGCGATAATGCGGAAAGCCGCTATTTTTTTCATCACCGCTTGCGATGTGTGCTCCAATAATGGAAATTGCACTGGCTTTCTATCTCATTTTCAATCTCGTCAGGGAGCGAGGAGAAAAAGTCATGTCCGGTCAGGGCCTCAATCGAGTCGATTGTCACAGCACATGCCTGCATGCCGCCCTTGACCTTCTCATTGGGCATGATGAACCCGATCCCTCTCGCCGGCACAGAATATGGCGAGATGATGGCTTTGAAGAACCTGCGCGGGACATAGACCCGCGAGTCGCCGATATATTCGATCGGATTGCCGTCAATGACAGGTCCGCAGACAATATAAATCGCGCTGTCGGCTTCAGCCCACTGCCGGCATTTCTCTTCAAGCCCCTTCCATGATCCGGCATTAAGACTTTTGGCCTGAGGGCATATATTGGTCAGAAAAAAAGTCTCCGCCATAGCCTCGGCACTCCATTTCATGTCTCCGGCTGGAGCCATGTGGCCGCGGTCATATCCCGAATAGCTGTAATCCCAGGTATCGGCACAGCCTTCCACATCGGGATCAGATGAAAACTTGTTGGTTCGCGAGGCCGCACCGTCAGTCTCGTCAGCTGTCAGTTCCCAGGCAACCCAGTTGGGGATATGATACTGCGGGTTGAAAGAAAGATCCATTCCCCGGTAACTCTTGAAGACCGACGGAGTGCCAGGCTTGGTCTTCACATCAAGAAGATTTCCATAGGAGGATGTGTGGCAACTCAGCTCTGCCCCACCCGCCTCCTGGCCGTTAAGATGCGATGCCAAATAGCCGCAGCCTATTATAAGAAAAGCCACAACAGCCGTTTGCCAAATATTTCGTTTTGCTTTTTTCTTCGTTTTTCGCTTTGCCATAGTAAAAAGTCACTCAGAGAATGATTAACAACATCTTTACAATTCTATCTCATTAATTATCCGGGCTATCTCGGCGGCTGCGGCTACGGTGGTGCCGGTCGCTATCGGCAGACTCAGGATCTCGCCTGCGAGACGCTCTGTCACCGGAAGCGGACCATGTGACAGTTCGGAATAGCATGGCTGGCAATGCGGGGGGACTGCATAATGAATGTCTGTGCCGACTCCGCATTCCGCCAACTTCTGACGCAGAAGATCTCGCTTGCCGTCTGCAACCCGGACCACATATTGATGCCAGACATTATCTGTGACTTCCGTTGACATATACGGCAATATGATGTCCGGACGAGAGATTGTCCGCTGATAAGCCAGCGCACGGGCAAAGCGGTCGGCATTTTCCCGGCTCAGATAAGGCAGTTTCACCCGCAAAAAAGCCGCCTGCAAAGGGTCAAGACGACAGTTGAAGCCTTGGTAGATATTGTGATAACGGCTTTCAGTGCCATAGTTGGCCAGAGCACGGACTGTTTTTGCCAGTTCGGCATCGTGGGTCACAACAGCACCGCCATCACCCAGGGCGCCGACATTCTTTGTGGGGTAAAAACTGATTCCGGCGGCATCGCCAAGTGCTCCTGCATGAGGTGAATCATGCAGCCCGACGGCGAGAGTCCTGGCCCCTAAGGCCTGCGCACAGTCTTCGATTATCTTAAGTCCATGCTCACGGGCGCAATCGACCAGCGATGAATCCCAGGCCACACGTCCGTAGAGATGCACCGTCATGATCCCACGTGTGCGCGGAGTGATGGCCGAGGCAAGCAAGGCGGTGTCAAGATTCATGGTTTTCTCATCCACATCAACCGCCACTGGGGTCAGGCCGGCATCACTGATTGCCAGAACAGACGCTATATATGTGTTGGCCGGATAAATGATTTCGTCACCCTTACGGAACACACCCATCTCGCAATAGGCCCTTAGAATAAGCCTCAGCGCATCGAGGCCGTTGCTGACTCCGATGACACAAGGTGCGCCAAGCATCTCTCCGAGCATGGATTCAAATGCCTCGACTTCGGGACCGCCTATATAGCGTCCGCTGCGGATGACGCGCTCAGCCGCCTCTATAAGCTCGCCGGTGTATGGTTCATTGACCGATCCGAGGTCCAAAAACGGATGTTTCATAGGTTCTCTCCTCTCTGTCGGGCTGCCATGCGCTTGAATTCCTCATAATCGCGGATATATTCATCGGGATCATAAAGGATTGATGTCATCACCACACACACACTGCCTGAAGCAAAATTATCCAACGTGCGCCAATAGCCCGGCGGAATGTACAGTCCCTCATACGGACGGTTGAGCGTATAGGTCATCCAGGTGTCTCCGTCAAAGAGATTGACATTGAAACATCCGTTGACGGCAACGAGCAGCGATTTCGCTTCTTTATGGGAATGGCCGCCGCGAGCTTCGCCCGCCGGGACATCGTAGGTCCAGTAGCAACGGGCGATCTCAAAGGGAATCTGGTCATTGTCCTGCACGAAAGTCAGACTTCCGCGAGGATCATATATGCGCGGCAGAGGGATGATACAGGGTTTGGTAATATCCATAAATATAGGTTGGTCTAAGGATACGCAAAGATAGCAATATTATGGTGACGGAATGGCATCACGACAATAAAAATCGGCTGTATGTTGTAAAACACATTTTTTTGCGGGCCGAAAACGAAAATTTATTACTATTTTGCGGACGTTTTCTTCTTACCTAAAACTAAAACCTAAATAAAATATGAAGGTCTATCAAACAAACGAGATTAAAAACATTGCCTTGCTTGGTAGCAAAGGCTCAGGTAAAACCACACTCGCCGAAGCTATGCTCTACGAGTGTGGAGTTATAAAACGCCGCGGCACCATTGAAGGGAAAAACACTGTAAGTGATTCGTTTCCGGTTGAGAAAGAATATGGTTACAGCGTGTTCTCGACAGTTTTTTATGCAGAATTCCTTGGGAAGAAACTTAATGTGATAGACTGTCCCGGCGCAGACGATTTTGTCGGAAATGCGATCACCGCCCTTAATGTGACCGATACGGGTGTCATCCTGATCAACTCGCAATATGGAGTCGAGGTCGGAACCCAGAACATATTCCGCACCACTCAATCATTGAAAAAGCCCGTTATCTTCGCTCTCAACCAGCTCGACGGCGACAAGGCCGACTATGAGAATGTAATGGAGCAGATGCGCGAACATTTCGGCAACAAGATCGTGGCCATCCAGTATCCCCTCCAGTGCGGCGCAGGGTTCAATGCCATGATTGACGTGCTGCTGATGAAAAAATATTCATGGGGACCCGACGGCGGCACCCCGACCATTGAGGATATTCCGGCAGAAGAAATGGAGAAAGCCAAAGAACTCCATCAGGCGCTCGTTGAAGCCGCTGCCGAGAATGACGAGACTCTCATGGAAAAATTCTTCGACCAGGGCCACCTGACAGAAGACGAGATGCGCGAGGGTATCCGAAAAGGCCTGATCGACCGCTCGATCTATCCGGTGTTCTGCGTAAGCGCGGCCAAGGACATGGGTGTCCGCCGTATGATGGAATTCCTCGGCAATGTGGTGCCCTTCGTTGAAGATATGCCGGCTCCTGAAACATCTGAAGGTGTCGAAGTCAAGCCCGACAGCAACGGTCCTCTCTCGCTATATTTCTTCAAGACAACCGTAGAGCCTCACATCGGCGAAGTCAGCTACTTCAAGGTAATGTCCGGCACTCTCACACCCGGAGTCGATCTCGAAAATGTCACCCGCGGCTCACGCGAAAGAATAGCCCAGATCTATTGTGTCTGCGGCAGCATCAAGACTCAGGTCGACAAACTCTGCGCCGGTGATATCGGCGCTACCGTCAAACTGAAAGATGTCCGCACAGGCAACACCCTTGACGGCAAGGACTGCGATTACAGCTTTGATTTCATCCGCTTCCCCGAACCGAAATACCGCCGTGCGATCCGTCCGGTGACCGAGAGTGATTCTGAAAAACTCATGGGAATCCTCACCCGTATGCACGAAGAAGACCCGACGTGGGTAATCGAGCAGTCAAAAGAACTGAAACAGATAATCCTGTCAGGACAGGGAGAATTCCACCTGCGCACACTGAAATGGCGCGTGGAAAACAACGACAAACTGCCGATCATCTTTGACGAACCGCGCATCCCCTACCGCGAAACCATCACCAAAGCCGCACGTGCTGACTACCGCCACAAGAAACAGTCGGGTGGCGCAGGCCAGTTTGGCGAAGTGCATCTGATCATTGAACCATATACCGAAGGCATGCCTGCACCCGACACTTATAAGTTCGGCAATCAGGAATACAAGATGAGCGTCCGCGACACCCAGGAACTGCCGCTGGCATGGGGCGGCAAGCTCGTGGTCCACAACTGTATCGTCGGCGGTGCTATTGACGCCCGCTTCATCCCGGCAATCGTCAAAGGTCTGATGGACCGTATGGAACAAGGACCGCTGACAGGAAGCTATGCCCGCGACGTGAGAGTATGCATCTATGACGGCAAAATGCACCCAGTTGATTCAAACGAAATCTCATTCCGTCTGGCAGGCCGCAACGCTTTCAGCGAAGCATTCCGCAACGCCAATCCCAAAGTGCTTGAACCGGTCTACGACGTTGAGGTCATGGTACCCGGCGATGTGATGGGCGATGTAATGAGCGACCTTCAGGGCCGTCGTGCGATCATAATGGGTATGTCAAGCGACAATGGTTTTGAAAAGATCTCTGCCAGAGTGCCTCTGAAAGAAATGTCGTCGTACTCCACCGCATTGTCATCAATCACCGGCGGACGCTCGGCATTCACAATGAAATTTGCATCCTATGAGCTTGTTCCGGCTGATGTTCAGGAAAAACTCCTGAAAGAATATGCCGAAAAAGCACAATCAGAAGATTAGTAGATCCATCGAGCATTCTTCTACCTTAATATCTTCCACCGCAGGCTATCGCGACTCTCCACCGCGATAGCCTGTTTTGCATGTTGGGAATAAATTACTAATTTTGCATATATGTACCAGTATTTAGATTCCGACACTATCTGCGCCATCTCTACCGCACCGGGCAGAGGAGGCATTGCCGTGGTTCGCGTCAGCGGCCCTGAGGCCGTCGGCATTGTCGACAGGATATGGCAAGGGAAAAAACTCTGCGAGGCAGGCTCCCACACCGCACATTTAGGCACCATCATAGATCCGGCGAATCCAGACGAACCTCTTGACACCGGAGTTGCAACCGTGTTTCGCGGTCCACGGTCATTTACCGGAGAAGACGTTGTCGAAATCTCGGTCCACGGATCTGTCTGGATACAGCGCGAGCTGATCAACCTGCTGATTCGGACCGGTTGCCGCCTTGCCCAGCCAGGCGAATATACCCGCAGGGCCTTTGCCAATGGAAAACTTGACCTCGCACAGGCTGAAGCCGTGGCCGACGTGATCGCATCCTCATCACGCAGCGCCCATCGCCTTGCCGCCTCCCAGATGAGAGGCGATTTCTCAAAACGAATCGGATCTATCAGGGAGAAACTGATTGAAATAGCCTCCCTGCTGGAACTGGAATTAGACTTTTCGGAGGAAGACGTTGAGTTCGCATCACGCCGACACTTGGCGGAACTGACCCAGGAACTTCATGGCAACATCAGCCGCCTGGCTGCGACATTCTCGACCGGAAGCGCCCTGAAAGACGGCATCCCGGTAGCCATTGTAGGCGAACCAAACGCAGGAAAATCCACTCTGCTCAACGCCCTGCTCAACGAATCACGGGCAATCGTCAGCGATATTCCCGGAACCACACGAGACACGATCGAGGACACGATTGAAATCAACGGTGTGCTCTACCGCTTCATCGACACTGCCGGACTGCGCAAGACAAAAGACCATGTCGAAAATCTTGGTATCGAACGCTCCTACGAGGCTATCAACCGCGCCCGGATTGTTATCTGGCTGACAACTCCTGATATCTCCTCCGATAAACTCTCTGAGCTTCACTCGGAGATCACAAAGCATCTTGCAGAGGGCACCGCACTGCTCACAGTGCTCAACAAAACCGACCTGCTTGACCCGGCTGCAAACAGCCCTACTCTCTGCGCAGAATCACACATTGCCCCCACAGAGCCGATAAAAATCTCGGCTGCGACCGGTCACAACCTTGATCAGCTCACCCAGGCGCTGCATGCACATTCAGGCGTTGACACATCCTCAGAAACCGATCTGATTGTAACCAATGCACGTCACTATGAAGCCCTCACCCACGCCGCCGAATCGTTGCAAAGGGTCCTTGACGGCCTTCAGGCCAACCTCTCCGGCGACTTCATAGCCCAGGATCTCCGCGAAACCATCCACCACCTCTCCGCCATCACCGGCACCATCACCACCACCGACCTCCTCACCTCCATCTTCGAAAACTTCTGCATCGGAAAGTGACTATATAGTTAGAAACGATTACAAAATAGCATAATCTATTAGTATGGCACTCTTTACGGGGTGCCATTTTTGTTGCCGCATTTCTCGGTTTTAACCGTTTCTGCTCGATTTTACGCCCATTTTTGTATCCCGATTGTATCTCGTTACTCAATCGGGGCTAACCTGTCAGAGAGGCAGTAGAGGGTTTAGACATCCTTAGACACCAATAGACGCGGTTAGACACTTTTAACAGAAAATTAACAGAAATAACAACGTAAAATGAGCAGTACAATCGAAATCACCAAGACCTGTGAATGGTGTGGCAGCACGTTCATAGCAAGAAAATGTACGACACGTTATTGCTGTAAAAGATGCGCCGAACACTCCTACAAGGATGCGAAGCGCAAACAGCATGTCGAGCGTGAACAAGCCAAGGCATCAATGCCTCAAATGAGCGATGACAAACGCCTATTCATAACTCCGGTTCAATGTGCCAGACTTCTCGGAGTATGTAGGGCTTCAATCTACAATTATCTCGCCGCTAATTCTATCCCTTGTTTCCAGTTCAAGGGAAAAACTCTTATCAGCAGAAATAGCCTTGATTCTCTTTTCGATGGTTCACATCTTTATCAGTTACGTCCGGCAAAGGAGAAGCAACCTATAACGGAGTTCTATACCACAAAAGAGGTGCTGGAGAAATTCGGCATCAGTAATTCGTGGCTATTCAAGGCGACGAAAGAAAACAACTTCCCAAAGATAACCCAACGAGGAAAAACTCTGTGGAGCAAGCCGCACATCGAGCGGTTCTTTGCCAAGTCTGCCCCGAAAGAAGAAATTACCGAATGGTACACGGCAGCGGAGATTCAGGAGCGTTATGGTATGACGCTCTCGGCAATCTACAATCTTGTCTCAAAAGAGAGAATCCCGAAAATGAAAGTTGGTTGCGAGGCCCGCTATTCGAAATGGCATTTCGACAAGGCGAAAGGTGTTGCTGTCAATGAGCCGGAGTACTATACGATTCCGGAAGCTATGGAAAAATACAGCATGACACGCGACCAGATTTATCATTATGTAAAGACCTACGGCATAAGCAAAATCAAAGTCGGAAGAATCGTCAAAATATCAAAGCAAGAGCTTGATAATCTGTTTGCTCCACCCAAGATTTGACGCGGTGGAACTACGGTGGATTATCGGTGGGAATTACCCTTAACCGGGTGTCTGAGTCCACCATTTGAACACTACCTACCTTCGCATCAAATCTCTAAATCAAACGCGTATGAATACATGCACCAAAGTTTTCCTTCG
>NZ_JAIDEN010000148.1 GCF_029054785.1 Duncaniella sp.
ATCGTGCAGCTGCCAAAGACCCCTATAACACCAACGAGCGTATCCGCGCCCGAGAGGTTCGTCTTGTCGGCGACAATGTAGAGCCAGGCATCTACACCATTCAGGAGGCTCTCAATAAAGCCGAAGAGCTGGAGCTCGATCTCATAGAGATATCGCCCACCGCCAACCCGCCGGTGTGCAAGATACTCGACTACCAGAAGTTTCTCTATCAGCAGAAAAAGCGCCAGAAAGAGCAGAAAGCCAAGGCTACCAAGGTGGTGGTCAAGGAAATACGCTTCGGGCCGCAAACCGACGACCACGACTACAACTTCAAGCTCAAGCATGCTCTTGGCTTCCTTCAGGAAGGTGCCAAAGTCAAGGCTTATGTATTCTTCAAAGGCCGTTCCATCCTTTTCAAGGAACAGGGTGAAGTGCTGTTGCTGCGCTTCGCCAACGACCTTGAGGAGTATGGCAAGGTAGAACAGATGCCCGTGCTCGAAGGTAAGCGCATGATCATCATGATCAGTCCAAAGAAAAAACAGCAATAACTTACATAATATCAACTTACTCTAACAAATGCCCAAGATTAAGACTAACTCCGGTGCCAAAAAGAGGTTCGCCCTTACCGGATCAGGAAAAATCAAGAGAAAACACGCTTTCAAGAGCCACATCTTGACCAAGAAGACCAAAAAGCAGAAACGCAACCTGACTCACTTCTCACTCGTTGCCGGCTGCGACGCTTCAAACGTCAAGTCACTCCTCGCTCTCAAGTAAGGAAGTTTTCACTATCTTAAAATCGTGATTTCTAATTCAATTCTTTAAACCGAACGGTCAGCCACCTAAAAATGAATTTAAGTGCAATGATGTGCCGCTGACGTTCACAACTCATTTTTCAAAATGCCAAGATCAGTAAATCATGTAGCTTCAAGAGCTCGCCGCAAAAAAATCCTGAAACTCACCCGTGGTTACTTCGGTTGCCGCCGCAACGTGTGGACCGTAGCCAAGAACACCTGGGAAAAGGGTCTCACCTACGCTTACCGTGACCGCAAGGACAAAAAGCGCAACTTCCGTGCCCTTTGGATCCAGCGTATCAACGCAGCTGCTCGTCTTGAAGATCTTTCTTACTCCAAGCTCATGGGCCTCATCCACAAAGCCGGCATCGAGATCAACCGCAAAGTTCTCGCCGACCTCGCCCTCAACAACCCCGCTGCTTTCAAAGCAATTGTTGACAAAGTAAAGAACGCCTAAGGTTTTCTCCCGAAGGCAATCTCATCAGCCATAATTAAAATCAGAGACTTCGGCAACGTCCGCCACGGACAGCGTCAGAAGTCTCTGATTTTTTCTATATATCCTATGAATAATACAATCATGAGCAGCAAAGTATCAGTCATAGTACCTGTTTACAACGCGTCAGGCTATCTTGGCAAATGCGTGGATTCGATCCTGTCACAGACATATTCCGACATTGAGATTGTGTTGGTCAATGACTGCTCCACTGACAATTCTGCGGATATATGCCAACGATACAAGTCTGAATTTCCGGATAGAATACACCTGATAGACAAGACGCGGAACGAGGGAGTGGACAAAGCCCGCTTTTCTGGCCTGGACCATGTCATAAACTCAAACCCTGACGGCATGGTCACGTTTGTCGATTCAGACGACTATATTGAATGTGAAGCTATTGAGCGCCAAGTAGCTGAAATGAGCCGGACTGGGGCTGACGTAGTTCAGATGCAATCATATCGGGTGATGGGAATGATACGGAGACGGTCGCAGACTTTTGTCACCCCTCAGGTCATAACGCAGCCGGAACTCATGGATAAATATTTCATATCCTTTTTCGGAGTCAACCGTCTTGATGTCTGCGTGTGGGCGAAACTCTATAAGATAAAACTCATAAAGTCAGCCGGTGTCACTCCGACCGGATTCCGCATGGGCGAGGATCTGATGTTCAATCTCCATCTGTTTCCACATATCGGCAGCTATTCGATAATTGATTATGCTGGCTACAACTACCGCACCGGTGGTCTGACATCAAGATTCAATCCCTATCTGTGGGAGGACCTCAAAGAACAATCCTTACAGAAAACGGCCATAGCATTGGAACATTGCAATCAGTTTGCCGTAAGAACCACAGCAATTGAACTGAAAAATGTGTTTTTAAGCACTGCGCTCCAACGAAAAGAATATCTTAAGGAAACCGATGTGGAACTGAAAGCATGGATGACCGAACAACTCGCCGACAGCAACCTGTGGCATCATGTCAGACGGATTGCCGACGATGACAATGAGTATATCTATAAGGCGATCAGAGACAAGGATGTCGATTTCATTCTCAGTCAGGTATCTGCGACATACAAAGCCCAACGCATCCGCCGTTATCTCAAAAAGTTAATCTCACTTATTTTTCAATGATGTCTCTTTTCAAAAAACTCAAAGCGCTTCTCTCAGACAACCGTCAGCCCGAACCTGACGATCTTGTCAGGATACGCACCTACAAC
>NZ_JAIDEN010000149.1 GCF_029054785.1 Duncaniella sp.
CCAGCCCCCCACGGTTGTTGTTGTAACCACCCTGGCGGTTGTTGTTGTAGCCGCCCTGGTTGTTATAGCCACCCTGACGGTTGTTGTTGTAACCACCCTGGCGGTTGTTGTTGTAGCCGCCCTGACGGTTGTTGTTGTAGCCGCCCTGACGATTGTTGTTATAACCGCCCTGACGGTTGTTGTTGTAGCCGCCCTGGTTGTTGTAACGGTTGTTGTTATAGCGCGGCTGGTAATTGGAGCCGGCGTTATCGCCTTCTGCCGAAGTCTGGTTTACGCCCTCGGCTGAAGTCTGAGGCTCTCCCTCGTGCTGGGGATTGGCCTGCGGACGGGGCTGATAGTTATTATTGTAGCGGTTATTGTTGTTGTAACGGTTATAGCCGCCTTGATTGTTATTGTTGTTGTAACGGTTGTTGTTATAGCCGCCCTGACGGTTGTTGTTGTAAGGGCGCGGCTGGTAAGGACGGTTGTTACCATAAGTGTTGTTGCCATAAGAAGCCTGATGGCGTTCCTGGCCCTCATGTCCACCTTCCTGAGATGAGAAGTCGCTACGGTTTTCTACACTGTCTGAATTGATGGGGCGAACACCTATACGTGGGCGTTTGCTTTTCTTTTCGTTGCTGTCCATGAGTGGTTTTCTGAATTTTGGAGTTTGAGATACTGTATGGGTTAATTGGATCAAAGCCTCGCGGCTTTTTTAGTTACGGTTGATGTTTTTTCGATATCTAATGTCTTTCAGCAATTGTTATATTGCTCAATAGTTGAGTGAAAAAAAATGTTTATCGTTATTGTTTTTTCCTATCGGATAATGGAATCGTGAAGCCCGGACGGTCTGCCGAATCAACACAACTGCAAAAGTAGTCATAATTTTCATTTATTCCTAACCGGGCCAATGAAAAAATTGCTAAATTCTTATCCGGAAACAACTTTTAAAACCGACATGATCGTCAGCTGAACACGACGGTCTTATTGTTATAAGTCAATATCTTGCGCTGTATGTGTTTCTCCACCGCGCGTGACAGGACTATTTTTTCAAGATCCCGCCCTTTCTTGACAAGCTCGTCAATGGTGTCCTTATGTGTGATCCGGGCCACATCCTGCTCGATGATAGGTCCGGCATCAAGGTCGGCGGTGACATAGTGGCTTGTTGCTCCGATCAGTTTCACTCCCCGTTCATGAGCCTGATGATAGGGTTTCGCACCGATGAATGCCGGAAGGAATGAATGATGGATGTTGATTATGCGGTTGGGATAGCGGCTGATGAAATCCTCGGACAGCACCTGCATGTAGCGCGCAAGGACGATGAAATCAATCTTATAGCGGTCAAGGATCTCGAATTCACGCTGTTCCATCTCAGCCTTGTTGTCGCGGGTCACCGGAATATGCTCGAACGGAATGTTGAATTGCTTACCGGCGATCGCCAGGTCCGGGTGGTTGCTGATGATGACCGGAATGTCGACATCCCACTCTCCGGCCATGTGGCGCGCGAGCATGTCATAAAGACAATGTGACATCTTGCTGACGAAAATAGCCATCCGCTGACGCCGGCTTGAAAAACTTATGCGGTAAGTCAGCTCATAGCGCCTGGCATAGAGAGTGTTGAAATATTCGTCGATCTTCTCGGTTGGAATCATAAAATTCTCCAGCTCCCATTCGACCCTCATGTAAAAAATTCCGTTCTGCCGGTCGACATACTGGTCAAGATAGATGATGTTCCCTCTGTTGGTTGTGATGAAATCGGTAATGACTGCTATAATTCCCGGTTGGTCCGGACAGTGCATTCGCAGCATTGCGGTTGGTTTCTTTTTATTTTCCACGACGGTATTCAGATAAATAATTATTCCAATTAAAAAAAATTCCTGTGAAAATTTCTATTTTGCAAAATTAACCATTTTCCTGATTCGGCCCGCCTCTGTCACAAACAAAAGACTTCCGGAGTGATAAAATTTACAGAATGGCAAAAAAACAGTCCGCCGGGAGCGGATGTCTGGCACCCGGTCCCGGCGGAAATGTTCAGAATATATTTCTTACGGGCGCAATCCTGTCAACGCGTCCCGTTTCAAGTCTCACTTCGGGAGTGCGAGGATCAGAGCCGAGCGAGGAGCCGCGGTCACTTTTCCGCCTTTGCTCTCTCCGAGGCCTGAAGCAGATATTTTGCCGTCGTCGGCAATCACGATCCATTTTCCACGCGGGATTTTGACCTCGCGGGCTTCGTCAGAGCCGTTGAAGATCACTTTTATCTCTTTCCACTCGTCGCCATTGGCATGGTCGGTCAGTGAGTAGGAAATCAGGTTCGGTTCCTTGACATTGTCAAACTTCAGATGAGCGGCTACCTGCCCGGCAGTGGTCATTCTGAATGCGGGATGCTCTTTGCGGAGTTTGATCAGTTCGCGGTAATAGTCGAACTGTTCACGGTTGATGTGTTTGAGATTCCAGTCGATCGCGTTGATTGAATCAGGCGATTTATAGGAATTGTGCACTCCCTTTTTGTCACGGAAAATTTCTTCACCGGCAAACATGAAAGGTGTGCCTTGCGAAGTAAACACGATCGTCTGGGCAAGACGGGCCGCGCGCTGACGGTCGGCCTCGCTTGCATCGGGCATCGACTTGCGCAATTTGTCTGTCAGCATGAGGTCATCGTGACACGAGACGTAATTGATGATCTGTGTCGGCGACGAAGCGTAGGCGAATTTTGAATTGTTGCCTTTAGAATAATCTACCTGAGGGTGAGCCGTGGCGCCGACGATACCGATTTTAACGGTTTCCTCAAGCCCCGGTTTGCCTGTCGCGAAGCCCCGGTCAGAGGCATCGGTATAATGCCCCTTGACAGCGTCGCGCAGGTCATCGCTGAACACCGCGATCTCAGGCATCTTGCTGACATTTTCCTTCAGGGCGCGCCGCTCTGCCGGCAGCGGAGAATCTCCGGCAGTCCAGCCTTCGCCATAGACAAAGATGTCAGGATTGATCTCCTTCAAAGCCGCAGCGACCTGGTTCATTGTCTCCGTGTCGTGGATGGCCATCAGATCGAAACGGAAACCGTCGATATGATATTCCTTGGCCCAGTATCTGACAGAGTTGACAATATAGTCGCGCATCTGCTGTCGGTCCGAGGCAGTTTCATTGCCGCAGCCTGAGGCGTCGCTGTAAGTACCGTCCTGACGATGGCGGTAATAGTAACCGGGAGCGGTAAGCGAGAAATTCGATTCGTCGTTATCAGCCGTATGGTTGTAGACCACGTCCATGATCACTCCGATCCCGTTGTCATGAAGATTCTTGACCATTTTCTTCATTTCAGTGATTCTCGCAGCCGGATCTGCCGGATTTGTCGAGTAGGATCCTTCAGGCGCATTGTAGTTATAGGGATCATAGCCCCAGTTGTACTGATTGGAGGGGAGATTGGCCTCATCCACACTGTTGTAGTCGTAAGACGGCAGAATGTGGACATGTGTGACTCCAAGTTCCTTCAGATGGTCAATGCCGGTCGCTTCACCGCCGGGGGCCGTAGTGGCTTCTTCGGTCAAGGCTAGGAATTTGCCTTTATTCACGATTCCGGATGACGGATGGACTGAAAAATCACGATGGTGCATTTCATAGATCACAGCGTCATTGATATGGCTGATCCGCGGGCCGCGGTCCGAAGCCCATCCGGCGGGATCAGTGGCGGCTAAATCTATGATGGCTGCCCGATGTCCGTTTGTCCCTACGGCCTTCGCCCAGACTCCGGGAGTCTCATCGAGCCATTTGCCATTGTCGAGGATTGAAAAAGTGTAGAATGATCCGTAAAGCTGACGCGGCACACCAGCAACCCAGGTTCCACCTTCGCTGCGGGTCATGGCAATGGTATCCACAGCCTTAGTATTGCGGTCGCTGTCATAGATAATGACACGTGCGGCCTCTGCTTTCGGCGACCACAGACGCCAACGGGTCCCCTTGCTGTCGACTGTCAGTTCAAGATCTTCACCCGAATAGGTCGGATAAGTCTGATAGACTGCATCCGGATTCTCAGCCTTTGTGGCAATTGATGCGCTTAATGCAAGCATTGTCAGATAAATTGTACTTTGATGCATTGGATTGATATGGTATTAAAATGAAAAGAATCGGGAGCATGGATACTCCCGATAAGTTAAGAGGTTGTTTAAAAACAAGAGTTAAAATCTGAGTGGTGTATCTTTTAGATAAATTGTTGTAAATGAGAAAG
>NZ_JAIDEN010000015.1 GCF_029054785.1 Duncaniella sp.
AATAAAATATGTTCAAATCGCGGATTGGGGGGGGTAATTTATTGATATACAATGTATTGAGCATTGTGCTTGGATGCGTTAATGGATGAAAATCAGGATTTTCCGAATAAATCATGGGGCTGAATGTGATGAAAATTCACTGTTTTTATGTACTTTTGTAGTGGCCAACAAACCGACCTTTATGACTAACTTTTTTGGAAAACTCAAAACACTGCTGCTTTCCTATCCCGACAAAGACTATATTGACTGGCAGATGTCGGGGCTTAAACAGGGAGTGATAGAGAACCACATCGCCCCGTTGCTGATTCAGAACCTGCTTTACCGTTCTGATCCGGGCGTGACTTCGGAGCGTTGCTGCGGGGAGGAGCTTATCGTGTCTCTTTCTACATTCGGGCGGCGCATCCACGGAGTTGCTCTGACAATCGAGTCTGTGATGGAGCAGACCGTGAAGCCCAACCGTATCATTCTTTCTCTCGGCCATGAGTTTGAGGGGAAAGGCCGGATTCCGGGCTCGCTCAGGCTGCTTGAGCGCCGTGGGCTTGAGATCCGCTTTACTCGCGATGTCGGTCCTTACACCAAGCTGCTGCCCGTGTTGCATGATTTTCCGGAGGCTACGATTGTCACGGTGGACGACGACATACTCTATGATTATGATTTTATTTCCACTCTTGTCAATTCCCACATCTGTCATCCGGGGGCGGTCGTCGCGCCGCGATGCCGGATTATGAAGGTTGCCGGCGGACAGCTTGATCTGCCTTTCATCAGCTGGTCATTCGCGCAGGATGACTGCGAGCCTTCGCGGCTGTTGCAGCCTGAAGGTGTCAGAGGTGTGCTCTATCCGCCCCGGTCGCTTGACGAGCGTGTGTTTGACGAGAAACTTTTCATGTCGCTCTGTCCGACCACTGACGATTTCTGGTTTAAGGCGATGGGGCTGCTGCGTGGCACTGAGGTTGTCAAGTGCTATTCCGACGGAAGCCGTTCGAATATTGTCAACAGTCGGTCGGATGTCTCCATGACGCTCCATGCGGTAAACAATAAGGCCGGCGGTTATGACCGGCAGTGGGAAGCGCTGTTCAGGCATTTTGATCTCGGTCGCTTCCTCTGATCTGCGGAATAATATATGTCGCTCGGATCACATATATTATTATAAGTAACTCTTAAAAAATTAAACGTAATATGTTTATCCAAAGTAACCGCAGGAAGTATAAATTAATTTTCAAGAGTTACTTAGCGGATTTATATGGCAATCATGCATTTTGCTGCTCCTCGCTCCATTTCGGGAGGGTGAAGATGAATTCCAGGCCGCCTGTCGATCGGTTGTGGACGGAGATTGTGCCGCCCAAAGATATGATTGTGCTCTTGACAATGGGGAGGCCGAGGCCTGTGCCTCCCATTTTGCGGGAGCGGCCTGTGTCGACGCGGTAGAAGCGCTCGAACAGGTGCGGGATGTGTTCGGGGCTGACGCCATTGCCGTTGTCATAGAACGAGAACACGTAGAAACGTTTGTTTTCAGAGATGAGCCTGAGTCCGGTCTCAGTGCCTCCGGAGTGGAGTGAGGCATTGCGGATGAGACCGCAGACCATTCCCTGGAGCAGATTGTAGTTTCCTGAGACATTGCACTCCATCGGAATGTCAAATGAAAATTCGAGGTTTCCGGCAAGATTGTTGGCCGGGAGGTCGCTTTCGATCTGATAGACGAGATCGTGCATGTCGATTTTTTCGACCGAGATCATGTCGGCGCCGTTTTCAAGGCGGGTCATGGTTGAGACGTCATTAAGCAGGTCGGTCAGTCGCTCGACATTCATGAGCATGCGGTCAAGGAAGCGGTTGCGCGTTTCGACATCCATCTCCGGGTCGGCGATGATTGATTCGAGGTAGCCGCGGATGATGCCGACGGGGGTTTTGATCTCGTGGTTGATATTGTTGGTCAGCTGGCGTGTGATCTTGACTTTTTCCTCGATGGCATGGATCGCGACTTTTCGCTCTTTTTTGATGAGTTCCATCGCTTTCAGTCTCTCGCGGTAGAGCTTGATGATCTCGCGGGAGATGTCGCCCAGTTCGTTGCGCGGAAACTTGTCTTCGCCGGTGAAGCGGCCTCCTGTACTTGCGCGGTAGGCGAAGTCTTTCAGCAGCACCACGTTGCGCGATAGCATGCGGGTGAAGTAGTAGGTGACCAGAAGGGTGGTCAGGAGGCAGCCGATGATGACCAGCCAGACGGTGGAGTCAACGTCGATGGCATCATGGACGTTGTCGCTGTAAGGCAGGGCTGTTCTGATGGTGACTCGGCCATCGGCGCTTTCAGCTGTTGAGAAAAGATAAAGCTCGCAGTCTTCGTCGCTTCCGAGGACGCGTCCGGACACTATTCCGTTGTCGCTGTCGTCATCGATTCCGTAGCCGCGGAGGGTCAGTCCGTTGTTGTCGACCGGAATCGGGGTGCCGAGGGAGTATTGGAGGTTGCCATCGAAATACACGCTGACTCTCACGCCCTCAAAGACTGATCCCTTGAAGAATTTCTGAAGGAAGTTCAGGAAGGTGCGCAGGTTGACGTCCTCTTCATAGACGTTGAGGATGCGGTTGTCGATGAGCTCAAGTTCCGCGCTGAAGATCTGGGCGCGGTAGTCGGCCTCTCGTTTGTACTGATAGTAGATGATGAGTCCGAAGACAATGCAGAGTATCGTCGCGATCGGTATGAACAGACGCCAGTGATAACTAATCCTTCTCTTTAAAACCATAGCCGAATCCGAGGCGGGTCTCTATGTTGTTGCCATAGCGGCCGATTTTTTTTCGTAGACGAGTGATATTTGTGTCGATTGTACGGTTGGTGACCACAACGTCATCGGCCCATACGTGGCGGATGATCTCTTCGCGCGAGTAGATGCGGTTGCGGTGGGTCAGGAAGAAGGCGAGGATCTCAAGTTCGGTTTTGGTGAGGGCTATTTTCTCGCCGTCGAGACTGCAAGCCTTGTCGTTGGGGTCGATGCGCAGACCCTGATAGACTATCTGGGGTTCAAGCACGCTGTTGTCCGCTGCGGCAGCTGCGGCTTCGCGGGCGCGGCGGGCAATCTGGGTGCGGCGCAGCACGGCGTTGACGCGGGCAATCATCTCGCTGATCTTGAATGGCTTGGTGATGTAGTCGTCGGCGCCTATGTTGAGGCCCATCACGGTGTCGTCCTCGCCGTTGAGCGCGGAGCAGAAGATGATCGGGGTCTCTTCGGTTGCCGATGAGTTGCGCAGGCGTTTTGCGAAGTCAAATCCGCTCAGACGTTCCATCATGATGTCGACAATGAAGAGGTCGTAGGGTATCAGGTCCATTTCCAGCGCTTCTTCGGCGCTGAAAGCCATGTCGACCTGGTAGCCTTCCTTTTCAAGGTTATATTTCAGAATCTCGCAGATTGATTCTTCATCGTCAATCACTAAAAGGCGTGTACTCATTATGATAGGTGGGTATATGTCGGTTAGAGAAATGCGATTTGTCGGGTCTGAGACCTGATTGCGCTGTTTAGAGATGCTAAATTACAACATTTTTCGGGGAGATCAGTGTTAACGTGTGTTAAACTCATCTGTGCGGTGAACTTTCCGTGATCCCGTCGGTTATTAAGACATAGTTACTATATTTGCACTGTGTTTTCATGGTATTAGATTTAAGGTTAAAGAGCAAAAAGGCTGTCGTGATGACAGCCTTTTGTTTTTGTGGCTGTTGCAGGGGGCGCGTCGGGGCGGCTATCTAAATAAGGTTAAAGCGAGAACCATCCTTCGGGGATGGTGTTTTTCTAAATAGAGAAACTGATTCTATCTTTTTTGAAACATAAACACACACCTCACTATGGAAATCCTCAAACATCTGCATCAGGAAGACAGCGCCAAGTGTCGCCGTCGCCACATCGTCCACTGTATTCTCCACGTGACTCTCCAGCTTGCCACTCTGACCGCCGCGGTTCTGGCTCTGCATGAAATCGGGAAGGTCAAAGATTCGGTCGGCAGACTCAAACGCGCCAAGTGATCCGGCTCTGACTCTGATCCGATGGCAATGGGCCGACAGAAAGCGCGGTCTGTCAATGGATCAGAATAAAACGTGTAAAAGAAAAACCGCTCCGGCTGCTTTATCGCATCGGGGCGGCTTTTTGTGTGACTCCTACAGGATTCAAACCTGTAACCTTCTGATCCGTAGTCAGATGCTCTATTCAGTTGAGCTAAGGAGCCGTTTTGTGAGTGCAAAATTACGCCTTTTGTTTGAAACCACCAAATTTTTCGAGAAAAAATGTTGAAAAAGTTATTAACATTTTTATCAACATAGTTATTGACATATTTTCAACAGTGTTGAAAACTATGTTTAAAACCTGGGGTATGAATGTTGAAAACCCGCAGGCAAAATGTTGAAAACCCTATGTCCGAGTGTTGAAAACCTGAATAAAAATGTTGAAAACCCAAGCGAAAATGTTGAAAAACCGGACCATTCCAAAGGGGCTGGAATGGTCCGGTCTATGAGTTAATTATGTGGATTTCAGTTATTGACCCATCAGGTCTTTCACTTTGTCGGCACCGGCCTGTGCGGCTTCGGCAGTTTTCTTCTTGGCGCTTTCAGCAGCTGCGGCTGCTTTTTCCTTGGTCTGTTCGGCTGCGTTGCTGATGGCTTCCTTGGCATCGCTCACTTTGTCGCTGACAGCTTTGGAGGTCGAATCGGCGAGTTCTTTGGCTGATTCCTTGGTAGCCTCGAAAGTGGAGTCGGCCTTGGCTTTGATGTCAAGAGCGGTGAGTCCTAAGGCTGCGGCAGGGTCCTTGGCACGGACGGCAGGAGTGACTTCGCCGAGAAAAGTTTCGGCTGCGGAGTCTTTGCCTTCGCTGATGAGCTTGTCGGCATAGTCTTTGGCTTGTCTGACATAGATTTTCAGACTGTCCGGATCAGAGCAGTTCTCGATTTTCGCCTTCAGGGAAGCACCCTCGTCCTCGGCTTTCTTTTCGGCGCTGCAACTTACCATCATTATTGTGGCTACGAGCGCTGCTGATAGAAATAGCTTTTTCATAACTTGGTATAATAAGTTTTACCTTGTTATAAAAATCAAGCCTGGCGAAATGTTCATTTTCAGGGGCGAAATGTGTGGAGCTTGGGGCGGTCTATCGGGGAGCGACGGCTATGCGCCTGGTCATGGTCGACGACTTGCCTCCGGTGCTGACAGTGGTCTTGTAGAGGTAGATTCCGCGGGTGACTTTCGATCCTGCGCGGTCAGTGAGATTCCAGGTGACAGGGGTCGAGGCATACATGTCGGACTTGCCCGTTGTCTCCGAGTCCCAGATGAGGCGTCCTGAGAGATCATAGATTTCGATCCTGACGGTCAGAGTGGCTTCGGGGCGGTTGTGGACCACATAGAAATTGGCCTGCACGGATGCGGGATTGGCATCGGTGTAGATGTTGAAGATCTTCGGGGCGAGGTTGGGACTGACGAAGAAGTCGATTGAGGCCGAGGAGGGATTGCCGGCAGTGTCCCAGACCTTGAGTGTGGCGGTGTGGTTTCCGGCGCTCAGTTCGGGAAGCTGGTAGAAGATCGTGCCTGAGGGTGATCCGTCGATGTCGGGCGTATATCCGTTGGAGATGTCGGTAAGGTTCATGTCGTCGTCGATGCGGACGCTCATCTGATGGCCGACACCGAGGTTGGACATATTGAGGGCTACGTCATCGCTGACGCGGGCTATGAGGACTGGTGTCGGACCGACGACATCGGCCGGGCGGAAACTTTCGTGGTCAAGATAGAGCGACTCGATGACCGGAGGGGTGTCGTCGGCAGGTGCATCGTCGTCAAAACCGTAGACGTAAAGATTGCGGCTCACGCCTGAAGCCTCTGTACCGTCATCGGCAGCCGCAAAGAGGCTGACTGTGGCGGGCCGGTAGTTTTCGGATACTTCCGAGGGCATGGGGATGATGATCTCGAAGGTTCCGTCGGTCACGGCGGTGCGTCCGGCATAGAGGCGTTCGCCCATTTCATCGAAGGGGACCTGTTTCCCGTCGTCGCCTCCGCGGCCTTCGGATATGAGGCTGCGTTCGGCGTCGAAGAGGGTCAGCGACAGCCATCCGTTGAAACTGCTGATACGCCGGCCTTCGCTGTCGCAGATCTCACCTCTGACCACCGGACGACCCATGGCTTTCAGCTCAGGCTGGGACTCGTCGCTGACTTCGACACCGTTGACCGAGAGGAGTCTGACGGTGTTCGTCGGGGTTGCCAGCCTCAGGGCGGGGTCGCCGAAGTAGATATAGCGGCGGATGTTGTCGTCATCCGTGGATTTGTTGGTCAGATTCTTGGCCTGGCGGACCACCTCGCCCATCGGCATCATGCGCCCGTCGGCATCGCGCGTGAGGGCTACGAGTCCGAAATTGGCTGAAAGTACACCGTTGCGGCTGATGTAGACCGGACGGACGGCTGAAAGTCCGCCGATAATGCCGCCGTTGTCACTCAGCAGCAGAGATTCCATGCCGCAGGTCTCAGAGCCGTCGAACCTGGCGAAAGAACAGGTGGCGGCATAGAAGAATGGTGCCTGGCGCAGGTAGAGACTGTTGAGATTGGCGGGGGTGAAGATGCCTTCGCCGGAGAGGGAGTTGATAGAGCCGTGGCCTATGTAGGCCCAGATGATCACTCCGTCGTTGAGAAGGGAAAACACTCGGCCTGAGGCTTCTTTCGAGGTGCCGTCGGTCAGGCTGTAAGCGTCGATGAACACTTTGTTGTATGTGAATCCGCGTCCTGACGGGGTTGCGAGCATATTGGCTTCCATTTTTTTTGTCTGTTCCATGTGGTCGCCGTTGTTGCCGTCGTCGGCAAACATCATCAGACGGCTTCGCCATTCGCCCTGCGGCGGTGCGGCCACATATTTCTCAAGGCGGCGCACATAGACCTCAGCCGCGTCAGCCGACCGTGCGGGGATGCGTCCGACAGCTATGGCGGATTTTGCCGTGGCCGGGTTCAGGCCGGAATTGTCGTCGAGGAAAGTCAGTACGTCGTCCGAGCAGTATGAGAAGCTCTCGTTGTTGCAAAGCTCTGTCTGCCAGATGGGGAGGGTGATGGCTGAACTGGAGGACATTGCGGAGGTGAGGCGTCGGTGGTCATGAGTGGCGCCTCCCATCAGCAGCACATATTTGAGTGTGCCTCCTGAGGGGTCCGCGTTGCCGCGGTCGTAGAACATCTTGAGCATCCGGCGCATTGCGTTGACGTCGGCGCAGCCCGATCCGAATTCGTTGTAGACCTGCTCGTCGGTGACAATGAGCACTTTCATGTTGTCAGGGGCGGCGGTGTGGATTGCAGCGATGCGGTTGCTGTGTGGGAGCAGTGTGGCCGGAGAGATGATGACCATGTCAGGCACCTCGGCGGCATGGATGTCCTGATTTTCAGTCTCCCTGACCAGGCGCGGCTGAGGGAGTCCGGCGGTCGAGGTCCATGCGCAGTAGGTGCGCAGTCCGTTATAGTCGTTTGTCCAGACGGAGGCGTTGCCGTCGGAGCCAGTTCTCATGGCTGTCGGGCGCAGGGGATCGGTGACGTCCCAGACGCGTGTTTCGGCTGAGGTGCCGGAGAGTTTCAGCGAGCGGCTGTCAGAGGTGAAGACGAGCTTGCCGTTGGCCGGGAGCGCCAGGCGGCGGGTGTAGGTGATGTCGAGTTTGTCGAGATTGGCAAGCCTCAGTGAGCCGCTGACGCTGATGCCGATGCCGAGGGCAAGAGTGTTGCCGCTGATTGTGAATCGCTTGCGCAGGCGGCAGGTGTCGCCCCAGTTGTCGTTGTTGCCTCCTGAGACTGCGTCTTTGTTTCCGGCTGGAAGTGCCTGGCCGTTGGCTGTGAACGAGAGTATGATCGGCGAGCTTACGGATTTGCCGTAGAACTCACACTGCATCCAGACATCGCTCCCCTCCACGCGGTCTGGAAGCTGGAAATTGAAAGTCCGTTTTGGCGTGAAGCGGAAATCTTCGCCGACAAGCTGATGGCCGCTCTCTGCCGGGGCCGTCTGGTCGAGTTCGTGGAAGAGGCGTTCGGTGAAAGCCGTGGCCGGTTCGCCTTGGGCCTGGCCGCTTCCTTCGAGAGGGAGAGAGACATCCGAGCCGGGGCGCGAATCGGTCAGGAAATAGTATCCCAGTTTTGAATATGGGTTGAGCGAGTGGGTGAATATGTCGGCGCGTTCATGTTTCCATGTGACAGGACCTTCGGCATAGAAGACAATGCCGCCTGAGGTCATCTCGCAGCGCACTGCCGGAAGATCGTCGACATAGAGCGACTGGGTCAGATGGTCGGATATGCGTTGGCCTCCGTAGCCGTAGATGCGGACATTTTCAGGGTTGCTGAAGCCCCAGGAGCGCAGTGTGGACGAGGGGATGAAATGCGGCCCGGTCTCCTCTACGCTGATTTTTACCCATCGGCCTGACGAGAGCACGGACGAGGAGGCGTAGACCCCGGTGCTGAAGCCGAAGGCCCTGACCGGAATGGCGAGCAGGGCTATGAGCAGGATGAATAATATATTATAATGTGACTTTTGGTTCATTGCAGTGACAGGGGAGTGGAATATATTTATATAGAATATATCTTTATATAAACGTGGCGTTTAGCGCTTTATTGTGCTTTCAGCCCGGCATCCGGAGGCAAATTCGGCCCATTCGGCGGGACTTCCGTTGAAGGCGTTGATGTCGACGCGTTCGTTGATGCCGTTGATCCATCCGTTGTGGGTTCCTTGCCAGAGCTGCCACTCCATTCCCTCCGGTTCGTCGACAAGCGAGCAGATCCAGAGAGGGTAGCCTTCGAGACGTCCTTTGACGAAGCGGGCGAATCCGTTCTTGTTGGTGTAGATCATCACCCGGTAGCCGTGGTTTTCAAGATGGTCGAGCATCTCGGACAGCCGGTGGAGCACCATTGTTGTCGGCTGGCTGTTCGGATTGGCCCATTCCTCAAGGTCGATGACCAGCGGAAGGTCAAGGTCGCGCCCGTTGACGGAGTTCAGAAAGTTGAGCCCCTGCATGTAGCCCGGAGTGTCGAAGCGGAAAAAGTGGTAGGCGCCGACTTTCAGGCCGGCCTCACGGGCCATGCGTATGTTGTCGATGAATTTCTTGTCCTTGAAAGTTCCCCCTTCGGTCGCCTTGATGATGACAAATTCTATCCCCTCGGCGGCCACCTTGCGGAAGTCGATTTCGCCGTTGTGTGAGCTGACGTCTATGCCGATCACCTTGAAACGCTCCCTGTCGGGATAGGTCCTGACAGATCTGCGTCCATAGCCGCAGCCCGTCAGCAGTCCGGCGGTCAGAATCAGCATGGTCAGTATTCGGAGGGAATTTTTCATGGTGGCTGAACGTTCGATTGAAAACAAAGATAGCGCTTTTTTCGCAAAATAGGGAAACAATCTTTAAATTTGTAGGTGTTAAGAGGTTGTTTAAAACCAAGAGTTAAAATCAGAGTGGTGTATCTTTTAGATAAATTGTTGTAAATGAGAAAGGAGCATAGCGAGCTATGCGACTGACGAATTTCAACAATTTAGCAAAAGAGACACCAAGGCTCAGGTAACTTTAAAAATTCTCACACATGAAATTATTAAAAGGAAAAAATATAATACCGTCGCCTGCGAAAGTTTTGGGCGCCTATGGCTCTTCATCTCAAAACTTTCGCTCAGATTTTAACTATTGTTTTTAAACGACCTCTAAAAACAGTGTATGTGTATAAACAACCATCCAATCCATGAAATCCTTGATAAAGCCATTTGTTTTGTCGGCGCTTGTTTCCGCCGCACCCGTTTTTGCCTCCGCCGCCGTCCACAATATTCTTGACTACGGCGCTGTCAGCGACACCACCCGGCTGAGCACCGCGGCTATCCAGCGGGCCATCGACAGCTGTAATGAAGCCGGAGGAGGCACGGTGCTGATCCCTGCCGGGGCCTTCAAGACCGGAAGCATTTTCCTGCGCGACAATGTCACTCTCGACCTTGAAAACGGGGCTACGCTCTATGGCAGCACGGACATCCGCGACTACACTCCGGTCACGACCGACTATGTCTCGCTGCGCACGGTCACTCCGACCATACAGCTGATCTATGCCGACGGCGCCTCAAATGTAGCGATCTGCGGCCGCGGTACCATTGACGGCCGCGGGCGTGCTTTCCCGAAACTCTCGTGGAACGACGAGGGGATCACCCGTCCCCACCTGCTGCGCTTCATCCGCTGCTCGGATGTCAGCATCGAAGGGGTGACGCTGAAGAATTCAGGCTGCTGGATGCAGCACTATCTCGCCTGCGACCGTGTGAGGATCGACGGGATCACCGTCTTCAACCGCAACAACTACAACAACGACGCTCTTGATCTCGACGGATGTCACAACGTGACCGTCAGCAATATGATCGCCGATTCCGACGATGACGGCATAACCCTCAAAAGCACCTCCCCGCGTCTCTGCGAGGACATCACCATCAGCAACTGTGTGATCTCAAGCCACTGCAACGCCATCAAGCTCGGCACCGAGACAAACGGCGGTTTCCGCAACATCATTGTCAGGGGCATCACCGTCAAACCCTCTGCCGACCAGACTTCGCAGTTTTTCGGCTTCCCCGGCGGTCACGGCCATTCGGCCATCTCGCTTGAGATTGTCGACGGCGGCACCATGAGCAATGTCGATATCGCCGACATCACCATCCGCGGCACCGAGTCGCCGATCTTCATCCGTCTGGCCAACCGTGCGCGCCCCTATTCGAAGGATGTTCCGGTTGAAGGGATCGGGTCGATCAGCGGAGTGCGGCTCCACGATATTCTGATCGACGAGGCAGGACCAGGCGGCTGCTCGATCACCGGAGTCGAAGGCCATCCGGTCTGCGACGTGGAACTGCGCGACATCACCATCCGCCATCTCGGCGGTCAGAAAGCCGTTGCTGCGCCTACGGATGAGAAAATAGCCGAATATCCCGAATCGACCATGTGGGGCATCCTCCCCGCCCAGGGCTTTTGGCTCAACCACACGCGCAACATCACCTTTGACAACGTCCGCGTCGAAGCCATCAACCCCGACGCCCGCCCCGTCTTCGTCGCAACCGACTCCGAAGGCCTTGTGACGAAATGACATTAGATTAATAAAAATCACACTCCCCCCGCATTATCGCACCGGATGCGGGGGGAGTGTGTCGTATATTTGCAGTGTCAGAATTTTCTGACGGAAGGGAATTCAAATATCAGTATTGCACTGCGGGCTTATTTCAGCTTGTAGACCTCGGTTCCGGCGAGAAGGAAGCAGCCGGTGCCGTAGTCGTCGAAGTCAGGCTTTGAATCGTAAGCGACAGGCTGGCCGTCTTTAGGCTCTTTGCCTGTGCCCTGTACATATCCGAGATAGCCGTTGGGATGGACGGCTTCGTTGACCATCGCGTTCCAGGCTTTGGTGATCACGGGGAGGTACTTGGCGCGGTCGAGGATGCCGTTGTTGACGCCCCATGCCATGCCGTAGACAAACAGTGCGGTTCCGGTCAGCTCTTTGCCGCCGAAGTTGCTTTCGTCGTGGAGGCTCACGTTCCAGAAGCCGTCCTTGCGCTGACATTTCACGGCTGCCTCACACATGGCCTTGAGGTCGGCGATGTAGGTTGCGCGGTGGGGTTCGTCGGCGGGAATCTCGTCAAGTACGCGCACGAGGGCTGCCACAACCCAGCCGTTGCCGCGTGACCAGTAGCAGTTTTTACCGTTAGGTTCCTTGTAGGGGGGCACGAAGTCCTTGTCGCGCCACCAGAGGCCTTCTTTCTCGTTGTAGAGACCGCCGGCAAGGGTGTTGCGGCTCCAGCTGTACATGTCCCAGGCTTTTTCATTGTAGCGCTGGTCGCCGGTCAGTTTGCTCATTTTGGCCAGTACGGGCATACCCATCTGGATTGCGTCGATCCAGGTCCAGTCTTCGACCTGAGGGGTGTTGACGAGCATGTTCATGCAGGCCTTGGTCTTGGTGAGCATACGGGGTTCGGGTGTCAGACGGTAGAGGTCGATGTAGGTCTGGGCGGCGCAGTAGTTGTCGGCGTTGCGGGTGGTGGTGTCGTCGCGGCGCATACCCCAGTCGAAACCGTCGGCCCAGTTGTAGGCGTAGTCATAGTAGCGGTTGTCGGGGTAGATCGAGTGGAGCGCCATCAGGCCTTCGAAGTAGACCGCACGGGTCCAGATGTTGGCTTCGTAGACCTTTTTGCGCGAGTAGTAGGGGATTCCCAGCAGGGGATCGGGATGGTTTTTGAGATAGAGATCATTGACCTTGATGAGGGTCTTGAGGGTCTGTTCGCGAGGAGGGAGTTTCTCTGCCATACAGGGCAGACCGATCAGGATTGCAAGTGCGATGAGAATTGATTTTTTCATGAATCTGCGGATTGGATGGTTATTTTTGATTATTGATTTCAAGTGGGATGAGGCGCACGGTTGAGTTCAGTCCGGCGGGAACTTCTTCCCAGTCTCCGAAGCTGAATTTCTTGGCGTTGGTGACGGATGCGATGTTGGCGTCCTTGAAGATGCGCCAGTTGACACCGCGGCGCTCATAGTCGGCTATGAGGTTGGCCTGGTTGTTGGTGACGCGGATTTCGAGCCGGTTGGTGCCGGGCTGGAGGAAGCGGCCTATGCGGAGGGTGAAGGGTGCCGCCCAGGCTTTGCCTGCGGGCTGTCCGTTGACTGTCACGTCGGCGCTGTGGCGCACGTCGCCTAAGTCAAGCATCCAGTCGGAGGCTGCTGCGGGGTTGTCGAGGCTGAATTCCACGGTGTAGACCGCGGTGCCTGAGTTCACCTTGGCTTCTTCGACGGGGAGCTTGGTCCAGGCAGTGAGGGTGTCGGTGGCGAAAGTGCCGCTGATTGCCGGCTGACTGTTATCGAAAGAGACTGACCATCCGCGGTCCAGTGTGAGCGGAGTGCCTTCTGAACAGATGTAGCCCCACTCGTTGAGCTGCGGTTTTTCGGCGAAAGTCTTCAGCAGGAGAGACTGTCCGGGTTTCAGTTGCAGGCGCAGGGCAGTAGTGCCTTCTTCTGACTCGTAGCAGCGGGCCAGACCTGACTCTCCGGTGAGCGGATCGAAGATCTCTACGGCCTTGGCCGGAGTCGCGAGGGTGACTTTCCCGTCAATGGCTTTGCCTTTGAGGTTGGAAAGGAAGTAGTTGTAGCCTCCGGCTTCGTTGCGGCGGCGGATCATGGAGATGTTCTGCTCTGAGCGCAGGGTTTCAGCTCTGAGTCCTGAGAGCTTGAGTCCGGAGGCGATGTCAGGCGCTGTTATGATGCGGCCTTTGCCTTCGGAGTGCACACAGGGGGTGGTGCCGATCGCGGGCACGGTGGTCAGCAGACTGCGGAGTGAGTCGAGACGCTGCTCACGTTTGCCGAGCCCCGGAACATCCTCCGGAAGTGTGCCGGCCATGATCACGGTAGCTCCTTCCTGGGCGAGCGAGATGATCTTTCGGAGTGTCGAGGGGTGCATGAAGCGCACGGGGGGGACTACGATCGCGCCATAGCTTGCCTCGCCGCTCCCTTTGAGTCTTCCGTCGGCTCCGACTGTCAGCGTTGAGGTCAGTGCGTCGGAAATATAGTCGGGATCATAGCCTGCTGTCATGATGTCGGTGACATGCTGCTTGATGTCGGGCATGCGCTGTTGCATCTTGTGGATGTCGAACATCAGGTAGGGATTGCCTCCCTGGCGGTGCCAGACATCCTCAAGGGGGAAGTAGAGCAACACGTCGTTGTCAGGCACACCGGCTGACAGAAAGGCCTGGCAGCGGCTGATGTAGCTGAACAGCGAGTCGGCGTCGCGCCAGATCGAGTTGGTGGGCGACATGTTGATCGATGCGTAGAACATCCATCCGGGGAAAGCCGCGCCTTTGGGCGAGTAGGGGGCGCCGTGGAAATAGACGTGGTTCACTCCCGAACAGAACATCTGGTCGAGTTCGGGCTTGCAGCGTGAGAGTGTGGTGCGGAAGTGCTCTGTCAGCCAGGTCAGTGTCTCGGCTGAGGTGAGTTTCTTGCCGCTCACGTGGGCTGCCGAGGATGCGAATTTCAGCACCGCCGGATCCGAGTCGCTCGGACGTGAGGGGCCGTCCTGGACAAGGCCCGGAATAGAGAATTCGGTCTGTCCGAACGATTCACACTCAGGGATGTCCACTGCGGCGTAGAGGTCGATGATGTTGGCCGGTGAGCCGTGGCTCTGGTTGCGGACCCGTGCGCCCTGGCGGTGTGAACGGGCCATCCAGACATCGGTGAAGTTCTCGCGCAGCATCCGGGCGAGGGTGGAGCGGTAGTCGCGGACCACACGGCTGCGCAGGTCGTCGTGCTTCTCCTGATCGAGAAACTCCGGAAGATAGAGTTCGAGCTTATAGCCGTGGTCGCGTTCGAATTCCTCGAAGATGTTGTCGGCCCAGTCAGAACCGTAGACTTCGTATGAGTCGTTGAAGAAGCTGTCGGGGGCCGGGACACCTGAACTTGCGAAGGCCCGCTCGAAGCGGTCGAGGTAATGGTTGATGGCCGTGCTGTCATAGTGGTTGACAACCAGGCCTTCGCCGCCGGGAGCCGCGCGTTTGACTTTCTGGAAGGTGCGTCCGCAGAAAATGGCATAGACTTTCCAGTCACCTTTCCCTTTGGGTGCTTTCCAGTTGAGCAGCGAGTCGCGTCCTAAGCGGGAGGTGATGTCGAGGCGGCGGTCGCCGTTGACCGCTATGATGCGCTGGAGAGTGGCCACACCCTGCTGCTTTTTGTCAGAGGGGCGTATGCGCTCTCTGAGTTTTTTGCCGGGGCTGACAGTCCAGCTTTCGGCCACACGCTTCCGGGCGCTTGTGGCGGTGGTGACCTCAGGGCCTCCGAAAGGCCAGCCGGTTCCGTTGTTCATGTCGATCTGGAGGCCGAGGCGCTTGCCTTCGGCAATGGTGTGGCCGAGCATCTGCATCCATTTGGGCGACAGATAGGGAATGTCGTTGGCCTCGTTGCCTTTGACTCCGTAGATCGGGGTTATCTCCACGCCTCCCATTCCTTTGGAGGCGAATTCTTCAAGATTGTAGGTCAGTCCTTCGGGGTCTACCGCGCTTCCGAGCCACCACCAGCGCACAAACGGCTTGTTTTCGGTGGTGACGGGATACCAGTCGGTCACTTCGACGGCGTTGACACCGCCGAAGCCTCCGAGGAGCAGCCCCAAGGCGAGTATAGTTCTGCTTTTTAGCTTCATGGTCGGGATCTCTTTAGAGGGGGGTAAAAACGACTTGGAGATGGTAAAACACACTCTCTTATGGGCGCTGGATGGTCAGACCCATCAGGCCGATGACTACGTCGCCCGAAAGGGTTTCGATTTCCAGTGACTCAAGTTTGCGTTTGGGATCGGTCGGGATGTCGAGCACCACGGCTGCTCCTCCGGGGATGCTGCCGACGATGTCGCCGTCGGCGCCGGTGCTTTCAAGCTCCTGGCGCTTGCCTACTTCGCGGGCGAGGTCGCGGGTGACGCGTCCGCTCTGAAGGTGCATGCGGTAGATGGGCTTGGTGCCGGGGGCCATCGCAAAGGCGTGGTCATCGTTGTAGAAATCCTGTTCGATCGGGGCCCAGTTGTGGGGATTGACCAGAGGAGTGACACTCTCGCTGCCGTCTTTGTAGCGGATGCGGATGCAGCCGTTTTCGATTCCGGACTGCATGTGGTTGGTCGATCCGGCCATCACGAGGTAGAGATGCGAGGCTTTGCCGCTGAGTTTCACCGAGGCGCAGTCGGGGTAATTGTCCCACAGCGAGGTGAAGATGACGTTCGATCCCTTGGCCGGGAGGGCGAAGGGGATGCCGAGTTCGGTCTTGAGGCAGCCTTTTTCTTCGGCGAGGCGGCTGCGCAGACCTGAGTCGTCGATCTCTGCGGTCAGTTTCGGGTGACACCATTCGCCGATGCCCTGTGCGGGGATCTGGAGGGTGGTCACTTTCGGACGGGGCGAGAGATAGCGGTTGCGGAAGATGTCGGTGACGGAGGCGTTGTAGGCCTTGCGCAGGTCAACTGTCTCGCAGCGGGCGGGATTGATCTCTTCGAAGCCGGGGGCGGCAACGGCAGTCAGCGCTTTGGGGGCTGAGGTTGCGGTTTTCCACCATTTGAGGACGCCGTCGGCCATTTCGGTGAACTTCACGGGGCCTTCTTCGCGGGTGCGCCCGGTGGGGATGGCAGTCAGTTCGCCTGCGGTCTCGATGACCACTTCAAGTTTCGGCTCGTTGCCGGCATTGACGGTCAGACGCGGTGTGCCGATGGAGTTTTCGACATTCTCCCAGGGGGTGGTCCGGCCATTGACCTTGACTGAGCGCACTCCGTGGACGGGGACGGTCATGATCACATCGGGCGAGAGGGCATAGCGGTTGTCGATCGTGTAGATCAGTTTATCTCCTTCGCGGCGGAAGGAGTAGGCGATGTCGGGCAGATTGACCGACGCTGAGTTCCATTCTGCGGGGAAGCCGGGGATGATTTCTACCTGCGGGCGGGCTGCGGTCATGTCGGGGCGGATGCCGAAGAGACCTTCGGTCAGCGCGCGGCTCCAGACTCCGATCGGGTCGGCGAAATCGCGGTATGACTCGCCGCGGACGGCGTCATAGTGGCTGATCTGGCCGAAATTGAGCGGCGAGGCGCCGAGATACATGTTGTCCATCACCACGGCTTTCATCAGCTTATAGGCCTCCTCGTTGCGTCCGGCCTGCCAGTAGGCGAGGGCGGTGTGCATTACTTCGGCGATGGCCACGTTGTTGATGCTCCATGAGTAGGGTTTCCAGTTGGTGGTGGAGATGGTCGAGATGTTGTCCACGCCGCTGTCTGAGAGGACGGGGATGTGAGGGATCATGCTGTCGACATAGCAGGTTGCGGCGTAGGCCTGGAACGGATCCGCTATTTCGGAGTCGACCGCATGGTAGATGGTCCAGATCGCAGCCGAGGGGTGGAGGCGCTGATGTCCGCCTGCGTCCTTGAATTCGGCCCAGTGGCCGCGGTCTGACATCCACAGGGTTGCGTCGATGGCTTTGCCGATGGCTTCGGCTTCCTCGCGGTAGGGCGCGGGGTCTTCGCCGATGATTTCGGCGATGCGGGCGGCCATGAGGTTGGCGAAGCGGTTGTAGGCCGAGGAGTGGGTGACGGCACCGCCGCTGTAATAGAGGGCGTCGCTTGCCCAGATGCAGCAGTAGGCGTCATAGAGGTGGTCGCCGTCAGGATCGAAGTTGAGCTTTTCCCAGGCGAGGTGACGTTTGATCACCGGGAAGAAGCGGCGCATGGCGGCGGTGTCGCCTGTGTGGCGGAAATGGCGCATGAGGGCGTCGATGTAGACGAGGTTCATGTCATAGTGCGACATCTCGTCTTTCTTTCCGGGCCGGCGGCAGATGTAGCCGTTGCTGTACATCGGAGTGCCCCAGCGCTTTTCGGCGCGCGCGAGGTTCAGGGTGCTGTCCTGGCGGGGATGGGAGAGTGTGGCGGGGATGTCAGTGACCTGATTGTCGGCATAGGTGGTGAAGTGGGTGAGCGCGCGGTCGTGGCGGCCTATGGCGTTGCCTACGTAGGCGCCGCGCCATCCGAGGTGGGGGGTGCGCCATCCGATCGAGCCGTGGAGCCATGCCTTTCCGCTCCAGATTCCGTCAGCGGCGACTGACATCGCGCCTCCGATCGGGTTGAGCCAGGGGTCGGGTGTGCTGATGCTCACCGACGATGCCAGTTCGGCTCTTTCCTTTTCGGCCAGGCTGATCATCGCCGAGGCCGAGAAGCCGGCGGGGATTTCAGGCGAGGGGATGAGGGTGATGTATTTGCTTTCACCGGGGGCGAGGGTGATTTCGCCTTCGTAGACGGGCATGTCGGTGATGCGTGATTTCGCGGCGGGGATGAGCAGCGAGAGGCTGGTCCGCTGCTTGTTGCCGTATTCGACTCTGACGGTGTCGCCGGAGACGGTGAAGATGTTGCCGCGGCAGTATTCCGGTTTGAGGTCGAAGCAGGTCGGATCGTCGACACCGAGGTCGCCTTCACGGAAAAATTTCTTGTCGGCAACGCCGCCGAAGCGCACGGGGATGGTGACGGTCTTCGAGTCGGTGTTGGTCAGGCGCCACAGGGCCATGTCTTTGCTGCGCAGCACCTGGGCTTCGATCTTGATACCGCCCTTGGTGTAGTCCATGCGTCCGGGGGTATAGCGGGCGGTGCAGGGACCTTCGGGGAGGGTCAGCAGAAGGTTGCCGCCCATGCGCGGGAGGTAGATGCCGAATTCGGGCATGTCGCTGCACTCCATGCGGAAGCCGGAGTGGGCGCCGTAGAGCGCGCGGTTGAATTTGGTCTGACCGTCGGTGCAGACAGCCGATAGTCCGTCGGGGCGGTAGTGGGTTTTGCGTATCTCTGTATTAGCTGCCGCGCCTGCCCGGAGTGGGGCAAGCGTGGCGGCAAGGGCCATGCAGAGCATGGCGGCTGTTGTTTTTTTCATTGCAAACTGGTGAAATGGCCGGATGAAATGTGCGGATTGAATGAGGATGTCGTAAAACTATGACTCGCGGTAGGGGGGGACGCTTTTTTAGCGTCTGCAATTGTCTCGGAATCAGCGGCCTGGAAGAGGGCGCTTAAAAAAGCGTCCCTACCGGGGCAAATTGCGACATGTTTTGCTCACCCTACCGTGAATCTTGATCTGTGTGGCAATAAATTCGCCTTAGGGGAGGGGCTTGATGCCTTCCCAGCGCACATCCCAGGTGCCGTCCTTCGGGAAACCGGGGTTTTCGATTTCGCATCCGTCCCAGCCGGCACACATGAGGGCCACGGCTGTGAGCAGACCGCCGTTGCCGGGCAGATAGCAGCGCAGACGGTTGTCCTGATAGTTGTGGCCGTTGGGGAGATAGGTGTTGGTGCGCTTGTCCATCAGAAGGGCGTTGACAGCCTTTTCGGGGTGGCCGAGGCGCACGGCGTTCATTGCGGTTGTCGGGTAGTCCCAGCCCCAGGTTTTGTCCCAGTTCCAGTTGTCATAGACCCAGTCGAAGGTGTTGTCCATGATGTCGGCTTTCACTAAGGGTGAGTTGGGGAGGATGCCGACGGCGGCGAGGACTGCCATGTGGTCGGAGGTCAGGCGGATGTCGCTGTAAGTCTCAGGCGCTGTCTCGGCTGCGAGATAGAGGCTGTCTTTGGCAGCGAGGGGCGAGAGTGAGGCGATGATTTCGTCCCATTTCTCCACGCGGGGTTCACCCTTGCGCTCGCGCCACTGCTGGGCGGTGTTGAGGGCGAAGTGCCAGTAGGCAAGTTCGAAGGGGGGATTGACTGTCTCGGCAGCGCGGAGGGTTTCCTGGGCGGGGATGATGCCGCGGAGGATGTAGCGGCCAGTTGAATCCTGTTCGGCGAAGTCGGCCATGAATTCGGCTGTGCCCTGGATCAGGGGATAGTAGCGGTTGACGAGGGCGCTGTCGGGGTTGGCGCGGTAGAGGAGTTCGGCGAGGTAGATCAGGTGGGGCTGCTGCCAGATCAGGAATGAGCCTACCTTCGAGGGCGCTTCCATGCCTGAGGGGTCGGTCATCTTCATCCAGCGGAGGCCTTTGAAGCCCTGACGTTCGGCGATCTCGCGGGCGATGCCCTGTGAGCTTTCATACCAGGGGAGGGTGCGGTTGAGCAGGTCTTCGTGGCCGTAGAGGGCAAACTGTGCCTGGTGCCACCAGATCATTTCCATGTGGAATTTTCCGAACCATGAGTTGTAGGTCAGACCTGTTTCCTGTGGAGGAGTCGAGCCTGCACACTGGATGGCGAGGAGGTACTGCGAGAGCACTACGCGGCGTTCGAGTTCCTTGGCGCGCGGGTCAGTGCAGTGGCTGAAGTCGACCACTCCGCCCTTGGTCCAGAAGTCTTTCCAGTAGGCTGATGATGCGTCGCGTGTTTCGGCTACCGAGGGGTTGCTGCCCTGGGGGACGTCGGGGAGGAAGGTCGCGGTGACGGTCCATTCGGTGTCGGCGGGGGTGAGGGTGAGCAGGTTGCGGCCATCCTGGCGGAGGGCGGCGTTGCCGGTCCAGGTGAGGTCTATATAATAGGTGGTCGAGTCGAGGCTGTGGCGCAGGAGGGCGCTGTTGGCGTCGGCGCGGACAATGTCAGTGAGGTGGAGCGAGTCGGCTGTCCAGTTGCAGGCGTCGTCGCAGTGTCCGCCGGTCGGATAGGGCAGACGGATCGCAAGGGGGAGGTGTTTCTCGTCCTTGATGGATGCGGCGAGCATGTCCTTTTCGGGGTGCACGTAGGTGCGGACGGCTACGGGGCTTCCGTCGACCTTGAAGTCAGAGCGGATTTCGCCGGTCCACATGTCGAGTGTCTGGTCGATGTCTGTGATCCGGTCGGGCTGGAGTCCGGCAAAGCCGATTGCGCCGAGGTGGAGACGGTGGGGGTTGACGCGATACCAGTTTGCGGCATCGTGGGGGCGTCCGGCTTCATTGAACTGGACGGCGTAGGGTTCCTTGCGTCCGCGTCCGAAGTCGTAGTCTTTGAGGGCTTCTTCCGGACGGAGGTTGTCGGGGTTTGAGAAACTGTGCCATCCCCACTGTGCCTGAGTGCCCAGGGGTACTCCCTTACTGTAAAGTTCGGGGAATGACTGAAGACCTGTGACATCGACGGTCACGGCGAATTCGCCGTTGCCCACAGAGAGTGAGGCGAGGGTGTCGATGGCGGTGATGTGGGGGTTGTTTCGTTCTACTAATGCCTGACGGTCAATGGCTGAGGTCGATCCGCAGGAGTAAAGAGCCGAGAGCGGCAACGTGAAAGCCGCGGCATAAAATAAGTTCTTGAAAGTCATCGGTTCCGATACTGTTATGGTAAATTTTAAGGTATTTGGTGCAAAGTTACAAATTTAACCGCAGACTGCAAAATCGGGAGACCGGAAGGGGGAGTTTTGGGATAGGACTGGGGGCTTTGGGAGCTTTGGGGGCTTTGGGAGGTCTGGGATATGACTGGGGTCTTTGGGAACTTTGGGAGGACTGTGAGAGCTGTGAGCGTTGG
>NZ_JAIDEN010000150.1 GCF_029054785.1 Duncaniella sp.
TACAAATTCTTCTCCGTTTGAATCAGAATTGTCGAAAGAGACTGAAAAAATAGCATCATTTTCAGAATGGATACTATGACCTGTATCTTCATCATAAAAAAGATTTATAGAATCCTTTATTGTGATTCCATATTTCAGTCGGGGAGTGCAACGATCCATATATGAGCCTAACTGTTCTACACCGTCAGATGGAGAATTTGCTAATTTGACTTCAATTGCAATAAATGGGGTTTTGGTAGAATCCAAAAGTACAATATCACATTTTTTTGTACTTCCCATTTTTATTCCATACTCACGTATAACTAGTTCCTCAGGCCAACCAAGCAGGTCTTGGTCAGTAAAAATATCAGTTATAGTTTTCTGATAAATTGTTTCTTCGGGGTTATTTTTTGCTAAGAAGAGTTGTTTAGAGATATATTTCCAAATTTTGGGGTTAGAATCCATTGTGTCAATGATTTTGTATTGCGATATGCAAAAATACGCAAAAATATGAATGTTTGCAATATGTTGAATTTTGGATATTAGTAAGGTTTTAGCAAGCACTTGCAAAAATTAGGTCGCTTTAAATTATATTTGTTAATTATAGCACCCTCAGTGGCAGCAACGTAAGTTTTGAAACTTTTTGTGCTATATAAATTGTAATATAGGTATTGATTAAGTAAATTTGCAACATGAACGCGTCAAAAGAAAAAATCAATAAGACGAACGCTGCACGTCTGTTGGATAAAGCTAAAACCGCATACGAACTTATCCCTTATAATGTCGATCCTGACAATCTTGCTGCCGAACATGTGGCTGAGGAGCTTGGAGAGGATATAAACTCGGTGTTTAAAACTCTGGTGCTTCACGGTGACCGTTGCGGTCATTTTGTCTGTGTGATTCCTGGCAATATGGAGGTCGATCTGAAGAAGGCGGCCAAGGCTGCCGGGGCCAAGAAGGCTGAGATGATTCCGATGAAGGAGCTGCTTCCGCTGACGGGATATATCCGTGGCGGCTGCTCGCCGGTTGGCATGAAAAAGCCTTTCCCGACGTTTTTCCATTCGACGGCTCTTGATTTTCAATATATCTATGTTTCCGCCGGGCAGCGCGGATTGCAGTTCAAGGTCAGCCCTCAGGATCTGATCGCTTACTGCAAGGCTTCTGTCGCTGACATTGCGGGTGACAAGGAGTGAGCATGATTTTGACGGCAGTTGAATGACGCTGTGGCGGATCTGTGCTCGACAGGTTGTTGACTTCTGTTTTGAAACAACCTCTGAAACATCACATCAACAAAGAAATTCCAGATGAATACAATCGGTAAGATATTTACTTTCACCGGTTTTGGTGAAAGCCACGGCGCTGCCATAGGCGGTGTCATCGACGGGATGCCCGCAGGCGTTTCGATAGACCTTGACAAGATCCAGTATGAGCTTGACCGCCGCAAACCCGGACAGTCAGCTGTCACTACGGCGCGGAAAGAGAGCGATACGGTCGAGATATTGTCGGGCCTTTTCGAGGGGCGCACGACCGGATGTCCGATCGGCTTTGTCATCCGCAACGAGAACCAGCATTCGAATGACTACGATCATCTGCGCGACGCTTTCCGTCCGTCACATGCTGATTTTACATACAGCTCCAAGTACGGGTTGCGTGACCATCGTGGCGGCGGTCGTTCAAGTGCGCGTGAGACGGCTACACGGGTTGTGGCGGGAGCGTTCGCTCGCCAGGCGCTTGAGCAGCTCGGCATCAGGATCCGGGCCTACACTTCGCAGGTCGGGGCGGTAGCGCTCGACAAGTCTTATGACGAGCTGGACCTTGAGCTGTGCGAAAGCAATCCTGTCCGCTGTCCTGATCCGGAAAAAGCCGCCGAGATGGAGGCCTTGATTCTTAAGGTCAAGAGCGAGGGCGACACGATCGGTGGAATCGTCGACTGTGTTGTCAGTGGCGTTCCTGTGGGTCTGGGTGATCCGGTTTTCGGTCGTCTCGGTGCCAGGCTGGCTGAGGCTATGATGAGCATAAATGCAACCAAGGGCTTTGAGTATGGCATGGGATTCCGCGGGGTGGAACGAAGAGGCAGTGAAGTGCTTGACAGCTTCGTGATGACTGACGGCGGGGAGATCGCCACTGTCAGCAACCATTCCGGAGGCATTCAGGGCGGTATATCCAACGGGCAGGACATTACTTTCAGAGTCGCGTTCAAGCCTGTGGCCACGCTGATGCAGGATGTGAGGACTGTTGACAAAGACGGGAAGGAAGTGGTCATCAAGGGCAAAGGACGCCATGATCCCTGTGTTGTTCCCCGTGCCGTGCCGGTTGTTGAGGCAATGGCCGCGATAGTTCTCCTTGACGCATATCTGATGAACCGAGGCGCACGTCTATGAAACTTTACAGGGATTTTTCGGATTTTCTTAGTGAACATTTCGATGGAAAGGTCCAGAAGATAACGGTCAACGCCGGTTTTACTTGTCCGAACCGCGACGGGAGCAAAGGGCGTGGCGGCTGTACTTACTGCAACAACCAGTCGTTCAATCCGGAATACTGCAAGCCGACCCTGAGCGTGAGGGAGCAGCTTGAGCAGGGAAGACGTTTTTTTGCCAGCAAGTATCCTCAGATGAAATATCTGGCCTATTTTCAGGCCTATACCAACACGCATTCCGATGACATTGACCGTCTGATGGGGCTCTATGAAGAGGCGCTTGCTACGGAAGATGTAGTAGGGCTGATAATCGGTACGCGTCCCGACTGCATGCCTCAGAATCTGCTTGACCGTCTTGCAGGGCTTGGGAAATGGGTGATGGTGGAATATGGTGCGGAAAGTGCCTGTGACCGGACTCTTGAGCGGGTGAACCGTTGCCACACGTGGGCCAATACTGTCGATGCCGTCAGGCGTACTCATGCCGCCGGGATTCTGTGTGGGCTACATTTTATCATGGGCTTGCCCGGAGAGGATGAAGCAGTGATGATGGAGACCGTTGACCGCATCAATGAACTGCCGGTGGATACGGTGAAGTTTCATCAGCTCCAGCTGGTGCGTGGCACAAGGATGGCCCGCGATGTGGAGGCCGGGCTTTACGATATTCCACGGTTTACGGCTGAGGAGTATGTTGAGCTTTGTGTCAGGATTCTCCGCAGACTGCGCCCGGACATTGCCGTCGAACGTTTCGTCTCGCAGTCGCCCTCAGATCTGCTGATCTATCCGCGGTGGGGGCTGAAAAACTACCAGTTCACAAATCTGCTTCACAACCGTTTGAGGAGAGATCTGTGACCAGTCCGTTAGGGACAACCGGCAGAGGGGTGGATGTCACGGTTGTGACGGAGTATTTGTTTGTGCGGAACAGTATTTTTCGCTAAATTTGCGTTTATAATAATATGACAGAATGGCGCGTTAGTTCTGATCGGGTTGGTCCGGATCAGGCTCCGATGCGTTTAAGAGGTTGTTTTTTTACAACCTCCAAGTTTGTAGAACAATAAAAATCAAAATATCATGGAAGTAATAAATTTTGCAGATCAGCCGTCGCTTGTCAGCCAGTATATGAGCGAGCTGCGTGACATAAAGGTTCAGAATGACATGTTGCGTTTTCGCCGGAATCTGGAGCGGATCGGTGAGATCATGGCTTACGAGATGTCCAAGCGGATGCGCTACAAGACGGTGGATGTTACCACTCCTCTTGCTGTGGCTCCATGCCAGGTGCTTGACGAAGATGTGGTGCTCGCTACTATTTTCCGTGCCGGAATACCTTTCCACAAGGGATTCCTCGATTATTTTGACCATGCGCAGAACGCTTTCGTCTCGGCTTACAGAAAGTATCGCGAGAAAGAAAATTTCGATGTGTTCATTGAATACATCGCATCTCCGAAACTTGACGGCAAGACTCTTGTGATCGCAGACCCGATGCTCGCTACCGGCGCTTCGATGGAGTTGAGTTACAGGGCGCTCCTGACGAAGGGCGAGCCGGCTCACGTGCATGTGGCCTCGATCATCGCATCGAAGAAAGCCGTGGATTATGTGCGCGAGACTTTCCCGGCTGAGAAGACCACTCTGTGGGTTGGAGCGATCGACGATGTCATCAACGAGCATTCCTATATTGTGCCGGGTCTCGGCGATGCCGGAGACCTCGCATACGGCATAAAGGAATGACAGCCGGAAACTGAAAACGAAAAACAGCAAAAAGCAAGCCTCATGGCGCAGATCTGATCTGTCAGCCATGAGGCTTGCTTTTTTGTGAGTTAGAGTCGGAGCTCTTGATTTCAGTCAAGACCGAAGGCCTTTTTCACAGCGGGCACCGCATCGAGTTTTTCCCATGTGAAGAGTTCGACGGTGCGTGTGAAGGGCTTTTCGTATTTTGAATGGAATGTTTTTGTGACAGTCATCGGCTGACGTCCCATGTGGCCGTAGCTTGCAGTTTCGCGGTAGATCGGGTTGCGCAGGCCGAAGCGCTGTTCGATTGCATAGGGTGTCATGTCGAAGCAGGGCATTTCAGCGACCTTTGCTGCGATCTCGGCATCAGAAAGGTTTACTTTGGCTGTTCCATAGGTGTTGATGCAGAGGCTGACAGGGCGTGCCTCGCCGATTGCATAGGCTACCTGTACAAGCACACGGTCAGCAACGCCGGCTGCCACGAGGTTTTTGGCGATGTGGCGTGCGGCATAAGCAGCCGAGCGGTCAACCTTGGAGGGGTCTTTGCCGGAGAAAGCGCCTCCGCCGTGTGCGCCATGACCGCCATAGGTGTCGACGATGATCTTGCGGCCTGTAAGTCCGGTGTCGCCGTGAGGACCGCCGATAACGAATTTTCCGGTGGGGTTTACCAGCAGTTTTACATCATCGCCGATGAGAGCGGCTTCTTCAGGACGGAGTTTGGCTTTGACACGGGGAAGAAGGATGTTGCGGACATCTTCGGTGATGCGCTGCTGCATGGCGCGGTCAGCTGCCGCACGGGCCGAGTCGGAGTCTTCCGTGGGCTGGATGAATTCGTCGTGCTGTGTGGAGATGACAATTGTGTCGACACGCAGCGGACGGTTGTTCTCGTCATATTCGACTGTCACCTGGCTTTTGGAGTCAGGGCGCAGATAGGTGTACTGCCGGCCGCGTTTCTCGTGGGTCATTTCTTTTTCCTCGCGGCGGATGTCGGCGAGTTCGCGCAGCAGACGGTGTGAGAGGTCGATTGTCAGCGGCATATAGTCGAGGGTCTCATTGCAGGCATAGCCGAACATCATGCCCTGATCGCCTGCGCCCTGTGCCTCAAGTTCGGAGCGTTCCACACCGCGGTTGATGTCAGCGCTCTGCTCATGGAGGGCCGAGAGCACTCCGCAGGCCTCGCCGTCGAACTTCAGCGCACTGCGGTTGTAGCCGATGTTGCGGATCACGTCGCGGGTGACTTCCATGAGGTCGATATAGGCTTCGCTTTTTACCTCGCCGGCGATGACTACCTGGCCGGTGGTAACAAGGGTTTCACAGGCGACTTTCGATTTCGGGTCACGGGCGAGAAACTCGTCGAGTATGGCGTCGGAGATCTGGTCGGCAACTTTGTCGGGATGGCCTTCAGAGACTGACTCTGAGGTGAAGAGATAAGTTTTCATATATTATATATAAAATAAAAATGTCGAAGACAGCTTGAAATGGCGTGGATCAGACGCAGCTGCTTCAACATTTTCCATCCGGATAGCGATGAATGCTCTGTGGCATTCGGATCACGGATACATTTATGCTCAAAAGTCAATCCTCTGGTTGATGATGACGATCTCTTTCATTCATTTCGTGCAAGAATCCCGTTTTCAGAAACGCCGGAGCGAAAACGACTGAAAGAGGTGCAGTTTTAGCATTTTTTGAAGTGGTTGCAAGCAGCCAAATTTGTCCACTTTTTTAATTTCGGATGCAAAGTTAAGAAGAATCCGCCGGACTTGCAAATATAATTTGCCGGTCCGGCGGATTTATGCAATATCTGCCGCTGAGGGAGGGGTGGTGGCAGTGCTTGGAGCGCGTTCCTTAAATCATGATTTATGCTGGTCTGAGGAGGAGTAGTAGTAGGCGTAGCGCCGGTAGGGGGCGATATTGGAGAGGGTGCCGTTGAGGATGACCATGAAGTTTTTGTAGCGGTGAGAGTCGTAGATACGGTCGATCTCCGGAATCATGCGGCGGTCAAGCAGTCCTGCGCGCAGGATGAAGACTGTCATGTCGGCAAGAGGCGCGATGATCGAAGCGTCGGCCACCAGTTCGGCCGGCGGGCAGTCAAGGAAGATGTAGTCATACTCCTGACGGTATTTTTCGATCAGTTCTTTCAGGCGGTCGGAATAGAGAAGTTCCGAGGGGTTGGGGGGAATTGTGCCTACCGGGAGCAGGTAGAGTCCGGGACAATTGGTCTTCTGGATGTATTTGTCGCAATTGTCGGTTTCGCCCGAAATGTAGTCGGTGATACCGCGTGAATGATCGGGAACCACACGCGAGACAGAGGCTCGGCGCAGATCGAGGTCGATGATGAGGACCTTGCGGTTTTTCTCTTTCAGGGCCAAGGTCGCGGCAAGATTGAGGGATATGAATGATTTGCCGGAACCGGGGTTGAAGGAGGTGATCATGATCACGCGGTTGCTGGAGGTGCGTGTCATGAATTCGAGGTTGGAGCGGACCATACGGAAAGCTTCGTCAAGCAGGCTGCGGCCATGTTCGTGGACCAGGAGAGTCGGAGGCTCTTCGATCTGAGAACTTTTGCCCAGGAGCTCTCTCCAGCGGCGGCGGATGCGGCGTAAACGCAGGCTGTTGTTGTTTGACGATTCCGGGATCTCGCCGATGAGCGGTGTGCGGATGCCTTCGAGGTCAGAGCGGCTGCGCAGACGGCTGTTCAAGCTTTCGCTGATGAAAAGGAGGAGTGCCGGGATGACAAGACCGATGAAGAAGCAGATGAGAAGTACATTGCGCGAAATCGGTGCCGTCGGACGGTTCGAGCCCATCGGTGGGGTGATGATGCGTGTGTTGTAAGGTGTGAATGCAAGCGAAAGTTCGTTTTCCTCTCTTTTCTGGAGCAGATAGAGGTAGAGGGCTTCTTTTACTTTTTGCTGGCGTTCGACAGATAGCAGGTATTTGGCCTGACCGGGCGACGAGGCTATTTTCTGGTTTGTGGTGCGGTCGCTTCTGATCAGGGTGTTGAGCTGGGTTTCAAGTGCCCGTTCCTGATTGGTCAGAGAGGATATGAGGGCGCTGCGCATGCTGCTGAGGCTCTTGTCATAGTCCTGAAGCAGGGGGTTGGTTTCTCCGGTAGAATTGGCGAGTTTGTCGCGCAGAAGCTGGGTCTCGTTATATTCCTTGATCTGAGCTTCTATGCCGGGGTTGTCCAGGCCTGCGTTTGCCGGAACGAGCTGCCCTTTGGTTTCCGGAGTCTTGACATAGTCGAGGATGAATTTTGAAATCGCGATCTGGGTTGACACCTGCATCTGCTGCTTGGTGTTCTCGTTGGCGTTTTCCATGTACATGGCCGATGCGGCGGCTACGTCGGGGACCAGATGTTCTCCCTTGTAGTCGGCGATGTCGCTGTCGACGTTTCCGAGTTCCTGTTCAATGACACGAAGACGTTCGGAGATGAATCGGGATGTCGATTTGGCCATCTGGGCCTTGTCGTCGACCCATTTTTCGTTGTAAATGTCGATTAGGGTGTTCAGGAAGTCATCGGCGCGCTGGATGCTGACATCTTCAAAGGAGAAGTCTATGACAGTAGACTTGTCGTCGGTCAGACTTTCACTAAGGCGTTTTTTATATGCCTCGATAGCATCCGCGAGGTCATAACGGGTGACTTTAATGGGGCTGCTGAATCCTTTGGAATAAGCTGCGCCGGGATTGACCGCGATCTGGCCGAGCGGGGTGCTGACGGTGTCGCCCAGGTTGACGGTGATGGCTGAGGAGTCGATCTTGTCAGGGCCAAAGACCATGTCGGAGATCTCCGCTTTGTTTTCACCGATAAGCTTGACCTGCATGAAAGCCGATTTGGTCGGGGCTATCGAGAGGAAGCTGACAGAGATGGGACACGAGTCGCCATAGAGGGTGATGTCTTTGAGGTTGTGGTGGTAAGTATAGTCGGTCTGCAAATCCAGTTGACGGATGACTTCGGCTATGAGAGCAGGCGACTGAAAGGCAAGCATCTCATTGTTGACATTGACTGAGCTTTGAAAAAGGCCCATGTCGCTCAGTGCGCTCGCGATTCCCTGGCTTCCGCCATCGGTGTCCTCGTTGATCATGACAGAAGCCGTGCGGGTATAAGTCTTTGGAGTGCTTAGGATGTAGAAGACTCCGATTCCGAGGAACAGGCAGATGGAAACGGCAAACCATTTCCACTTGTTAAGGCAGAGGATGAGGAAGTCATGCAGGTTGAGGACTTCGTCTTCGTCATTCTGGGAATTCTGGTTTGATTCCTGAGGTGTGAGAGGGTGATTGTGGAGATGATCGTCGGTATACTGGTTGCTGTTTTGAATCATCGTTGTTGCTCGTTTTTTAGTAGAGGGATGAATTCTTTTTGGAGTGTGTGGGGAGGGGTAGGAATCTCAGGATGTGAGGATGTCTGCGAGCCTTTAAGGTGAAAGGCTGAGCTTCTTAAGGCTTCATCATTTCAGAATGATGAGTGAGGTGATAGTGGTTGCCAGAGAGGCGAGGGAGATCCAGAACGAGGTTGACTGGAAGGTGTTGCCGTTGAGGGTGCTCTGGCGGATTCGGGTCTTGTTGGGATCGACGTAGATGACATCGTCCTGCTGTACGAAAAATGCAGGTGAGCTGCGCAGTTTCTCCGCATCGAGCAGGCTGACGATGTAGGTCTCCTGACGGTCGCCATAGTTACGGATGAGTTTCACTTCCTGACGCTTGCCATAGATTGTCAGGTCGCCGGCAAGTCCGAGGGCATCGAGGATGGTCATGTCGTCGCGGTCAATGGAGTAGGAGCCGGGTTTTGTGACTTCGCCCATGACGGTGACAATGCCGTTGGTCAGCTCGACTGTGACCACAGGATCACGCACAAGGTCTTTGGAGATGAGCATGCCTTTTATGAGGGCAGCTATTTCCAGGCGGGTCATTCCTTCGACCTGCACTTCGCCGAGCAACGGGAAGTCGATGAGGCCTTCGGGAGAAACGGTATAGACGCTTACACCTTGGTTTGTTCCGCGGGAAGATATGGTAGAGGCGCCAAGAGTCTTTGGAGAGTAGGGGAGATTGAACATGTCGGTCAGCTGTGCGTCGCGCGAGTTCACGATGATCGACAGTTTGTCGGCCGGTTTGATCTTGATTGTCTGAGTCGGGACAGTGTAGATCTGAGCGTCTTTAAGATCCTGAAAATATGTAATGTCTTTCGGTGTAGAGCAGGAAACCGAAACAAAAAGAAGAATAATCAGAATTGAGATCGAGTTGAAACGGAGGTGAAGCATAATCAGCTTAGTGCTTTGATGCGTGGTGAATTAAATCGTGGGATGCAGAAGTTGGATCTGTCTGACCGTATTACGGTGCAAATTTAATAATTTTTAGTGTCAACTGCAATATCTGAGTTTTAAATGACACTATCAGATGGTCGGTTGACAGATGGAGGTGGAAATGGCGGTCATTCCGCCGGGCCTTCTGTTCGGCACGGTAAAATGGCCGCCATGTTACTGAATTGTCATCAGAGGGTGATCACTGTCGGTTATTTTTCATGGTCAGTGATCTGAGTGTCGGGATTGAGGGTGCCGCTACCGGTTCCGTCGCCGCTTTCATCGCCGCCGGGTTCCTGAGCGTCATTGGGGAGGACGTTGAATTTGAAGCTGGCTAATGCAAAGCCGACAGATTTGCCGACCTGAAGCACTGTTGCCTGTACGCCGAGGTTGTGCTCGCCGACTTCAAGATTTTCAGTGTTGATGGTCATTGCGAAAGGCATGATGCTTGTGCGGAGCGCAGGTACACCGTCAATGAAATATACAACGTTGGTGAGGGTCGCTTCTTTGGTTCCTTCGGCGGGGATCGCTTTCAGAGCTTTGATTTCGAGGGGTGTGCCCTGAACCACGCTCACGACACCTTCTTCCTCGGTGCCGCCGGAGTATTCAATTGATAAGGAGACATTGGGGAGGTCCTTGTCATCGTCGTCGCAGGAAGTGAAAATTCCGAGCAACGGAAGCGCTAAGAGCAGATAAAGAAATTTTTTCATAAGTTGCAGTAAAATAGTTTAAGTAAAAAAATGTTGTGTGTATGATAAATTGTTGGAAGTTGTCAGACAACCTCTTGATGCAGAGCGCCATCAACGGCGCGGGGATCAGTTCTTGAATGCGATGTCAGTGCCGTCGTAGTCGATGATGATCGGGCGTTCGCGGTCTACTTTCTGAGCCAGGATGTCTTTTGACAGCTGGTTGAGGACCATTCTGTGGATCACTCTCTTGACCGGACGGGCGCCGAATTCAGGATCGTAGCCTTCCTCGGCAAGGAAGCGCAGGGCTTTGGGAGTGACTTCGAGCGTGATGCCGTTTTTGGCGAGCATTTTCTGGATCGACTTGATCTGGAGGCCGACAATCTCTTCGATCTCTTTCTCGTTGAGCGGCGTGAACATTATGATCTCGTCGATACGGTTGAGAAATTCCGGACGGATTGTCTGCTTGAGCAGTTCGATGACCTCGCCTTTGGTCGACTCGATGACTTCTCCGCGGTTTTCGGGTGTCATCTTTGCGAAATTGTCGCGGATGAGGTGTGAGCCCATGTTGGAGGTCATGATGATGATGGTGTTTTTGAAGTTGACCATCCTGCCCTTGTTGTCGGTCAGACGACCGTCGTCGAGGACCTGCAAGAGTATGTTGAACACATCCGGATGAGCTTTCTCGATCTCGTCGAAAAGGACAACGGAGTAGGGCTTGCGGCGCACGGCCTCTGTGAGCTGGCCGCCTTCGTCGTAGCCGACATATCCCGGAGGCGCTCCGACAAGACGGCTGACGGAGTGCTTTTCCTGATATTCGCTCATGTCGATTCGTGTCATCATGTTCTCGTCGTCGAAAAGATATTCGGCGAGCGCCTTGGCGAGTTCGGTCTTGCCGACACCGGTGGTGCCGAGGAAGATGAAAGATCCGATCGGGCGTCGGGGATCGTTGAGGCCCGCGCGCGAGCGGCGGACGGCGTCAGCGATAGCCGCGATGGCATCGTTCTGCCCGACAACGCGGTTGTGGAGTTCGGCTTCAAGGTGGAGGAGCTTTTCTTTTTCGCTCTGGACCATCTTGTTGACCGGAATTCCGGTCCAGCGGGAAACGACATCGGCAATGTCCTCCGAGTCGACTTCTTCCTTGATGAAGGCTTTTTCGCCCTGCATCATCTTCAGCTGTTCCTGGATCGCGGCGTTTTCCTGCTCTTTCTGCTGGACTTTAGAGTAGCGGATTTCAGCCACTTTGGCATAGTCGCCCTCGCGTTCGGCCCGTTCGGCATCGAAATTGAGCTGTTCGATGTCTATTTTGTTCTGCTGGATCTTGTTGATCAGATCTTTCTCGGCCTTCCACTTGGCGGTGAATTCCTTTTCCTGATCGCGCAGGTCGGCGAGAGATTTTTCAATTTCCTTGACTTTCTCTTTGTCGCCTTCGCGCTTGATGGCCTCGCGTTCGATCTCTTTCTGGGCGATCAGACGGGTGATCTCGTCGAGAGCCTGCGGGACGGAGTCGATTTCAAGGCGCAGCTTGGAGGCGGCTTCGTCTACGAGGTCGATGGCTTTGTCCGGAAGGAAGCGGTCGGTGATGTAGCGTTCGGAGAGAGTCACGGCTGCGATAATCGCTTCGTCGCGGATGCGGACTTTGTGGTGGTTTTCGTAGCGCTCCTTCAGGCCGCGGAGGATTGCGATGGCTGCGGCTTCGTCGGGTTCGTTGACCATGACTTTCTGGAATCGGCGTTCGAGAGCCTTGTCTTTTTCAAAATATTTCTGGTATTCGTCAAGTGTGGTGGCGCCGATCGATCGGAGTTCGCCACGGGCCAGGGCCGGTTTCAGGATGTTGGCGGCATCCATGGCACCTTCGCCTTTGCCGGCTCCGACAAGGGTGTGGATTTCGTCGATGAAGAGGATGATCTCTCCGTCGGCGCCTGTCACTTCGTTGACGATGGCCTTGAGCCTTTCCTCGAATTCGCCTTTGTATTTTGCGCCTGCTACCAATGCGCCCATGTCAAGCGAGTAGATCTGCTTGGTGCGCAGATTTTCAGGAACGTCGCCACGGACAATGCGCTGTGCGAGGCCTTCGGCGATGGCTGTTTTGCCCGTGCCGGGTTCGCCGATTAGCATCGGGTTGTTCTTAGTGCGTCGGGAGAGGATCTGAAGCACGCGGCGGATTTCGTCATCGCGTCCGATGACAGGGTCGAGTTTTCCCTCTCGGGCACGTTCATTCAGGTTGATGGCATATTTCGAGAGGGCCTGATAAGTGTCTTCGGCGCTCTGGTCAGTCGCTTTCTTTCCTTTTCTGAGTTCTGCGATAGCCGATTCGAGATCGCGTTGGCTCAATCCGGCATCCTTGAGGATTGTCGAGGCCGGAGAGTTGACCGAGAAGATGGCTAAAAGCAGGGCTTCAAGTGTGACATATTCGTCACCTTGCTTTTTTGCGATGTCAAGAGCTTTTTGCAGGACGTCATTTGAACTGCGGCTGAGGTAAGGTTCGCCGCCCGATACTTTCGGTTCGGCTGCAATCTTGCTGTCAACTTGTCGCATCAAAGTGGCAGTGTTGGCTCCGACTTTGGAGAAAATGAAGTTGATCAGCGATTCACCTTCAGTCATGACTCCTTTCAGAAGATGCACGGGTTCGATGGCCTGATTACCGGCACCGCGGGTAATTTCGATAGCCTTCTGAATGGCTTCCTGTGATTTGATTGTGAAATTGTTGAAGTTCATGAGCTATGTTGAAGTAGTGAGTTTGTTGTTTCTGAACGATTTGTTGTCGATAGATCCGGCCTAACGCCCGGTTTCTATATTATTTAACAAAAATCATGCCAATTGGTTGAGTTGTCATACGCTGAAATTGCAGAGAGTCGGGCTACAATGCTATAAAAAAAGTAGCAGCCGCTCTAAAATGTAGAGCGGCTGCTGCCAATAGTGGGGGTATCAGTGTCGAAGATGATTAGATGCCCTGGAGTTTGAATGTCACGGGGAGGGTGTACCATACGTTCACCGCGTGACCGTTCATCTTACCGGGGACGAATGCGGGAAGTGACTTCACCACGCGTACGGCTTCCTTGTCAAGATCGGGGTCCTTAGAGCGGAGCACCTTCACTTCACCGACCTTACCGGTCTTGGTGACAACGAACTGTACGACTACGCGTCCCTGGATGTTGTTTTCCTGAGCCATGGCCGGATAGCGGATGTGTTCGCTCACCCATTTGAGGAGCGCAGCATCGCCGCCGGGGAACTGAGGTTTCTGTTCAACCACGGTAAATACCTGGTTGTCATCCACGGGTTCGGGTTTCTTTTCTTCAACGATTACTTCTTCTTTGTGTTCACGAACCACATTGAGGTCGTCAGTACCCTTGTCAAAGTCAGTGGTACCTACTGCGGTATCAGTGTCCTTGAGTTCGTCCTGAGATTTGATTTCTTCAACAACTTCTTCGTCCTTGGTGATCTGGAGCTCAGTCGCCTTGACGGTGTTGAGGATTTCTTCTGCAAGGGCTTCAGGCTGCTGTTCCTCTACGCGCTGCTGTTCGGGTTCTTCGGGCTCATCGTCCTGCTGTTCATCGGCTGTGTAGTCGATCATAGCCTGTTCGATCTGGTCTTCCGGGCGTTCTTCAGATTTCTGAAGCACGGTGTTGGCGAGGAGGCCGAGGAGGCCGACCAGGAGGAGCACGATAAGAATAACGAGCATCGCGCGGTTGTGGCGTCCGGCAGAAGCTTTGCGGAGTTCATAGGCTCCGAAGTCTTTGTTCTTGCCGTCGAATATAATGTCAATCCATTCTTTTGATGAAAGATCTACGTCTTTTGCCATAGTTTCAATAGAAATTTTTCAGGGTTAATATATATCTGTCATCAAAAGATTACTTCTTAGGGTTCTTCTTGAGGTAGTCAAGAATGAGCACTGAGTCTACCTGGTTGATGTTGTCAATCTGGTAGCGGGAAATCTGGTTGATCTGCATTTCGTCAAGAGCGCTGATCAGGCTTTCCCATGAAGCTTCCGGAGTGGCCTTGATGATAACTACCGGACGGGTGAGAGTCGAGTCGTTACGGATCTCACGAGCGCGGGCCTGATAGATGGAGTCGTTGATTGCTGAAATCGGTGAGAACTCCTTGGCGCGCCAGCGAGCCTTTTCTTTTTCGATCTTACCAAGAACCTGGAGGTTACGATCATGGAGGATTTTGCGAATGCCCTGCTGAAGGTGTCCGTCGTTGCCGAGGAATTTTTCAGCTTTAAGCTTATTGTTGTCAATAAGGCCGTCGCCGTTGGCATCGGCTACTTCAGGCATACCTTCGTAGTAGTAAACTACGTTCATCGGGCGGCCTGCGTCGTCTTTCTTGACATCGCCGTTGGCATTGCGTTCAGTGGTCAGGATGAGGGTGATTGCCTCTGATTCCTTTGCTTTGTTCATCTGCTGTTCCTCGACTTTCTCATTCGAAGGGAGTGAGATTGTGAGGGTCTGAGACTTGATCATAGTGGTACAAAGCATGAAGAATGTAATCAGAAGCATGTTCATGTCCACCATGGGCGTGAAGTCCACGTGGATAGACATCTTTTTCTGGGCGCCTTTTTTCTTCTTGCCGCCGTCTGATTGTTCTATTTGTGCCATAATGATTAGTCTTGCTCAGTTTTTAACGCAGTCTGGATGCTGAAGCGGTTCATCTTGAGGGTCTGGAGGTTGTCGAGCACGTCGTGAACAATGTCATAAGAGGTGTCTTTGTCAGCCTTAACGGCGATACCTTCACCTTTTTTCATTGCTTTCATGAGGTTTTCGTTACCAGAGTTGTAGATGGCACGCATCCAGATTTGGAACTCGTTGAGGTGTTCCATGTCCTTGTTGTCATTGATAGGAATTCCGACGCCTTTCTGAGTCATGTCTGTGATGAACTTGTCCTGATCAGCCTGAGACATTGAAAGGAATTGCGGGAGAACCTGGAAAGGAACACCAAACATATTGATTTTAGAGAATGCTTCGCGCTGTGCTACACTAAGCTGCACCTGATTTGCGGGGTGCTGCTTATTGTAGAGCGTTACTGCTTCATCAAGAATCGTCTTGCGGAGAGCCTCTGATCCCCATGTGTCTTTGGTTTCGGCATCAGCGTCACCGGCAATGGAGATGAAGATTTTCCCCTCAGGGCTCACGAGTATCGACGCCAGGTTGGCGGTCGGTACCTTCTGCTCTGATACAGAGGAGGGGGTCAGCACTGTGACCGGCTCCTTCTGAAGGAAGGTAGATGTCAACATGAAGAAAGTAAGCAAGAGCACAGTCACGTCACTCATCGCGGTCATGTCGATGAGGGTGCTTTTTCTCTTCATTTTTACTTTTCCCATATTACAATTATCTATTGTTAGAGGTTAATTTTACTTGGATTAAACCTTGGTTTGTTGATATCTGTAATGGGGAATTAGTGTGTAGCTGTGAATGTCTGCACGATAGAGTAACCGATCTCGTCGATTGCGTAGGTCAGGTTGTCGATCTTGTTGGTGTAGAAGTTGTAAGAGATTACAGCGAATGCACCGGTTGCGATACCGAAGGCGGTGTTGATAAGTGCCTCAGAGATACCGGTTGAAAGTTCGGTTGAGTCAGGAGCACCAGATGCGGCAAGAGCCTGGAATGATTTGATCATACCCATCACAGTACCGAGAAGACCGACGAGAGTACCGAGAGTTGTGAGAGTAGCGACGATCGGGAGGTTCTGCTGGAGAGCGGGCATTTCGAGAGCGGTTGCTTCTTCAACAGTCTTCTGAAGGTTGGCGATCTTCTGTTCTTTGGTGAGGATGGTGTTCTTGTCCATTTCTTCGTAGCTTACGAGAGCAGCGGCAACAACAGCGGCAACAGAACCCTTCTGGTTCTTGCAGAGGTTCTTGGCACCCTGGATGTCATTTGCAGCGAGGCACTTCTTCACGCCGGCAACGAACTTCTGGATAGAACCTTTGCCCTTTGCAGAAGAGATGGCGATCCAACGTTCAACAGAGAGAACGATAACGGTGAGGAAGAGGGTCTGAAGAATAGGTACGATGAAACCGCCCTTATAGATTGTGCCCCAGAGGTCGATGGGGTGGCCTTCTTCAAAGTGTGATTCGTGACCGAACCAGAATATGAAAAGACATACTGCTACAACGAAGCAGGCGAGAATAACCAAAAAGGCATTCTTGATTCCGGCTACATTGCTGCCGGAGTTGTTCTTGGCATTAGCCTTTGCGGGCTGGGTGGGCTTTTGAGCTTCCATAATTTGTAATTACTAATTTAAGTTTATTGGTTTATTGGTTATTAGTTTTGATGATTGTTATCAGAAAAAGTAGAGGCTATATCGGACCGTTGATTATGGTTTCGAATTTAAGGCTCTTTTATGGGTGTTTTGTAAACGATATTGCAAAATTATAAGGAAAAATCGGTGTTTGCAAACGTTTTGGATCTTTTTTTCAGAGTTCCTGATCTAAAAAGAAGCGGAAAGCTGACTCTGAATTTGAATTTTTAATTATTTGAGCATATTTCACTTAAAGCTTATTAATAAATATTCAAATTTATTCATTATCTTTGCGCCTTACAATTTCTAATACGGTAAATTTTAATTTCTAAGGATGAGAAGGACTGTCAGCCTAACTAAAGGCTTAAACCTCAATCTTGAAGGTGGCCTGACCTCTAAAGAGTCCGTCGGAGTGGCCCGTGTGGCCCGTGTGGCCGTTGTGCCTGACGATTTTCCCGGATTCGTGCCTAAACTTGATGTCAAGGAAGGTGACAAGATCAGGATCGGTTCACCTCTGCTTCATGACAAAAATGATCCCGGTGTCAGACTCGTGGCGCCCGCTGCCGGAACGGTCGAGGCGGTTGTGCGTGGTGCGCGCCGAAAGATCGAACGTGTGGTCATTGCCGTTGATGCCGCTGACTGTTCGGTGGAGACCTGCAAACCTTTTGCAGGTGCTGATGCCGAGACTGTCAGGCAGGCTCTGACAGGAAGCGGTCTATGGACTATGATGCGTCAACGCCCGTTTGACATAGTTCCAAACCCGGCTGTGAGGCCACGTGCAGTCATGGTGACTGCGATGGATACCGCGCCTCTGGCTTTGCCGCTTGAAGAGTGTGTGCGTGACAAGAGCGCTGAAATCAGTGCAGGCATAGAGATTCTGCGGACGCTTTGCGACGGGCCTATATATATAGGTGTTGAAAAGGGTTCCGGTTTGCCTGATTTCTCAGGTGTGGAGATGATCGAGTTCCCGCGTCTGCATCCGGCCGGCAATCCCGGTGTCCAGCTTGCCAACATAGAGTCTGTCAATAAAGGTGAGGTTGTCTGGACTCTTGACATTGTCACTCTTGCCCGCATCGGAGGTCTTGCTCTGACGGGTGTGCCTGACTGGACGGTCAAAGTTGCTGTTACAGGCAGTGAGATTGAACATCCGCAGGTGGTGACAGCTGTCGCCGGTGCGGAGATGAGTTCTCTGATCGGCGGAAATGTCAGGGCCGACGGACGCAATCACCGTGTGATTTCCGGAAATGTGCTGACAGGAGTGCCGGTCGGGGAGGATGGTTTCCTTCGCTATCCCTACCGTCAGGTGACGGTCATCCCTGAAGGTGATGATGCTGACGAATTCATGGGCTGGGCGTCGATGAGTCCGTCGAAAATGAGTGTCAGTCCCTCTTTTATCGGACGTTTCCTCGGCCGCAGATTCGCGCCGGATGCCCGTCTGAACGGAGGCCGCCGTGCCATGATCATGTCCGGGGAGTATGACAAGGTGTTCCCGATGGATATCCTGCCTGAATATCTGGTCAAGGCCATTCTTGCAAAAGATATCGACCGCATGGAGGCTCTCGGCATCTACGAGGTGGCTCCTGAGGATTTTGCCCTGGCTGAGTATGTCGATCCTTCGAAGCTCGAACTTCAGAAAATTGTCCGCAACGGACTTGATTATCTTCGCAACGAAGTCTGACGATTGTTTTTAGATTCAACATTTCAATAATGAAAGCACTAAGAAATTATCTTAACAGGATCAAACCCAATTTCGAGCCTGAGGGAAAGCTGCATGCTTTCCGCAGTGTGTTCGACGGGTTTGAGACTTTTCTGTACACCCCTAACACTACATCGACATCCGGAGTCAATGTCCATGACAGTCTCGACTCCAAGCGAGTGATGATCATCGTGGTGCTCGCACTGATGCCCTGTCTGCTTTTCGGCATGTACAATACCGGCTATCAGAACTGGCTTGCCGCCGGTGCCGGCTCATTCCCATTCTGGGAGATAATGGCCTATGGTTTCCTTGCCGTGCTGCCACGCATTGTTGTGGCCTATGTGGTCGGTCTCGGAATTGAATTCGTGGTGGCCCAGTGGCGCCGGGAGGAGATTCAGGAGGGATTCCTTGTGACCGGTATCCTGATTCCGCTGATCTGTCCGGTCGAGACTCCGCTTTGGATGCTTGCCGTGGCAACTGCATTTTCTGTCATTTTTGTGAAAGAAGTGTTCGGTGGAACAGGCTACAATATATTTAATGTGGCGCTCGTCACCCGTGCAGTCCTTTTCTTCGGCTATCCGGCCCAGATGAGCGGCGACAAGGTGTTCGTGTCGACACGTTCGATCTTTGGTCTTGGTTATGATCTGCCTGACGCATTCTCCGGCGCAACCCCATTGGGGCAGATCGCCTCTTTCAATGGCGGAGAGCTGGAGCTGCTGAATCTTCAGGGCAATGTCATCAGCACCTGGGATGCCTTCCTCGGACTGATCCCCGGTTCATTCGGCGAGACCTCGACTCTGGCGATTCTCATCGGGGCTGCAATTCTGTTGCTCACCGGAATCGCTTCATGGCGTATAATGCTGAGCGTAGTGGCTGGCGGCCTGCTGATGGGCTGGATTGCCAACGTATTCGCCACTCCGACATATCCCGCATCGTTCCTTTCACCTGCCGACCAGCTGCTTTTCGGCGGATTTGCCTTTGCCGCCGTGTTCATGGCCACTGATCCTGTGACAGCCGCCCGCACCAACGCCGGGAAATATTTCTACGGACTGCTGGTCGGTGTGATGGCGATAATCATCCGTACCTACAACAATGGCTATCCTGAAGGAGCGATGCTTGCGGTCCTTCTGGCCAATGCGATGGCTCCGCTGATTGACCACTGTGTGGTTCAGCTCAATGTGAACCGCCGCATGCGTCGTCTGCGCAGAAGTGCGGAATGAGTCTCTGAAATTTTGCATTTACGTTCACTTCATCTTTTATAACAGCAATGAACAAGCAAAGCAACACATACACCTTAATATATATAATAGTCCTTGTCGTTGTGGTCGGGACTGCACTGGCTGCGACCTCGCTTGCCTTGCGCCCGCGTCAGCAGGAGAACATCAATGCCGACAAGATGTCACAGATTCTTGCCGCCGCAATGATCTCGCCTGAAAAGGACCGCATTGTAGCGGACTTTGACAAATATATCACATCTCAGTTTGTGGTCAACGAGCGTGGAGAGGTTCTTGACAATGTAAAGGCTTTCGATGTCGATGTCGCCTCCCAGATCAAGCTCGCACCGGACCGCAGAGAACTTCCTGTCTACGTGTGCACAACGTCTGACGGCTCACAGAAATACATTCTTCCGGTCTATGGCGCAGGCCTCTGGGGCCCGATATGGGGCTATGTAGCCTTTGATGCCGACGGGTCTACGATCTATGGAGCCTACTTCGCCCATCAGGGTGAGACTCCCGGTCTGGGCGCTGAAATCGAGAAACCGGCTTTCAGCAGTCAGTTTGCAGGCAAACAGGTGTTCAAGGACGGTCGTTTCCGCCCGATCGCTGTGGTCAAAGCCGGCCAGGCTCCTTTGGACGGCGAAGATTACGTCGACGGAATTTCCGGCGGTACCATAACTTCGAAAGGCGTCGGCGCCATGCTTGACAACTGCCTGACTCCCTATAAGAAATTTCTTCAGAACCTTTCGCAGCACGACGCTGAATGACGCCGGTCTCTGCGATGAATAATATTTTATATCATGGCTGACAAAATCAACACAAAAGAGGTGCTCTTCAACCCTCTTTCCAAGAATAATCCGGTCGTGGTGCAGATCCTCGGTATCTGCTCTGTACTTGCGGTCACCGCGAAACTTGAACCTTCGATCGTCATGGGAATTTCTGTGATTGCAGTTCTGGCTTTCGCCAATGTGATCATCTCGCTTCTCCGCAACACGATTCCGACAAACATCCGCATCATCGTGCAGCTCGTAGTGGTTGCCGGTCTGGTTGTCATAGTCGATCAGGTGCTGAAAGCCTATGCCTACGATGCGTCGAAGCAGCTTTCGGTCTTCATCGGACTGATCATAACCAACTGTATCCTCATGGGACGCCTTGAGGCATTCGCGATGGCCAACAAACCGTGGCCCTCGTTTCTCGACGGTGTCGGCAACGGCATCGGCTATGCGATCATCCTTGTGATAGTCGGTTTCTTCCGCGAACTGTTCGGCAGCGGCACTCTGCTGGGTTTCCAGGTTATCCCGCAGAGCTTTTATGAAGCCGGTTATGTCAACAACGGCCTCATGATCCTGCCACCGATGGCCCTCATCATTGTCGCTTGTATCATCTGGGTACAGCGCTCGTTCAACAAGGATCTTCAGGAAGACTGATCGTTGCCGCGTGTTTCCCAAAATTAGTTTTTAACAGCTTCTTAAATTCTATCAGAGTTGGAAAATTTAAATCTCTTCATACGGTCGATCTTCATTGACAATATGATCTTCGCCTACTTCCTCGGCATGTGTTCGTTCATCGCCGTGTCGAAGAATGTCAAGACCGCTTTCGGCCTTGGTGTGGCAGTGACTTTCATGCTTGTGGTCACTTTGCCGGTCAACTACCTTTTGCAGACCTACGTGCTCAGTGCCGGCGCTCTCAAATGGCTTGGTCCTGAGTATGCCGATGTGGATCTCAGCTTCCTTTCGCTCATCATGTTCATCGCCGTCATTGCCTCGATGACCCAGCTTGTCGAGATGACGGTCGAGAAGTACAGCCCTGCGCTTTATTCCTCGCTTGGCATTTTCCTTCCGCTCATAGCTGTCAACTGTGCGATTCTCGGCGGCTCGCTGTTCATGCAGCAGCGCGATTTTCCTTCGGTCTGGACCGCTGTCTGTGCCGGCGGAGGCTGGGGCCTTGGTTGGCTGCTGGCCATCACGGCTATCGCCGCCATCCGTGAGCGGCTTGCTACCTACTCAAACATTCCGAAACCGCTGCGTGGGGTTGGCATAACATTCATCCTCACGGCTCTCATGGGCATCGCTTTCATGAGCTTCCTCGGAATCAAGATCTGATTTATTTAATACTATTACTGAACTAAAGATATGTTGACAATACTCTCAGGTGTTTGCATCTTTTTGATCATCACTCTGTTTCTGGTGATGATCCTGCTGCTCGCCAAGAAATATCTTGTCCATTCGGGCAAAGTCAAGATTACGATTAACAACGACACTGTTGTCGAGGCCGATTCAGGAAAGGCGCTTCTCTCAACTCTTGCTGACGAGAATATTTTCCTGCCATCAGCCTGTGGCGGCAAGGGCAGTTGCGGACAGTGCAAATGTCAGGTCTTCAGTGGCGGCGGTGACATTCTGCCGACTGAAAAGGTCCACTTCTCGCGTAAGCAGCAGCAGGACCACTGGCGCCTCGGCTGCCAGGTGAAGGTCAAGGAAGATTGCTCGATCGGAATTCCGGCTTCGGCGCTTGACGTCAAAGAGTGGGAATGTGAGGTTATCTCCAACCGCAATGTGGCCACATTCATCAAAGAGTTTATCGTGGCTCTGCCGGAGGGCGCCCACATGGATTTCATCCCCGGTTCGTATGCCCAGATCAAGATTCCGACCTTTGATATGGACTATGACAAAGACATCGACAAGGAGTCGATCGGCGCGGAATACCTGCCTGCATGGGAAAAGTTCGGCCTTTTCGGCCTGAAGTGCCGCAACACGGAGACAACTGTCCGTGCCTACTCGATGGCCAACTATCCTGAAGAGGGTGACCGTATCATGCTGACCGTTCGTATTGCCACTCCTCCCTTCAAACCGAAACCTCAGGTAGGTTTTCAGGATGTGATGCCGGGTATCGCCTCAAGTTATATTTTCACCCTCAAGCCCGGCGATAAAGTCAGGATGAGCGGTCCTTATGGCGACTTCCACCCGATTGTCGATTCGAAAGCCGAGATGATGTGGATCGGAGGCGGTGCCGGAATGGCTCCTCTTCGCGCTCAGATCATGTGGCTCACAAAGACTCTTCAGACCCGCGACCGTGTGATGAACTACTTCTACGGTGCCCGTGCGCTCAATGAGGTGTTCTATCTCGATGACTTCATGCAGCTCGAAAAGGATTTCCCCAACTTCAAGTTCCATCTCGCGCTTGACAGGCCGGATCCGGCTGCCGATGCCGCAGGTGTGAAATACACCGCCGGTTTTGTTCATCAGGTGATCTACGAGACTTACCTGAAGAATCATCCCGATCCGGAGGATATCGAATACTATATGTGTGGTCCCGGCCCGATGAGCGCTGCGGTCAACAAGATGCTCGATGATCTCGGTGTGGATCCTGAATCGGTCCACTACGATAATTTCGGAGGCTGATCCCTCTTTCGAATAACGATAAAAGCGTTACCGGATGGCTTGATTGAGTCCGGTAACGCTTTTGTCTTATGATACTATTGTGTCAGGTTGCGGTTGGTCAGTTATCAAAGCTGCTCACGGTCCAGCCCATGTCCTGATAGTAGATGAAGCTGACGGAGATTGAACTGATGTAGTCCTGTTTGGGTGCGCCGAGCACATAGCCGAACGGAGTCTTGTCGCGGAAGGTTATGAGAGCAAGACATTTGCCCGTTCCGCTCTTGGCCATATCCTCGGAACAGCGCACTTCCTTGACTTTTTTCAGTTCGTAGTGTCCGAGGAGCATATTGTGTTCCTGAGTATAGGTTTTTGCACAGGCGGCATTATAGGCGGCGTTGGGATCTTTCTTGGCCGGCTCTGGAGCCTGTGCTGCTTCTGATTCACGGGTAGCCTCTTCGATGCCGGTCTCTTCAACTGCGGCAGAGTCGACCTCGACAACTTCTTCAGTGACAACTTCTTCTACGACCGGGTCCTCTGCCACTACGGTTGTTGTAGTCTCATAGTTGGTCATGTAGTCGGGGATTGTTTCCTCATAGTTTTCGTTGTCCTTGAAGTCTTTGATGATGTCCTCGCGTTTTGTGACCGGTTCTTCGATTTCCAGTTTTTTGCCCTCTTCGGTGAGCTGGACGCTTGCAAAGATGTGTTCTCTGTCAACCGTATAATATGTATATCCGCGCCAGTAGTCATAATTGCGTTTCTGGACCTTCTCAATGATAACCTCTGAGGTCAGAGTGATCATTCCGGCTGCTTTCAGACGCTGGAGATCAGTGAGTTCTGATTCACTGACTTCATAATAGCCGGTTTTGAACTGTTCGGTCGCAAAATTTTCAGCGAAGATAGCCTCTTTTTTAAGGGCCTTTTTAGCAGATGATGAGCTTAAAACAGAATCGTCACCACAGGAAGTCAGGCTTAGAATTAAGGTTGATGTTACCATCAGTGCAAGAAATTTTTTCATAGATTGGTGTGTTAATGATGATTAAAAAGTGTATCGGTCTAAATGTACGGTAATTATATTATATTCGAACAAATTGTTTGCATATTTTAAATATAATTAACCAAAAGCCCGATGGAGGTAACTATTCAGCGATTCAAACAGCTTGATTGCAAGCAAGTTGTAGTAGGATGCCCCCGGAGCATCCGCCGGTTTTATGGTTCATTAACCTCGTTTTCGGATGCACCATGGTGCATCCCTACCCTGATAATGAGGCTATTATATTGGCAATATTCGCTGAATAGTGACCGATGGAGGCGTGATCTGCTGACTTTTTGCAGATTACGCCTCCATCGGGCTTTTATCGGTTTGAGATTTGTCCGGAGGGTGTGGCCTCGGATAAACTTCTATTTGATGAGCAGTTCTTCCAGAGGGCGTTTTGGGACGATATGGATGTCTGTTTCGGTGCGGTAGTAGCGTATATCGGCCTCGGTAGTCCCGTCGGTATCGGTTAGTTCGACAGTTTCAGCCGGATAGCCTAAAGCCAGGACATGGAGCGGCTTGTAGCGTTGGGGCAGTTGCAGCGCTTCTGAGAGAGCGGCGGCATTGAATGCTTTTATTATACATCCGTGGATGCCGAGAGAGGCCGCTCCGAGGGTCAGGGTTTCGAGATGCAGTCCGTCGTCACACAGACAGTCGGATGTCAGCCGGGTGTCAAGACATTGCACAAGATAGGCTGCCGGACGTTCGTTTTCGGCAGGCCCGTCCCAGTCTGTGAGATAGCCGGCCCATTTAAGGGATGGAAACAGACGGTTGCATTCATCGGCTGACACCACAGTCCGATAGCGCAACGGCTGGAGGTTACGGCCTGACGCACAATAGCGAACCAAGTCAACCAGTCGGGTCAGGGTGTCTTCTCCGATGGCCCGTGAGCTGTCGAAACGCCTTATGGAACGGTTGCTTTTGAGCAATGCTTTCAGATCGTCGAAATTTGTCATCTTGCTGTCATGTTTTAGAAACTGTTTAATAAATATCACCGATAGGGAGGGCTGTAACCGGGCGGATTTTTCTCTTATTCCCAGTCGTCGGTGCGGAAAGGTATCAGAGGAAGATAGTTTCCTGCATGGAGATTTCCGGGGAGGAAGTCTTTCCAGCCATAGCGAACGGCTACCGGATCGGGGACTTTCTTGCTTGAGACAACCATCTCATTGGTCTGCCAGTGGAGCCAGACTGAGTCGGCGGGATGGAACACTTTGTCAGGACCGGCGATCTCGAAACCTTGGATGTCATAGTTGCGGCAGATGCCGTCACAGGGAGAATCAATGGCAACCCATGCCGCACCGTCTTTGAACCGGTGGCTCTTGTAGACGGGGCTCTGAGCCGGGAATTGTTTTTTGTCGTATGTCTTGTTGAGGATCAGATCGCAGAGACGCTTGCCGGCTGAGGCCTTGTCGGAGGGATGGATGTTGAATCGTTCGTGAGGCTTGACAAGGTCGTTTGTGCAGATGATCCCGCTGTTCGGAATTCTTTCAATGGCCTTTCTCTGAGCTTCGCGCAGCAAGGGGGCTTTTCCGGTTTCGGAAGGATCGCCGTATTCGTAAGGTGCGATCTCCACGCTGTAAAATGGGATGTCGCCGATGGCTATCTGTTCTCTCCAGTGCTTGACCATTGCTTCAAGACGCTCGGCGTAAGTCCGGTAGGTCGAGACGTTGGAGCATCCCTGATACCACAGGATTCCTTTGTAAGTATAATCCTTTATGGGTACAAACATTGCGTTGTACATCAGCAGCGGACGCAGATAGTGGACAATCGGTTCAACGTCTTTCGGATCAAGCGAGACATCGGGATAGGTTTCGAGCAGCTCACGCGGTGTCCAGCTTTCGACTTTAGCTCCTCCGTAGGCTGCGCTGACTATGCCGACGGGGACATTGAGCACATTGCTCATCCTTTTGGCGAGATGCCATGCCAGAGCGCTGAATTCGGTCGCTGTCTCAGGCGAGGGGACAGCCCATGAGGCATTGACTGAGTCAAGCGGAGTGTAGCTTTGGGTCAGCGGCACGGTGAAGAACCGGACTTTGTCGGCCTGTTCGCGGGAAGATGCGATTTCGTCATAGCCCCCTTCGGTGCAGCATCCGGGAAAACCTTTCAGCGGCATCTGCATGTTGGACTGACCCGATGCAAGCCATACTTCTCCGACAAGCACATTGGAGACTGTCAGAGGTTCGCCGTCGCTGATGGTGATGGTGTGTTTGTCGAAGCTGCCGGCAGGAGTGTCGACAGCCACACACCATTTTCCTGTGCGGTCAGTAGTTGTGGAGTAGGGCATATTGTTCCATGATGGAGTCACGACAACAGTAGCGCCGGGATCAGCTTCGCCGAAAATGCGGGCGTGGGAATTCTGTTGCAGAACCATATTGTCGCCGATCATTGCCGATGGTTTTACTTTTGCATAATCGTTCAAGGCGATCATTGCCAGTGAAATTGCGATTAATGATTTTTTCATGATTAGCAGTTATTGTTTAGGTGTGTAGTCAAAATAGTCGAATGTTCCATCGCCTTTGCCGTCAGGCGATGTGGCATAGAGGCCGATGAACGTGCCGGTGAATCCTCCGGCTGTCTCTGTCGAGAGATAGCGGGTGTTCATCGAGCCGAGTTCCTGATAGCTTTTGCCATTGTCAAGAGAGGCCGAGAAGATGTAGACGGTCGGCGAGGCTGTCACGCGCAGTATGACCGATTTCTGCTTTGCTGGCAGTTCAATCTGTTTTTCGATGTGGGTCAGCTCGTTCAGCCGGTAGCGGAGGGTCACGGCTTGTTTACCGTCTGGGCGGGCTGTAATATAAAGATCATAGTGTGAGGGCTCGGACGCATAGACCGTAAGCCCGGCTTCACTTTCGGCAGATGATCCGTTCAGGCTGACTGAGGTTGATGCGCTGAACCCGATGTGTTCCTGACGCCGCAAAAGCATTGATGGAGATTCCTGTGAATTGTCAAGAGTCACGGGGCTGCACCTGATTTTAAATTTGCCTTTGCCCCAGCTGTAATTCTCAGCCTTGGGATTGCGCAGCCAGACCCATTCGTAGCCGATTTTTTCGTTGTCAAAATTGTCACGCATCTTTTTCGTTGCGGTCTGAGACAGCGGAAGGGTAGGACAATCCATGTCGAGACTGATTGTGCCGTTGCCGTTGACCACCGGCCAAGCGTTTTCGTCCCATCTGACCGGGGCTAAAAATGTTTCACGCCCCAGAAGATGGTGGGCACCGTTCTGCTGGCGGAAACCGAGGCAGACAAGCCACCACGAGCCGTCAGGAGCCTGGACGAGATCAGCGTGGCCAGTCCCCTGGATCGGATTGTTTTGGGCGGCACGGTTGAAGTGGCAGAGTATCGGATTTGACGGATTCGGCGAATAAGGTCCCGTTATCTCCCGGCTGCGGGCTATTGTGACGCTGTGGCCCATTTCAGTACCACCTTCTGCTATTAGAAGATAATACCATCCGTCTTTTTTATAGATATGCGGAGCCTCAGGATGTCTGCCTCCTGTCCCGTCCCAGATCCGGCGGCTTTCGCCAAGCTGCTCTCCGCTTAGAGGATCAATCTCGCAGAGCCAGATGCCGACGTCAGGATTGCTGACCATATAGCATCTCCCGTCCTCAAAATAAAGCGAAGGGTCAATCCCTCCCTGTTTAAGCCACACGGGATCGCTCCAGCCCTTGGACGGATCAGTGGTGTGGACAAGGAAATTGCCGCGGTCGGAGACATTGGTTGTGATCATGTAGAACCGGCCGCTGTCATATCTGATTGTCGGGGCATAGATTCCGCCCCAGACATTGGCTTTATTCAGATTCAGCTGGCTTTCACGGTCAAGCACATGCCCGATCTGCTCCCAGTTGACAAGATCTTTGCTGTGGTAAATCGGAACTCCCGGAAAATAGCAGAAAGAAGAATTCACCAAATAGAAATCATCGCCGACCGCTACCACCGACGGATCAGGGTGAAAGCCGGGAATAATCGGATTTCTGAATCCCTCGGCATTCATGTTACCGCAAAGCACACCGGCCGCAGCCAAAAAGAAGGATGGTAATAGTCGTTTCATCTTCGAAGTAGATTTGTAGTCGCTTGTTTTAGACAACAATACATAATGCACAGCGAAGATACGAAAATTTTGTCAGGATTTCTGTCTTTTATTGTTTTATGTCATCTGATTTCGATTGAGAGTGGTCTGGAGACTGTCCATTTGGTCGTGAATGTCAGAAGCGAGCGGGTGGGGTCATATTTCCATGCGCCACGCCGGAGGGGTCGGTTGTCAATAGTGACGGAGGAGGGATCGCCGTCAATGAGATAGACGTTGAACGTCAGTTCCTTTGTCTCAGGTGCTCCACGATAGGTGCCTTTTGCTGAGACTTCGATGTTTATGCCTTCAATTGTCGCGTCAGCCTTGAAGCGGACGAGTGAATAGGCGCCGTCGGTCAGTGAGGATGGCGATTTGCGGTCATCTTCGAAAAGGGTGTATTCCGATTCGCCGAGATAGGGATAATAGTTAACCGAGTAGCGGTCCGTGCGGTAGTCTTCGGTAGATCCCATTTTATAATCCGCTTGCGGAATGATAGCACCCGCGCGCACAAAGAGCGGCAGAATTTCAAGTGGAGCAGGGTAGCTGATGGTGTCGCCTCCGTGGTAGATCTTGCCGGGGCTGTTATAGTCAACCCACATTCCGTCCGAAAAGACAATCCGGCGTTCAGTCGTTCCTTGTGTCAGGACGGGGGCGACAAGGATGTCTCTTCCCCAGAGATATTCGTCTGTGATGTCGTCATATTTGTCTGATCCGGCGCTGTAATAGTTGAGCGGGCGGACAAGCGGCTGGCCTTCTGAGGCGTTTTCGAAGGCGAGGGTATAGTTGTATGGCAACCATCTGTAACGTTCTTTGATCAGAGGGAGGATTATATCCTGCTGGGCCGGATAATTGTAAGGTTCGGCTGTCGACTGTGCATGGGTGCGGAGAACCGGCGAGAATGTGCCGAGCTGAAGCCAGCGGACATAGAGTTCGGGGTCATAAGGCGCTGCCGGGTCAATAGCGAATCCGCCGACATCGTGGCTCATATAGCCCAGGCCGCTGAGGCCGGAATTGAGCATGATGGTGATCTGCGGTTGCAGGCCACCCCAGGATCGGGAGACATCGGTGGACCAGGGATAGACGCTGTGGCGTTGCAATCCGGTGGTGCCTCCGCGCATCATCGTCATCAGGCGGCGGTCGGGAAATCCGTTTGCATACAAGTCGGCGATGATCGAGCTCCAGTCATTGCCGTAGTGGTTGTGGTATTCGCGGGCAGTCAGACCATTGGCATGGATTCCGCTTTCAGGATGGACTTCCGGTTCGCCGAGATCGCCCCACCAGCCTCCGACACCTTCGAGTGTCAGCTGTTTGTAGCGATCGCTCATCCAGGCGCGTGTGTCGGGGTTCGAAACGTCGAACATGCCGCCTTCGCCGACCCAGATCCGGACTTCCTGCGGGCCTCCGGTCGAGTCTTTGACCATCATCCCCTTGGAGGCAAGCTCATTGTAGTTGGCGAGGGCGCGGCCGTTGCGGAGAATGTAGGGCTGAGAGATCAGAATTGTGTTGACGTTTTTTGATTTGAGGTCTGAGAGCATCTTTTTGTGATCGGGCCATTGGTCCGGATCCCAAGCCAGACGGCCCATGTCTTCCTCTTTGCCATACCAGTAGAGATCGAGGACGATGCCGTCAAGCGGATAGCCTGCGCGTTTCAGAGTGTCGACAACTCCGAGAGTCTCCTTCTGGGTGCGGTAGCCGTATTTTGATGTGATGTATCCCAAAGCCCAGAGCGGAGGGAGTTTCTGGCGTCCGGTCAGAGCCGAAAGTTCGCGGGTCACTCCTGACAAAGATCCGGCTCCATTGATGAAATAGTAGGAGACAGGGGCTGATGACTCGGTGGTGTAGACAATCGGGTTTGACATTATCATTTTTGCGGCGGCAAAGTCATCGAACACCACGGCATAGCCGTTGGACGAAAGGAAGAGCGGCATGGTGATGTTCATCTGGCGGATGCGTTCTTCACCGGCGGTATAGCCATAGTTCTGCTTGTTGTACATCACAAGCGTGTCACCTGCGAGATTGAAACTGAAGCCGCGTTCGCCTGCGCCATAGAACGAACCTTGACCGACTGTCGAAAGTTCCAGCCGCTGCTGTCCGTCAGTCATGGAGCGCAGTCCGTTGTCGCTGACCGTGCGGTTTGGACCGGCGGCTATGTCGACAGCTCCTGAGACACTGTCGATGCGGACCACTATGCCTCCTCCGGTGGTCATGACGCAGACTCCGGGAGCGGTGCTGACCGATACATTTCCTGTCGCTGTTTTCAGTACGGAGGTGTCTGTTGCCGGAAGAGTCTCTCCGGCGGCATAGTTGCTGACCTTGATGATATTGTTGTTGACAGCGCAGACGTTTACAACTCTGCCTTCAGGAGTCTGCACGGTGACGTCTCTGACCTGAGCCACGGCATTTACTCCGAGAAATGCCGAAAGTGTGAGCGTGGCAATGGCCCTCACCTGATCGTTGATTTTCATATACGGATGTGTTTTTTAGACTGATAATAAAATTTTACGCACCGCAAATATAATAAAAATCACGATAATAGCCGTTGATTCGGACTGCTAAAATTCCGATGTAGGTCTGTTTTATTGCCAGGGACGGGTGTCGGAGCGACGGTTTGAGGCGATTTCATCGGCTGTTCATGGGATTTTTCGGCCTGTTGGTTTAATCTTTGATGTGAGTTGTCGCTTTTTTGGTAACTTTACGCAAATATTTTAAACAATCTTAGAAACTGTTTGAATTTATGTGATGCAGACTCCTCAAAAGCAGAGGAATATGAGTCTCAAACAGTTCCTTAAAATCAGATAACAAATAATGTCATTGAGCCGACCAAGAAAACTAGAAACGATCATTTATGCAAGCCTTTGGTTCCTGATCATGGTACTGTGTCTGCTGGATGTGATGCGGGCAAGAAGTTACACTGAATTTCCGGTGGTTGATGGTGATCTGTTGCGCCATCTTGCATTGGGATTTCTGCCTTTCCTGGTGCTTTTCTGTGTCAACAATTCACTGCTCATTCCACGTCTGTTGTTTCGTAACCGCTATCTGGCATATCTCTGTGCGACGGCTGTTCTGGTCGCAGTGGTGTGGGGATGTCAGTATTTCCGCTTTTTTCAGAATTTCGTAGAGCATGATTTCCCGGAGAGAGCCATGCGTCGTCATGGACGGCCGCCACTGTTGCCGTTCCCTCTGTTCCTTGATATGGTGTATGACTTTCTGATAGTTGGCGTTAATCTGGCAATAGCTCTGATTTTCCAGCGTTTTGATGACAAACTTGAGAAGGAGAGTCTGATGAAAACCAATGTCGAGAATCAACTGACATATCTGAAGGCTCAGATCAATCCTCACTTCTATATGAATATGCTCAACAATATTCACGGCATGATTGACATCAATCCGGAAAGGGCTCAGGATATGCTTATCGGCATGTCAAATCTCATGCGTTACATGCTTTATGACAGCTCGCAACCGCGTATAGCTCTTTCTGCTGAAATCGGTTTTATGCAGAACTATCTCAATCTGATGAGGCAGCGGTATCCGGAGAACAAAGTCCAGATTTCCACGTCGTTGCCGACAGACCGGGAGACCTGCGGGGTGAGCATTCCGCCTTTGCTGTTTCTGGTTTTTATTGAGAATGCCTTTAAGCATGGTATCAGCTACCGTTCTGAATCTTATGTAAGTGTCAGAGTGGAGGTCTCGGAAGGGAAAGTCAGATTCCTGTGTCTCAACAGTCTCCATCCGCTCTCCAATGACAGGAAGCATGACGGTATCGGGCTGCGTAACATCAACCAGCGCCTGAAACTGATCTATGGTGACCGCTATACGCTTGCGACAGATGCAAGTGACAAGGCTTATTCCGTTAACTTAACTATCCCAGCTCATGAAACTCCGGACATTGGTAATTGATGACGAGCCCATTGCGCTTGAAAAATTGGGCAAATATGTTGAAAAAGTTCCGTTTCTGGAACTTGTCAGTGCTTGCGAGAGCGCTTTGGATGCGATCGCGGTCCTGAATGAAAAGCCTGTTGATCTGATCTTTACGGATATAAATATGCCTGATCTCAACGGGATGGATTTTATCGCATCATTGTCTTCGACACCGATGGTGGTTTTCATCACGGCTTATGCCCAGTATGCAGTTGACAGTTACCGTCTTTCTGCTGTCGACTACCTGCTCAAACCTTATGGATTTGCCGAATTCCAGCGGGCAGCCAACAAGGCTCTGGAGGCATATTCGACACGCCGGCAGTCAGGAGCGTCAACCCAGTCCAATAGCCAGAGTGTCAATGATTCGCTGTTTGTCAAAGTTGACTACCGGTATGTCCGGATCAGGCTTGCTTCGATCTGCTATATAAAAGGCTATGGCGAATATCTTCAGATCTTCACAGAAGGCTCGTCGACACCAATTCTGACATTGAGTTCGTTTGCGGATATCAAAGAGCGTCTGTCAGACAATTTTCTTCAGGTCCATCGTTCATATATAGTAAATATGGATCAGGTCGAAAGCATCAACCGCGGACGTATAATAATGGATGCCGATACGTACATTCCGGTAGGTGACAGTTTCAAAAACGCCATGCAGTCGTATCTGCTTGACCATTCGGTCGGCACACCGCGCAAATAGGGGGACTTTCATTCAGGTCAGTCCGATTCATTGGACATTTCAGGCGATTGGTTGAATTAATTTGGCCGTCGCCTGTTTTATGTTGTAATATTGCATCAGAATCAAATTCCCAGGATGCAATTATGAAGTTCCGTTTATTTACACTTGCTATTTTTTCGGCAGCATTAGCTCTGCCGGATGCACAGGCAGCCTCGCCCTGGTCCTATAAAGACTGTGTGGATTATGCCCGTGAACACAATATCACCTTGCAGAAATCGCGGCTCAGTGAGCAGAGTGCGGCCTATGACCTTGAGGAGGCCAAAGCCCAATGGCAGCCGACTCTTGATTTTGCCACAACACAGGGATTTTCGAATTATCCCTGGGGCGAAAATCATAAAAATTCCTACAACAGTTCTTACGGACTCAATGCCGGCTGGACAGTCTATAACGGCGGCTTGAGAGAGAATACTATCAAGCGCAACCGTCTTCAGACTGAAATTGCCGCCCTGAACACAGGTGACGTTTTCCGGACGATTGAAACCGATCTGCTTCAGGTCTACATGAATATTCTTTATGCCCGTGAGGCAATCGGGATTTACGAAGAGGCGGTCAGGCTGAGTGAGGCCCAGGTGGAGCGCACACGGCAGATGTTGGAAGCCGGACGAGTCTCACGAGTGGATTATGCACAGCTTCAGTCTCAGCTGGAACAAGACCGTTATGCTCTGGTGAATGCGCGTGGAACTTACGATTCACGGCTGATGGAGCTTAAAAAACTTCTTGAACTTGGAATTGACAGCGAGATCGAACTGGCAGATGTCCGGTGGACAGCCGAACAGATTCTTGCCGCTCTTCCTCCGATGGATGAAAGCTATCAGATGGCCTTGAATACAGACCTGCGTCTGCGTGGCCTCGAACTTGAAAAAGAAGGGTCAAGCCTTGATCTGGCGATAGCTTCAGCTGGTTCTAAACCGAAAATTTCGCTTAATGGAGGTATCGGGACTGCATATAATGCTCCAGGTCAGTCTTTCGGAAACTCGATCAAATATAATTTCAACGAAGCTGTCGGCCTGACTCTGTCTGTCCCTATTCTTGACAACAAGAAAACAAAGGTGGCTGTGGCTCGTGCGAAAGTGCAGCAGCTTGACGCGCAGCTTGACATAGACCAGCGTCATACGGAGCTTGCTCAGGTGGTTGAAAACTGGTATATAGACACGCGTTCGGCCCAGTCGCGCTACACAGCTGCCGAGCAGCAACTGAAATCAGCCGAACTGACCGCCGAACTGACCAATGAGCAATTGCAGCTCGGACTGGTCAACACGATTGATCTGATGACCGCGCACAATGATCTTGTGGAAGCACAACACTCTTTGTTGCAGACTAAATATATGGCTCTTTTAGGCCGTAAAATGATTGAATTTTATCGTAACGCTTCTGTTTCGCTTGACTGATTCAGAAACTCAAAAATACACCAATAAATAATATGAAACTGCTGAAACCATTGATTATTATCTCGGTCGCTCTTGCTGCCGGAGCCTGTTCCAAAGAGAAAAAAATATCTTTGGAGACCGTAGAGGCCCATGTCGGGGAATTGACAGAAACTGTCACGGCAACCGGAACGATCGAATCTGTCACCCAGGTAGATGTCGGAACACAGGTCACCGGTATTATCGACAAACTCTATGCCGACTACAACACGATCGTCAAAAAGGGCGATCTGATCGCAGAGATTGAAAAAACAATGCTTGAGAGTGATCTTCGCAGTGCTGAAGCAAGCGTAGAGTCAGCCCGCCTGACTTATGAATATAACCGTACCAACTATGAGCGGGACAAAGCCTTGCATGACAAGCAGCTCATAAGCGATTATGAATTCCAGACTTCCCGGAAAGATTATCAGGTATCAAAGGCCGCTTATGACAAAGCATTGGCCGATAAGGTCCGTGCGGCCAAAAACCTTAATTATGCTGAAATCTATTCGCCTATTGACGGTATCGTGATTTCACGTGAGGTTGAGGTCGGGCAGACTGTGGTGTCGAACATGAATGTGGCAAATCTTTACACCATTGCCGATCTTGACAACATGCAGGTGATCGGCAACGTGGACGAGGCCGACATAGGTCAGGTAAAAGTAGGCCAGAAAGTCACGTTTTCTGTCGATGCCTATCCTGATGATCTTTTTGAAGGGAAGGTGACACAGGTGCGTCTGAATCCGACAACCGAAAGCAATGTGGTTACTTACGAGGTTGTTGTCGATGCGCCGAATCCGGAACACAAGCTGATTCCCGGTCTGACTGCCAATCTGACCATTTATGTGATGAGTGAAGAAAATGTGCTTCTGCTTCCTAACCAGGTTTTCTCTTTTGAGCCTCAGGACCATCCTGACGCGAAGAATCTGCCTCAGCCGCAGAAGCCTGTCGATAAGAAGAGCCTTGCGGCAGATCAGAAATCTCTTTGGGTGGTCAATGGAAATTCCCTTGAAAACAAGATTGTGAAAGTTGGAACAAGCAACGGCATGAAAACCGTGATCAGCGGCGGATTGTCGGCAGGGATGGTTGTGGCTGTCGGTTATGATGAAGCGTCTGCGCCGACGGCTGACGCGACAGCTCAGAAAAGTCCGTTTGCACCCCAGCCTCCGGGCCGCAACAAGAAAAAATAGGAATAAGAGGTTGTTTAAAAACAAGAGTTAAAATCTGAGTGGTGTATCTTTTAGATAAATTGTTGTAAATGAGAAAGGAG
>NZ_JAIDEN010000151.1 GCF_029054785.1 Duncaniella sp.
CACCTACGGCGCTTCTTGGGTGGGGAGGGGATGCGTGGAGATTTGCGGTGGCGGAATGAGCTGCAATCAAAGATACTTTCACAACGCGCTATTTTTTTCGCAGAATATTCTTCGTATATTTGCATTAGGAATGGCCGGAGGAGGCCGTCTGTAAAACCACACACGATCACACATGCAACAATTCGTTCATCTTCACGTGCATAGCCAGTATTCACTGCTTGACGGCCAGGCTTCTGTCACAGGGCTTGTCGACAAGGCGATGGATCTCGGTATGCCCGGTTTCGCCCTGACTGATCATGGCAACATGTTCGGTATAAAGGAATATTTCAACTATGTCAATAAGGTCAAAGGAAAATATAAGGGCAAACTTGCCGATCTGAAGAAAAAGATCGACGAGGCTCCCGATGCGGAGGCCGAGAAGGTCCGCGAGGAACTGGCACCGGAAATTGCGAAGATCGAGCGCAAACTTGCTTTCAAACCGATTTTCGGCTGCGAGATGTATGTGGCCAAGGGTTCGCTGACCGACCGCTCGGACAAGACCGACAAGGGACGCCACTTGGTTGTACTGGCCAAGAATCTCAAGGGCTACAAGAACCTCATAAAGATCGTATCCCAGGCCCATACCGACGGTTTCTATCACCATCCGCGAACCGACAAGGCGGCCCTTGCAGCCCATCGCGAGGGTCTGATCGTCTGCTCGGCCTGTCTGGGCGGCGAGATTCCGCGTCTGATAGCCACAGGGCAGCTCGAAGAGGCTGAAAAGCAGGTGTTGTGGTTCAAGGAGACTTTCGGCGATGACTACTATATCGAGTTGCAGCGCCACAAGACAGACGATCCGAATGCCAACCGCGAGACCTACGTGGAGCAGGAGCAGGTCAATCCGGTGCTGATCGACCTTGCGCGCCGCCACGGCATCAAGATCATTGCCACGAACGACTCCCACTTCATCAATGCGGAGGATGCCGAGGCCCACGACCGCCTGATCTGCATCTCGACCAACAACTATGTGGCCGACATGGCCCGTATGCGCTACTCGAAGCAGGAGTGGTTCAAATCTCAGGCCGAGATGGCGGCTGTGTTCCCCGATCTGCCTGAGGCGCTGGAGAATACGCTGGAGATTCTTGACAAGGTGGAGATCTACTCAATTGACCATGCGCCGATCATGCCCTTCTTCGAGATTCCCGCCGATTTCGGCACCGAGGAGGAATACCGCAGCCGCATCACCGAGCAGGAACTGTTTGACGAGTTCACTCAGGACGAGAACGGCAATGTGGTGCTCTCGCCGGAGGCGGCTCAGAAAAAAATCGACAAGCTGGGGGGCTACGACAAGCTCTACCGCATCAAATTCGAGGCCGACTATCTGTCAAAACTGGCCTACGAAGGTGCCGAGCGCCGCTATGGCTCGCCTCTGACAGCCGAACTGGAGGAGCGAATCAAGTTCGAGCTGTATATCATGAAGACAATGGGTTTTCCGGGCTACTTCCTTATCGTCCAGGACTTCATCAACGTGGCGCGCCACAAATTAGGCGTCAGCGTGGGACCGGGCCGAGGATCGGCGGCGGGCAGTGTGGTCGCCTACTGTCTGGGAATCACTCAGGTTGACCCGATCAAATATGACCTCCTTTTCGAACGATTCCTCAACCCGGACCGAATCTCGCTGCCTGATATCGACGTGGACTTCGACGACGACGGGCGAGCCGACGTGCTCCACTACGTCACCGAGCGCTACGGCGAGGAAAAAGTGGCCCACATCATCACCTTCGGCACGATGGCGGCCAAATCGGCCATCAAGGACGTGGCGCGCGTCGAGCAGCTGCCCCTGCCCGAAAGCAACCGCATCGCCAACCTCGTGCCAAAGCGTATGCCTGACGGACCTGACGGCAAGACGCTGAAAACCAACCTCAAGAACTGCTATCAATACGTTCCGGAATTCGCGCAGGAACTCAGCTCGACCAATCCGCTGATCCGCGAGACTCTCGAATATGCCAAACGCCTCGAAGGCAATGTCCGCAACACCGGTGTGCATGCCTGCGGCGTCATCATCTGCCGCGACCCGATCACCGACTGGGTGCCCGTGGCCACAGCCGTCGACAAGAGCGTCGATTCGAAGGACAACGACAAGATGATCGTAACCCAATATGAAGGCTCGATCATCGAGGACACCGGCCTGATCAAGATGGACTTCCTCGGACTGAAAACCCTCTCGATCATCAAGGAGGCCATCTCGAACATCCGTCAGACGCGCGGCATAGAAATCGACATCGACAACATCGACATCAACGACCCGAAAACCTACGAGCTTTACAGCCTCGGAAACACGGTCGGAACCTTCCAGTTCGAGTCGGCGGGCATGCAGAAATATCTGCGCGAGCTTCAGCCGTCGACCTTCGAGGACCTCATAGCCATGAACGCCCTCTACCGTCCGGGTCCTATGGACTATATCCCCGACTTCATCGCCCGCAAACATGGCCGCAGCCCCATCACCTACGACATTCCCGTGATGGAGAAATATCTCAAAGACACCTACGGCGTGACCGTCTATCAGGAACAGGTCATGCTCCTGTCGCGTCTGCTCGCCAACTTCACCCGCGGCCAGAGCGACACCCTGCGAAAGGCTATGGGTAAGAAGCTGATCGACAAGATGAACGAGCTGAAAGGCCTCTTCCTCAAGGGCGGACAGGCCAACGGCCACGATCCGAAAGTTCTTGAAAAAATCTGGGCCGACTGGGAAAAATTCGCATCCTACGCCTTCAACAAGAGTCACGCAACCTGCTACTCCTGGGTCGCTTTCCAGACGGCATGGCTCAAGGCAAACTATCCGTCGGAATACATGGCGGCCATCCTCACGCGCAACCGCTCGGATATCAACAAGCTCACAGGCTTCATGGACGAGTGCAAACGCATGAAAATCTCAGTCCTCGGACCCGACATCAACGAAAGCTTCATGGAGTTCGGTGTGAACTCCCACGGCGACATCCGCTTCGGACTCGCGGCCATCAAGGGCGTGGGCGAGGGTGTGGTCAAAGCCATAATCGAAGAGCGTAAAGCGGGCGGCCCCTTCGAGTCGATCTACGACTTCGTGGAGCGTGTGCCCTCCCAGGGCATCAACCGCCGCCTGATGGAAAATCTCGTCTACGCAGGTGCCTTCGACAGCTTCGAGGGGATCAAGCGCGAGGACTTTTTCGGCACCAACCAGCGCGGAGAGGCCTTCGTTGAAAGCCTTGTACGCTACGGACAGGCCTTTCAGGCCGACAAGACCAAATCGGCCATGTCGCTCTTCGGCGATGACTCGGAACTCTCCACATCGGGGCGTCCGCCGGTGGTCCCGCAGACCGAATGGCCCTCGGCGACGCTGCTCGAACGCGAGCGTGAACTGGTCGGGATGTATCTTTCGGCCCATCCTCTCGATCCCTACTACATGGAGCTGAACTACGGCACCTCCTGCACGATCAAGGGCTTCAATGAATTCACCCCGGTCGAAGGTGTCGACCTGACCTTCGGAGGCATGGTTGTCGAATTCACAAGCCGCCCATCGAAACGCGGCGGCCAGTTCGGAATCCTGAAAATCGAGGACTACACCGGAAGCGCCGAATTCATGCTCTTTGACGAGAACTACATCAACTTCCACAACTACGGCGTACCCGGAACCCCGATTCTGATCAGCGGCCGCTACGAACGCCGCTACGCCAACTCCGACCCGCGATTCAATATCCTCAACATCCGTCTGCTGAGCAACGTGAAAGGTCAGCTGGTCAACAGCATAACCATCGACCTGCCATCTGACAAGATCACGCAGCACCTCAAGGACCTGATCGAAGAGGAAATCCGCAGCGACGCCAATGCCAAGGGCGAACTCTCGTTCCGCATCTTCGACCCGAAGATCAACCGCTCGCTCCATCTGTCGTCATCGCGGCGTATTCCGATCTCCCGCAAGCTCGTCGACACGCTGACCGAGGAGGATATCAGCTTCTCTATCAACGATTAAGCGCAAAGGTTGCAGAATCCTTGCCGCAACGATTGGAAATCACGGGGAAATTCCTACCTTTGCATCGGACAACACGGCGTCCGCCCTCCTTGTCCGGAATAAAACCTAAAACATTAACATCCAACTAAAAAATAAACTGTCATGACTTTTACCGATCAGAATGTACACGACATCATTGCCTCAGGCAAACCCGTTGTAATCGACTTTTGGGCAACCTGGTGTGGTCCCTGCCAGCGTATGGCTCCCGTTGTTGAGGAACTTGCTGAAGAATACAAAGACACTGTCGCTATCGGCAAATACAACATCGAGGAAGAAAACGACCTGACCACTCAGTATCGCATCATGTCGATTCCGACCATTCTCTTCTTCAAGAACGGCGAGCAGATCCGTGACCTCCGCCTCGCAGGCGCACAGTCAAAGGAAAATCTCGAAAAGCAGATCAAAAAACTTATCGAGCTTTAATCCTCCCCGGCTTCAAGCCGGATCACGGCTCTGACCGACGCCATGCGTCTGCCAGCGCAAGAACGAAAAACCGAACCCGCGACAGCTTCAGGAGTGAAGCCGCCGCGGGTTTTTACTTGCCCTGATTCCGGAGCGAAAATCTGCCATTCAGCATCCATGAAAATTGGAAAAGTGTAGTTTTTACCCCCCGAAATCTTATGGAAAAGTGTAGTTTTTTGTTGCTTTTTTTATAGGAAAAGTGTATCATCCACACACAATGCATTGATAGCCCGCTATTTATATAAGCGCCATCAGCTATTGGAAATCAATCGCATAAAATTAGCTGTCAGAGGGTAACTTTGACGG
>NZ_JAIDEN010000152.1 GCF_029054785.1 Duncaniella sp.
AAAAAGCTTCGCTGGTTTTCATGCCGCAAATTTAACACTTTTCGATCAATTCATGCACCGTAGTTTCGGCTTGAGCCAACAAAATATCAGTGTCGGGATATTTTTTTGTCTGAAAGATGGAATAATATCGTTTGATCTTTAAGAGTTGCTTATTTGATATTCGATATCAACTTAAAAACAATCAATCATGTTACCATCAACTTGTTCCAAAGTAAGTTTGCGTTTGCGGTCGATCAAGTATGATCGCCTGTCACTCTATCTTGACTATTATCCGCCTATCAGGAATCCGAAAACGATGAGGATGTCGCGTCGTGAGTGTCTGGGATTTTATATCTATGCCCGTCCAGAGGATAAACGGCAGAAGGAATATAATGACTCGATAATGATGCAGGCCGAAATCATACGTTGTCGCCGCCAGGAGGCGGTCATCAATCAGGAATTCGGTTTTCTTGACCGCAGACAGCTGAAAGCTGACTTCCTGAAATATTTCGAATCTCAGGCGAGAGCGCAGCCTAAAAAATGGGAGATGCCTTATCTTCATTTCAGCCGCTTTGTAGGAGGCCAATGCTCGTTCGGCGATCTGACAATTGTGCTTTGCCGTAAATTCAGAGACTATCTTCTTGATGCTTTTCAGTTGCGTCATCCGAAAATGAAACTTACACGCAATTCCGCCGCGAGATATTTCTCTGCCTTCAGAGGTTTGCTGCGGATGGCATATCGGGAGAGGTTGCTTAGAGAAGATATAAGTGTCTGTCTTGATGCCATATCATTTGAGGAAGTGAAGAAAAACTTTCTTACTGCTGAAGAGGTGAAAATTCTGGCGGCCACACCGTGTGACATCCCGGTTCTGCGTCAGGCATCACTTTTTTCAATCCTGACCGGCCTGCGCATCAGTGACATTCTGCGTTTGCAATGGGTGGATATAGGGCACGATGCAGCCGGAGAGCCGGCTATGTTCATAAGGATTCAGAAAACACGCAAGGAGTCTGTCCATCCTCTGAGCCGTCAGATGCTCGCTTTGTGTGGCGATCGTGGCAGCGGGCCTGTGTTCAAGGGCCTGAAGCGTTCAATGACTCAGTATCCTCTGCGCAAATGGCTAAAGGCCGCAGGTATTTCCAAGCACATCACCTTCCATCGGTTTCGTGACACATTTGCCACATTGCAACTTGCCGCCGGTACGGATATCTATACAATCAGCAAGATGCTTGATCACTCCAGCGTTTCGACAACACAGATTTATGCCCGGATAATCGACTCGACAAAACGCGATACGCTTGAACGGATAAAGCTCGAATAGAATCAGCGGAAGTTAAGAGGGCGTTTAACCGTACTTTAGTGTTAAACACCCTCTTAAATTGAAATTTGTGTGTTTTTTCAGAGCATAGAGTATTGATTTTTCTGATCTGTTAAGTTCTGACTCTTTCATTGTTGACTTTCGTTTAAGTTATGCTGCAAAGTTATGGCTGTGATGTGTCATTTGCCGATACAGGTTGCGAAAATTATAGCGGTCCGCGAAATTTTTTCACCGGATTGCCTCGTTCAAGAGAATCGTGATTGCTCCATTGCCGTGTCTGAGAGTCGGCAACGGCATTTTCATTCAGCCGGCGGAGTTTCAGCATCAGCCGTTCTTTGGCAAGGATCTTGTTCCGAAGCTGGGACCGTTCTTCGGTGCATTTAACGGAGAGACCGGTAGGGGTATGGATTGCCCTAACGGCTGTTTCCACTTTGTTGACATTCTGCCCGCCTTTACCTCCCGATCGGCAGGTCTCATATTTGATGTCGCTTTCTGTTATATCCGGAAGGCTGATCTCGTCGAAAAAGTTGACTCCTACATACCAGTTTTTGCGCTTATGGGCCGGACGGTAGGAATTTTGGGTTGATACCCATTGAACCGTCCCTTGCCAATCGTTGATGATGGATTGCGATATAGGTTCATCGGTTGCGAGTGTTATGGACATGTAGCACTCAGCGGCCTGATTGTGAGGTTCGCAGTCGGCAAGTTGAAGCGATGGGATTGTTTTGAGCAGTTCACGCGCTACAAGTGTTACCACCCGTGCACATTCCACCGGCCCGCGCCCGGCGGTAATCTGTATGTATTGTTTAACTCGCATATGTTCGTTGAGCTGAAGGTTCATTGTCCGTTGTCTTTGATGTTGAGTTTGGGTTTGATCATGGCAATTACATCAACCGTAGGCTTTATGAGATCAAGGATCTCGTCAGTCGGTTTGTAGGCCATCGGAGATTCGTCAATCGTTGTATCGCTGACTGACGTTGAGAATATTCCTGACATAGTTTCTTTGAAGTCGTCCAGTGCAATCTGTTTTTTAGCCTGAGCACGGCTCATCAGGCGTCCTGCACCGTGAGGCGCCGTATTGAGCCATTGTGCATTACCCTTGCCGATGCAGATGGCAATCCCGTCGCGCATATTGAATGGAATGGCCACCTTGCGCCCGGCGGAGGCGTCGATCGCGCCTTTGCGCAACATTGGCTGCCCGTCTGTCACAGAGATATAGTTATGTGTGGTGAAGATTGACTCAGTGCATTTTGCCTTGCAGATCTTTTTCAGTATAGCGAAGACCCGGTCGCGGATTACCTGATGGTTATACAGGGCGTAGGCCTGCGCGATGGTCATGTCAGACAGGTAACCTTTCAGCGTATCGCCCCACAGATAGCCGATATATTTGGCCCGTTTGGGATTTTGCGCGACGTTGTGCCAATGGTTTGCAACCTTGACTCCGAGGTTTCTGGATCCGCAATGGATTGTCAGCCATCCCTCTCCGTTGACGGGATCCTCGCCGTACTCAATGAAGTGGTTGCCTCCGCCAAGTGAACCGATGCTTTTATAGAAGATTCCCTCCTGGAGTTTGATGCGTCGGCAGAAATCCGAGATGAAACGGGCATCGATGCGCGCGGTCTCGTTTATAAGATCTGGAGCGGCAGAGCGGGCTTTCCGGTATTGTGAATTGAGAAAGCGAAATAACTCTTTTTCGTTGATTGAATTTTTCAAACAGATTTCAGAGCCTGTTGGAATCGCTTCCCGGATGCGATGATCCAGAAGTGGGAAATCTTCGGGGCTGACAATGTCTGAAAGGCGGTGCATGGATATGGTGCAGCCGATGTCAACTCCGACATGGTCAGGGTTGACATACATCTTGATCGGATAGGCTGTGCCTACGTTACACGAGCTTCCGGCGTGTACATCTGGCATCTGGACTATGCTGATTCCCTCCATAGCCGGATGGTTGCAGAGTTCAGTCACCCATTCCAAGGCTGAAGTCTCGATATTGTCGGTGAATATCTCCGCTGAAGTGGTTTTTCCGTTTATTATCATAGCGTTAAAATTTTGGTGCAAAGGAAAATTGATAGTGCGCAATTAATTTGCGCAGACTCTGAAAAATGATTATTTTAGCGGAAAATTTTAATACTGTCTTATTTTTATGCCATTAAATCGAGCTACTTTAATCCGCATCTCAACGATTGACAAGTGTCTTCAGAATCATTACCGACGGTGGACCATCAATGATCTGATTGACGCCTGCACCGATGCTTTGGCCGAATTCGAGGGACGCAGCAACCCTGTTAGCCGCCGGACGTTTCAGAATGATCTGGCCCTGATGAGAAGCGATCGCCTGGGCTATAACGCACCGATTGTGGTCCGGGAAAACAAATATTATGAATATGAAGATCCGGATTACAGCATTACCCATCTGCCGTTGAATGACGAAGGCCTCGATGCTCTGAATTCTGCGCTTGACATCCTGCGTCAACTTCAAGGTTTTCCGCAGCTGGCATCGTCGATCGACACCATAAGCAAGCTCAACGAGCAGATTTCGCGTCATACAGGGTCATCAGTGCCTGCTATGGATATGGAACATGTGCCGGGTTATAGGGGAGCTCAGTTTATTGGCGTGATATATGACGCGGTAAGGAAGCAGCAGACGGTAATAATTGAATATCAGTCGTTCAAAGCACGGCAGCCGGAGGCACTGACAGTATATCCGTATTTATTGAAGGAATATCGCAACCGTTGGTTTCTGATAGGAGAGAAATCGACCAACCGCGTTCCGCAGGTCAACATCTTCGCTCTTGACCGCATCCACTCGGTAAAATTGGACAAGTCGCATCCATTCAGGAAATGTGTTGATTTTGATCCGGAACACTTTTTTGACGACACAATCGGAGTGACGAAGCAGATCTGCGACAAAGCGCGTCGCGTTGTGATCAAGATTGACCGTCAACAGGCTCCATACGTAGAGTCAAAACCATTTCATAAGTCGCAGAAAGTGGAACAACGTTTCCGCGACGGCAGCATCCAGCTGTCACTGAAAGTCGTTATCAACAACGAACTGGAACGTTTGATACTTGGTTACGGCGGCCATGCCGAAGTAATCGCCCCTCCGCATTTTCGGGACCGCATAGCCGAAAGCGTCCGCATCGCAGCTTCACATTATAAGGATTAAAAAACAGAGAAAAGGCAGAGGAAAGTTCGCAGAGATTGATTTTCTTAGATTTTAATCGCACCAGCCGTCAATGTCTTGTTCGAGGATTTTAAATAGCAGGCTGAGCATGCGCCGGGCGCGTTCGTCGGGGTCAATGTCAGCGGTAGCACCGTCAATAAGTCGACAGCATAGCTGCATTCGGTCCGCATCGTGTTCTCGTCCGGCATGGTCGGCAAAACCTCGCATGAATCCCATGTCGTATTCAAGTTTGCGCTTTAACACGTAAAGTATGCCACGCCAGTCGCCGGGAGATGAGTGTGAAATTGTCTCTTCCCAGAAGAGGCGCTCCTTTCGGTCGATACACTCACGCTTGACTTGTTTGAGAGGGTCTGGCTTAACTGACTCCATAAGGTACTGCCCCAAAGCCTGACAATCGTCTGATTTGATTATGTCAAGATAATGCCAAAGGTCATCGTCATGCTCTTTTGATGTATGGAATGTATGGAGTGAGGCCCAGTAAAGCAGCACGGCGGAAATGTAGGCGCTGTCTTTCTCGGAGGTTTTGACCTTCTTGTCAATAAGCCAGTCGGGTGCGGCGTTCATTCCATCAGGTTGTCGTGTGGGCTGACCTGATAATTCGATTACACCTTTGCAGCGTCGTTCAGAGAGGTTTTTCAATTTCTGGCAATACTCGGCATATACAGGTTTCAACTCTTCGGATTCTGAAAAATTCTCTGTTATCGCTTGCCATACATCTTCAAACTGGCAATCGTTGAGGTATTCACGAAATGTCTTCATTTTCAGTATTGTGTTTGTTTCTTAGACGTTTATATTCTTCAATCAGTACAATCAAGCATTGTCTGTAAGTATGAACAGAGAGCAGCAAACCGGACAGAAATCCGTAAAGCAATGGATAACTAAAACTGTTTAGAGAAGCGACAATAACTCCTAAAAAGGCGCCAATTCCCATTAATAGATGAGCTTTGAAAAACTTCCGGTTTAATTCGGTTAGTGGCATAATTATTATGAACTTTGATTTTATGTGCAAAATTAGGTCAATAGTGTATCATTTTGCGAGACAAGCGCTAAAAATGGACAAATAATCTATGCCGGTATCAAGAATTGGGACATCATCCGGTTACTTTTGACATAAGTATTGAACCCTACATTAAAACATGCGCATAATCCTTTGTAATTCAATATTAAATTTCATAAATTTGCGTTATGAACCAATACCGTGAAAATACGAAACAGACAGTTTAGAACGACATAAGATCTTGCACTTTTGCAATGACCAGCCATCCGCTTTGGTGGAATCAGGTAAATTCTATAAGGAATCTTAAGGTGGGAGTCAGGGGCAATCAGTGTATCCTCACATGATGACGCAGGATGCTTTTGCTTCAATCATGATTACAGGCCTACCAAAGCCTTCCTGAAAGAGTGTTGTGACCTCTTTTTATCAGTATAGATACCGAATTATATTTACTCAATTAAATTTAAATCTAATGACAGTTGAAGAATTGTACTCTGCGCAACAATTGTTGCATCAGAGAATGCTTAAGCGGGCAGAATCGTTGGGATATAACCTTGAAGATACAGAACCTATATATGATGGAGTATGTGATGTCATCTCATATCTTTCAAATAGTCCGCGTATAATGTGGATTATGAAAGAGCCATATGACATAATAGAAGATGGAACACCAAAGGGTGGTGGATGGGAAGTTTATAATTTCACATTAACTTATCCAATGTGGAAGATACTGATGCGGATCACTTATGGTATTCGCAATAAGAAATATCAGATAGACATTCCTGATCCGGATGAAGAAATGCTAAAGCTATTGAAAGCTACCGCTTACATCAATATAAATAAAATGCCGGCACTTACATCAAGTAATGACAGACAACTTGCTGTGAGCCTTAGAGATTGGAAGGATATTGTTATGGAGCAAGTTAAAGTTTACAATCCTGACATAATCATATTTGGTAATACCTTTAAACAATTTGAGGAAGGAGACTTTGGAGAAAACAGAAGTGAAGATTGGATTGAAAACGCAAGTACACCAGGTCCTACCGAAGTTTTTAAGACGAAGATGGGTAAAGTTCTAATCAACGCTTATCATCCGTCGCAAAGGAATACGGTAGAAAAGAATCGATATATTGATACCATTATTAAAGCTTGTATTGAAGGTTATTATTGAATAAAGTTCATAATAAAAAATAATTATGCTGTACCGCAAAATGAGACACTGCGGTCGTAATTTTGCGGTACAATTACATCAGCCCGGTGGTGGAATCGGTCAGACACACCTTATATCAGATGGAAGGCGCCCTGTGATGGGGTATTGCCGGTTCGAATCCGGCTCGGGCTGCTAAAAAAATATAACAGATGAATCGACCTGTAATTTTTCTTGACTTCGATGGAGTGCTCAATACCGAGCAGTATCAGGCGCAGCTTGCCATTGAGGGCAAGCTGACAAAGGACGTTTGGGGGCCGCTGTTCGATCCTCGTGCCGTAGAGAATCTGTGTAAGATATTAGTAGCAACCGAAGCCAAGATTGTCATTTCATCATCGTGGCGTTACGCCCATTGCCTCAGCAGTCTGCGTCGAATGTGGAAAGTCCGCGGGTTGCAAGGGGAGGTCATTGATACGATACCTTGTGGTGCAATCTACATCTCACGCGGTGAAGACATAGAATGCTGGCTCGACCGAAATGGCCGCCCTGATTACGTGATAATCGATGACCTCGATGATTTTTTCCTCTCGCAACATGATCGCTATGTAGAGACAAATCCCATTGTCGGCATAACAGAGGCCGATGCACAGAATGCAATCAAAATACTCAACTCAAAATCGAATAATATGAAAGATGTTTCAAATTGGAACGGTTACTCCGTTTATGGCGATGTCAAAGAGCTTGACCGCATTGTAGAAACAACAGGTATGATTAATCTTACCAAAGATGATATTGTCAGTGTCCTTTCAGCGGAAGGCGAAAATTGGATTTCAGTCGGGAATGGTTCAAACTTGAATGATGCGTTCAATGAGGCTATCAATGATTTTCCTTGTAAGATTGACAAAATCAATGCTTTGCTGATTGATTTCCGTTGTGGCAGTAAGCAGCCTACTATGTCGGAGTTGTCAATAGCTCAGACTGCATTGGCTGAAGTCAACACAGAAGTTGAGCTAACCTGGGGTATAACATTCGACGAATTGTTAGGAGAGTTTTACCAAGTCGTACTTGTTGCATCTCTAAGACGATAATATTCAGTCTGCCAATTAGGTAATGCTCTAAAAAATTCGCTGTCTGATTATCGCTTGGCATCCATTGTCTGGCGACAGATATCACTATACTCTAAAAAAACACCAATATATGGATTTGACAAACATGATATCTCTCGAAGGGATGCGTGAGATGAAGTGCAAGCGGATTGCTTTTATTTCAAACACTGTTGGTGGTTATACTTCACTTGAAGAGTATGTCAAAGATAATGACGAATGGTTTGCTATCATAGGTATGGATCTCAGACTGCACGGAAAATATATTTCCATCGAAAACTGGCTGGATTGTTATGAATATGAAAAATACTATATCATAATGGCTTCCAATGGCCGACTGACCGTAAAAGACAAAATTAAACGCAAATATATATCCGAAATATGAATCTGATAGACATGACTAATAAAGAAAGATATGCCATGATGCGCAAACGTCACACATTTCTTTCAGAAACCGTCAAGGGCTATACCTCACTTGAAGAGTATGCCCGCGATCGGGATGAATGGTTTGCTATTCGTGGCATAAATCTTGAATTGCGCGGTAATTGTGTAAGTCTTTGCAACTATCTTCTCTACAATGAATATGAGGAATATTTTGTCGTACCAACATCAGACGGGCATCTTGCGATAAGCCATGTCATTTGGTGGCAAAACGATGTCTGCGCCAACGAAATTTTCAACATCCTCGAAGAAGAAATCGCCAACGAAGATGACATTCTGACTTCATATTAAAAAATTTTCTGTTATGAATGTGATTGACGGGATGTCCAGCGAGGAAAGATATGCTATGATGCGCAGGCGTCATGCTTTCCTTACCGAGTCTGTGAAAGGATACTCCTCACTTGAGGAATATGCCAAAGACAAGGATGAATGGTTTGCCATACTTAGCGTAGAACTCAATGCGGGAGAGAAAGTAATTTCTCTTTGGTTTCAGTTGGGGTATTATGATTATGAGGAGTATTTTATAGTACCTTCGGTTGACGGACAACTTACGGTCAGCCACATAATCGCGTGGCAGGATTTTTGTTGCGCCAATGGCTATCTTAACATCTTTACTGAAGAAAGCGTGGATTCGGAGGAGTTCTTTAACAAGAACTGACAACCTCTGGCGGCCAATCATACTAATTTTGGCCACCCAATTTTTAATGAAATGGATATGACTGAAATGACACTTGCCGAAAGAAGAAAGAAAATGCGCGAAGAAAATGCGAAGAGATTTGCCGGATTGTCTGCCTATATGGCCCAATGTCACAAGGAATCGTTAGAATTGATTCGCCGTCGACACGCCTATTATACCAAACTCATAACCGACGCGAAAATCAAAACCGCACAGGATTTCTATGACAGATTCAAAGAGCAATTTCTGATGTACGGCATAAAATTGGAGCTCTCCGACAATAAGAAGTGGTGTTCAATCTATCTTGAACTTGGAGACTATGACTATGAGAATTACCATGTGGGAGACGGCAAGGATGATGGTTTAGCAGAAGTAGACCCTGAAGTCTCCTTCAAAGATATGTTCAACAACGTCGAGGTAAATATCTTTACCGGGGAAGAACTTTAAGATTACACAGGCTTCTTCTGGCAGTATACTACATTATCTTTGCAAGATGATATACAAAGGATACTTTACAAACTCCGAATTTGAGGACGTTTGGCACACTCTCCAGACATATTATAACGAGCCGGAGAGCGTCAGGAAATTGTATAAGACACTGTTTTATACAATCCACAATATGACAGTTGATGAAACTCATTCCGGTACTTCACTGATAATTGAAACCGATTTCGAAGGCAAGATTCATGTAGCTGGAGCGCCTGACCCGATTGAATGGCTTGTAGGCCGAGAGGTGATTTTAAATGACAGCGGATCTTCAGTACCAGAAATTGCCGCTCATCTGCTCTATTGGTCGACACTATACGATTTCAGGACACAGACTCGGTATCACAAAGACTGTCAGAAACGTTTAGAAGATGGCTTTTCATACACTTACGTTGAGAATCCCGGAAAAGACCTGAGCCTAAAACGCAAGGCCCATTATTACTGGAAAGAGGCCATTGCCAAAGACTCGGCAATCGACTGGAGCCACATCCTCGACATTCTGCGCAAACGCATCGAATACCACATCGGTTATCACCGCTACACCGATCGTTTTACAAACAGCAAGCACTATGTGTCGCGCATGGAGCTTTGCTGCCGACTACTGGAATTGGCGGCCGCTGACTACTATGACATGGGAGGCGTCTATGTAAATCCCCGCAACGCATATCGCTTTATCGGTCGTATTTTCAGTCAATATGATTACGATAAAATAGGCGCAGATGACCAGTTCAATGAACTTCGATTGTCAGAACTGCGCCGCGCCAAAGCCTACAAAATCCTTTGGAAATTCCTCGACCACAACCTCACCTATTGGTGGGACTGATTACTAAAAACATGTTTAGAGTTGTAGCATTAGGATACAGAGCCGGGATGATTGTCGATCGGCTCAGGGCAAAGAAGAATTACGATGACATCCGCTTTGTGTACTGCAATGCGGACAGTCGTCTTTTGTCTGAATGGGGCAAAGAGGAGGATGAACATATCCTGCTGACAGATATTGCACAATGTCGGGAGGCAATTCATGATGACTGCGAACTTATGGCAATTTTAGTGACATGCCTCGACGAGGATTGTTCGCAGAAATATGCCTCGGAAATAATGTATGAGTTATGGAGTTATGCTGACTATAGGTATTGTTTCGCTACACTTCTTTTTGAAGCCGGAGGTAAAAGAAAAGCCGCTTTGGAGATATTCAAATGGCTGACTGATTATAGTGATCTCACTGTGCTTCAGGATGACTTGAAAGAACCATACAACTATTTTCCGTTTGATATGGATAAGGGATTGGTCCGCTTTCTTGATATGCTTTTGAGTCATCCGCGGAAAGGACGCAGCTCCGACCTCGACGATCTTCCCTTCGGCGTATGGGTAACAGAAAAGCAATTATTGATGGCTTTGAATGCCATGTACTCCAACAATATGCCTGAATACTACAAAGCCGGAACATTCTCATTTCACAAAAGTACCCATGAATACTGATATCCATAACTGATTAACCATGACCGTAAAAGAGCTTTTCCAGTCATTGGAGTTCAAGGATATTATTGAACCGATGACAAAGAAACATCCCGATGCGCTTCTCCCCATATCGGAATACAAAGAGAATTACAGCATCATCCTTAACACTGTGTTTTCGGGCGAGGGCGGAAAGATTACGTTCCTTCCGGATGGTAACTCGGATGCCTACATGATTGAAGGTGACCGGTATTTCAATATCGTCGGGATGGAGGTTGTGCTTCCGGAGAATGAAGTAGTTATAAAAGCGTGCTGTAAAGCACGCTGTACTAACGGATTGTGATAATTATGTCATTTGTCGATGCACTATCCTTATAGTATTGATAGCGTGCTACTTGAGCTTTTATTATACAAGGGTCGGTTTCACTTCTGATTTTTGATGATTTGGGGCTTCCCAGCTGACTTCATCTAAGGAAACAGACCTCTCTTTCGTACATTTT
>NZ_JAIDEN010000153.1 GCF_029054785.1 Duncaniella sp.
AAAAGCTTCGCTGGTTTTCATGCCGCAAATTTAACACTTTTCGATCAATTCATGCACCGTAGTTTCGGCTTGAGCCGCAATCTCCACATTGATTGCAAGTCCCGCCGCGAAATCCCGGCCCGGCAAATAGTTAAAAATCATTAACAAAATATATTTGATTATCCTTGCTGCAAAAAACTTTTTACCTTTGCATCTGAAAAGAAACACCAAATCGGTTGCGATCCTTGGACTGATAGAAATTTTACGCATTAAATTCACTTTTTCAAGACTAAGGACAAAGGCAACTGCACTGAGCGGTTCCGTCGTGACGACGCAACGGCGACTGTGGACACTTGGTGTAAGTGTAAGTATGATATAATCTCTACATTATTGGAAAGGGATAGATCTCCCTTCACACCGAAAGGAATCTATTTCGATTCAATGACGCCTTTTGGCTTTAGTCCTGTTGCTCCTTGATAGAAAGGGGCAGCGGACAATTTTTTTATACGGATACCTGCATTGTCGTCGCCCACTACCACAGACCCTCACTCATGCTCCAACAGATAGTCATAAACAGGTCTGACAGAAATCCGATAGCTATCATGGATTATCTCTTCGTCATTATGATCCGTAAGTAATAATAAATTATCACATCCGGTTTTCTTAGCGGCCAATAAAAGGCCGGCAATTTCACGCTTCCGGACCTTTTCGGAAGAAATGTCATAGGAAACCTGTACGGCAAGAACAGTCTTGCGTCCGTCACACACAACGAAATCACACACTCCCGATCTGTCGCTGTAATAATAAATATCAAATCCCCGGCTCTTATACCTGCGCAGAAGCTCAAGATAAACAATTGTTTCCATACGCCAGCCGAGATTCTCGCCCGCAAACGCATCTTCCCTCTTGTTCATTAAGGCAACATCTATCGGATAAACTTTCTCGCCAGTCATTCTCAACTTGCTTTTCGGAGAATATTTATGCAACCCGACCAACAGATAAGCTTGTTTCAGATAACTCAGATAATTTTTAACTGTGTGAGGAGACTTAAGTCCGAACGTCTCCTGCAATGTTTTATCAGCGGCCACGACCGGAGCTATATTCAACAGATGATGAGCCATTTGCTCGAAAGCCGAGGTGTGGACCACCTTAAAACGCTGCTCTATATCTCGTTTCAGTATGTTGTTGACCAGCCCGTCAATATAGTCTCTGTCATCATGTATAAACTGAAGTTCCGGAAATCCACCTTGACGCATATAGTCGTCAAAGGCAGAACGTCGTGCGGCGATGGCTTTAGTTGTTCTCGACACAACATCGACCCCTTTCACTTCGCAGTATTCAGCAAACGAAAACGGATAAAGCGGGATAGAATGATGACGTCCGGTCAGATGCGTCGCAAGTTCGCCACTGAGCAGTTTTGCATTTGACCCTGTTATGACAACATGAATCTGTTTGCGCAAAAGCCTGTTGACAAACAAATACCATTCCGGAATATTTTGTATCTCATCAATAAACAGGTATGTGAAATCGCCGTTTATCTTGTAAAGAACCTCTAAGACATCGTTGAGATCATCAGCGGTAAGGTGAATCAACCTCTCGTCATCGAAATTGACATAGGCAAACTTTACACCTTTACGAGTAAGCGCATTGTAACATAGTGTTGACTTTCCACTACGCCTGACACCTATGACCACCTGCGCCTGAGGACTGTTCAGATCTATCCTGTCCTCCTCTTTACGCTGACAAAAATGCAGCGTCTGTTTGAGTGCAAGTTCCTCTGCTTGGTCAGCCAATATCGTTTCAAGTATTCTTTTATCCATAACATTCACTTTATCAAGCACAAAGATAATACATTATTTTATCAAAACGCACTATTTTACATAAAATAGCAATTCAGAATGCATTATTTTACATAAAACCGCTAGGTCAGAACGCCTTATTTTACATAAAACAGCAATTCAGAATGCACTATTTTACATAAAATCGGCTACTCAGAACGCCTTATTTTACATCATTCCTGAATTCTTTTGACGCAAAAAACATATCCCGTCAGGGATGCGGGATGTCTTGGGAGGGGGTGAAGGCTGGGAGGATGAGGGGCGGTGAGCAATATTCCGCGCGCGGGCGCGTTATTTATCTGTAAGATGAAGTTTTCCCAGGCATCAGCGTGGAGGAGGCGTACTCCGGCAAGGACGCTGCTTCTTCTGGCGGTCGTGGCGTTGGTCGCGGCCTTTTCGGCGTGTTCGACCAAGAAAAATACGGCGGCAACCCGCAACTACCAGGCCTTCATCACCCGCTATAACGTCTACTTCAACGGCGACGAGCATTTCAAGGAAACTCTCAAGGAGATGGAGCGCGCCTATGAGGACGACTATTCGGCCCAGGTGCTGATGCACCCCGTCGAGGCCTATTCCAACCCCAAGGCGCCGCAACCCACAGGCTCTTTCACCCGCTCGATCGAGAAAGCCCAGAAGGCGATCCAGCTCCACAGTATCAAGAAACGTCCCCGCCGCAAACCGGGCCACAGCAACGATCCGGAATATAAGAAGTGGCTCAAACGCGACGAGTATAACCCCTTCCTCCACAACGCCTGGATGATGATGGGACGCAGCCAGTATTTCAACGGCGACTTCCTGGGCGCGGCCTCGACGTTCTACTACATCACCAAGCATTTCAACTGGCTCCCTGAGACCGTCACCGAAGCCAAGCTCTGGCAGGCCCGCAGCTACTGCGCTCTCGACTGGCTCTTCGAGGCCGAGACAATACTGGTGCGCGTCAAGCAGGACCGGCTGACATCGCGCCGCCTGAAAGAACTTTACAGCTTCACCTACGCAGACTTCTATGTCCGCTCCCATGACAATGCCAAGGCCATCCCCATGTTGCGCGAGGCCATCGGCTATGCGAGCGGGCCGCAGAAAACGCGCCTCAACTTCCTCTTGGGCCAGCTCTACACCGCCGAGGGTGACGCCACAGCGGCCTACGAAGCCTACAAGAAGGCCGGAAAATCGGCAGGCGCATCATACCGCACCAAGTTCAACGCCCGCATCAAGCAGAGCGAGGTGTTTCAGGGGGCCGACATCGCTCCTGAGGTCAAAGCCTTGCAGCGCATGACCCGCTATGACCGCAACAAGGAGTATCTCGACCAGATCTACTATGCCATCGGCAATCTCTACCTCTCGCGCCGCGACACGGCCAACGCGATCGCCAACTATGTGCTCGCAGCTGAAAAATCAACCCGCGGAGGCATCGAGAAAGCCATCTCGCAGGTGACTCTCGGCGGACTCTATTTCGACCGTCACCGCTACGACCTGGCCCAGCCATGCTATGCCGAGGCCGTGCCGCTGCTCCCCGACAACTACCCCGACATTGCCCGTCTGCAACGCCGCTCGGACGTGCTCGACGAACTGGCGGTCTACTCCCAGAACGTCACCCTCAACGACTCCCTGCTGCGCCTCGCCGCCATGCCCGAAGAGCAGCAGTTGGCCGTGATCGACAAGATCATCTCCGACCTCAAGAAGAAGGAAAAAGAGGAGGCCGAAGCCGCCAAACGCGAGGAATATCTGGCACAGCAGGAGGCTTTGGGTTCGAACCTCAACAGCAATTCGGCCAACGCCCCGACCTCGTTTACCCTCAACGCCGACAAGTCATGGTATTTCTACAACACAGCCACCCGCAACGCCGGTCGCACCGACTTCCAGCGCCGCTGGGGCTCGCGAAAACTTGAAAACGACTGGCGCCGACGCAACAAATCGACCTTCAGCATGGACGATTTCAACAGCGGCGAGGACAACGAGGAAAACCCGGAGGCCGACAGCGGCTCTGACTCTGCGGAAGCTGACGGCGACGGTTCCGATGCCGACAAGGAGCAGGCAGCCAAAGCCGCCGATCCGCACTATCGCGAATATTATCTGAAACAGATCCCCAAGACCGACGTGGAAAAGACCACCGCCGGCGAGGTGATCCAGGAAGGGCTATATAACTCAGGTCTCATACTCAAGGACAAGCTCGACGACTTCGACGCCGCCGACGAGGAATGGAGCCGCCTGATGAACCGCTATCCCGACAACGTCTACCGTCTCGACGTCTACTACAACCAGTATCTCATGAACGTCCGTCGCGACCGCCCGGACCGGGCCGAGCACTACCGTCAGCTAATACTCAGCGAGTTCCCCGACTCGAAATATGCCAAGGCGATGGCCGACCCGAACTACATCGACAATCTCCGCTCGATGCTCGCCCGCCAGGAGGAACTCTACGGGCAGGCTTACAGCGACTACCTGGCCGACCGCAACGACCGCGTCCACTCGGCCTACGAGACAATGGCCCGCGACTATCCCCTCTCCCCGCTGGTGCCGAAATTCATGTTCCTCCACGCCCTGGCCTATGTCACCGAGAACAAGGCCGACGAATTCGGATCGACCCTCAGGGAGATGCTCGAACGCTACCCCGAAACCGACATGACCCCGATGGCCTCAGCCTATCTCAAGGGTCTCGCCCAGGGGCGCAAGCTCCACAGCGGCCCAAGCAACATGCGCAGCATGATCTGGGACATCCGTCTGACCAACGACTCCACTCTCATGGATGGAGAGTTGGCTGACATCGACTTCACGCTCACTCCCGACGAGCCACACTATCTCGTGCTGCTCTTCTCGACATCGCAGATCTCCCCCAACCAGCTGCTCTTCGACGTGGCCCGCCACAACTTCACCACCTACATGGTGCGCGACTTCGACCTCGAAGTCATGAACTTCGGACAGCTCGGCCTGCTGCTGGTCAAAGGCTTCCAAAACGAAGCCGAGCTAAACCACTACCGCTCCCTCCTCAATCAGGACCGCGGAGTCAGCATCCCGGAAGGAGTGCGCCCGGTTCAGATCAGCAAAAGCAACTTCGAGAAACTGCTTCAGAGCGGAGGCTCATTTGACGCCTACTTCCGCTTCATCGGCGAAGAAACCGTCCGCGAGACCCACGAATCCGTCCTTCCGCCTGAAGAATATCCCTCGGCAGCAGAAATGTATGCCGAACCCGCCCCTGAACAGGAAGCAGCCCCGGTTACCGAACCCGCCCCTGAACCTGTCTCGTATACACATATCCGAGCCCACGAGACA
>NZ_JAIDEN010000154.1 GCF_029054785.1 Duncaniella sp.
CTTCCCGCTATCGGGGCGCGCTCGGGACTTGCACCCGTTAGATTATGCCCATGTCGGGCGAACATAAGCGGAGACCGCGTCAATCAAATTGGCGCGGTCTCTGTTGCAAAATAGGGGGTATTAAAGTGTGTTGCGGTTGTGACATAGAAATTGATCGTAGGTGTTAGATACATACAAAAAGGCAGTTAAGATGGCATTGAGAATAGACAATGGAATAAAGTTACTGAAAATAAAAATGTCTATATATTCTTTGTTTTATGAGGTTTATGACTATATTTGCATATGTATTGGATGAATATTGTCCATGAAATTTGAAATAATCGGACTAAAAGTCTTCGCATGGCTATAATTGATATCGTAAAATATCGGAATATTGATGGTGAGCTTTGCCACAAATTCGATTCGGAGGATTTGAGGATGGGATCCCAGCTCGTAGTACATCCGGCACAAACGGCTTTCTTTGTCAAGGGAGGTGTGATATGTGATGAGTTTACTGCTGGTACATATACTCTTGATACAAGAAACATCCCTCTTCTTAATCGGATTGTAAATCTTCCGTTCGGTTCAGATTCTCCATTTCAGGCTGAAGTCTGGTTTGTCAATCAGACTGCGAAACTCAATTTGCCTTGGGGGACCCCGCATCCCATTCAGATTGAAGATCCGCGTTATCATATTATAGTACCTATCAGGGCGCATGGTCAATATGGTATCAGAGTAACCAATCCCCGCGTTTTCCTTGAATCGCTAATTGGAAACATGGGATCGTTTACCTCCGAAAAGATTGATCAATTTTACAAAGGGAAAATAATCTCTGCTTTAAATACACTGCTTGCGAAACAAATTATTACCAATGGTGTTTCTGTCCTTGAAATAAATACATTGCTTCTTTCAATGTCAGATTCGATCAACGAACAATTGAACCAACGGTTATGTAAATATGGTGTTATGATAGTAGAGTTTGCCATAATGTCGGTCACATTCCCTCAGGATGATGAGAGTGTTGTCAGACTTAAAGAGGCGAAAGACCTTGCCGCCCGTCTGAACATTACCGGACGTGATGTTTATCAAATGGAACGAAGTTTCGATGTCCTTGAAAATGCCGCTAAGAATGATGGCGTAGGAGGTCAGATGATGGGACTTGGAGTCGGTCTGGGTGCCGGTGTGGGCGTCGGGAGTTCAGTGGGTAATATTGTCGGACAATATATGAATGTTAATCCGCCACAAATACCGCCGCTTCCTGAGCCGCCGGTATTATACTATATTGCGATTAATGGTCAGCAAGTTCCAAATTTGACTGCTGAAAATATTGCTGCATATGCAGCTAAAGGGATTGTGAATGCCTCAACTCTTGCATGGACAGTCGGAATGCAGACCTGGCTTCCTGTTTCTCAGATACCGGCATTGGCATCAGTAATCAATATACCAACACCTCCCCCGATTCCTGAAGCGTGATAGGCTAAGTATTCAGAAAAAATTAAGTGCGAATATTTATGAAAGCATTAACGTGTGAAATGTGCGGAAGCACTGAAATTATCCGCGAAAACGGCTTGTATGTCTGTCAGGCTTGTGGTACCAAGTATTCGATAGAGGATGCTAAAAAAATGATGTCGGGAAACACTGTCAAAATAGAAGGGGCAGTTAAATTGGATATGTCCGATGAACTGTCCAATTTTACGGTCCTTGCACATCGGGCAACCGAGGCAAAAGATTGGGACAGGGCATATATTTATTATGAGAAGATTCTCCTGATGAATCCTGATGATTGGGAAGCCAATTTTAATGTACAGTACTATAAGACTTTTAGTGCACGACAGGAAAACATTTTGATGGAGATAGATTCTCGTCTGGATATTTTCAGACGGAACATACCTTATTTAAACAATTTGCTTGCAAAGGAATATTCGCCTGCGGAATATTTTAACAGGATACCTGAAATTTGGGATCCGGTCGTGAAAAATTGCAATATAATTTGGAATGATCATGTTACCCGCCTTTCTAAAGTCGCGGGTTTCTCCATGAATGATGCGAAGCAAAAAGTACAGGAGGAAATTTTTGGATATGTTCAAAAAAATATGCCTGCTATTATCAATTTCTTGACGGAATTACTGTGTAATATTGATCTCACCTTTGGTCCGATAATCCAGGTCTGGGTTATTTCAAATGCTAAGGCAACCATAGTATTGGCGAATCGTACTCCAAAGTGTGATCCGTCGGCAATTGAACGCCTGTCAGCGCTTGTGAAAAAATATGAAAAGGATTATGTTGTCCCCAAAAAGAAAGCTTGCTATGTTGCGACAGCGGTTTATGGATCATATGATTGTCCTGAAGTATGGACTCTACGTCGGTTCCGCGATTCTTTCCTTGCTGAATCATGGTACGGTCGAGCCTTTATCAGCATCTACTATACCATCAGCCCGACCTGTGTTAAATGGTTTGGCGAATCAAGATGGTTTAAAAATCTTTGTGCTGTCCCCTTGAACAAATTCGTTAAATATTTGCAAGGTATTGGAGTTGAGAATACTCCATACAACGATTTGTAAATATACTTAATTAAGGTTTTCTCATCTCGGCAAGAAGGTGACGGATGGCGGAGGCGGGGTCGATGAAGAGCATGCGTGGGCCGACGTAGCGCATCACGGCTTTCATCCGTTCTCTGTATGCCGGAGAATAACAGTGGATCGGGCATTTCCGGCAGCTGGGCTTGCGGTTGCCGTGCGGACACCGGTCGAGTCTTTGGTGTGCATACTCCAGAAGGGCGCGGCATTCCTCGCAGATTTCGTTGCCGGATGTGTCGTGATGCCTGTGGCAATAGATGGAGATCATTCGGGCTGCCACTGCCTTTTCGCGCTTGATGCGCTCCATTGTCAGGCCGGAGAGTTTTTGTGGCGGCGGCCTGAGAGGATCAGGACGATGACTGCGAGGATTATCAGCACGATTCCGATCGAGGCTCTGACGGTGAGGATCTCGCCGAAAAGCGCGACGCCGAACATCACTCCCGTGATCGGTTCGAGGGCGCCGAGGATGGAGACCGGAACTGATCCGATGCACTGGATGGAGATGGCCACGGTCATGAGCGAAACGATGGTCGGGACGATGGAGATGCCGGCTATACATGCCCAGGCAAGGGGTTCGGATGGTACGGGCTGCACTTCGGTGAAGCCGTTGGTACGCACGGCGAATACGATCATGCCGAACAGAAGCGAGTAGAAGGTCAGGGTTGAGCCTGCGAGATGGCGGATGCGGCTTTTGTTGATCATGACCATGTAGAGGGCATAGGCGAGTGAGGAGAGGATGACAAGTGTGACTCCCGTGGCTGTCACATGCGCTCCTTCGCCGGGATTGCATAGGAAGACTACTCCGGTGAGGCAGATGGCGATCGAGAGGATGGTCCATGCCGAGATCCGTTCATGGAAGAAGATCCAGAGGATGAGGGCAATGAACACCGGTTCGACGAAGAGCAGGGTCGATGCGAGTCCGACGTCCATGTATTTGTAGGCTTCGAAAAGAAGCACTGACGACATGGCGAAGAAGATGCCGAGCAGTACCATCAGCGGAATGTCGCGGCGGGCGAGGCGAAAGCTGTCGCCGCGGATGAGCATGATGGCTCCGAGGATCATGGTTGCGAAAAGATAGCGGTAGAAGAGAACTGAGGAGACACCCATCCCCATTTCGTAAAGCGGGACGGCAAAGAGAGGATTGGTGCCATAGCTGACAGCTGCAATGGCACCGAGGATATAACCTTTGGTTGTCCGGGTCATTTCTGAGGGCGTTTGAATGCTTAGGGTATGTTTAAAACAAGAGTTAAAATTTTATCGAAAGTTTTGAGGCGGAATTATTTCATGAATGGAAGCAGGAGATTGTTGAGCTGATTGTATTCCACAAGGAAGCCGTCGTGGCCGAAGGGGGAGTGGATCTCGCCGTAGACGGCGCCCGGAATTTTCGAGCAGAGTTCCTGCATCTCGCGAGGCGGGAACACAATGTCGGTTTCGAGTCCGACCACGAGGGTGCGGGCTTTGATGCGGCGGAGTGCGGCGTCAAGTCCGCCACGTCCGCGGCCTACGTCGTGGGTGTCGAACGCTTTGAGGATGGCATAGTAGGAGTAGGCATCGAAGCGGCGGCAGAGTTTTTCGCCCTGATACTGCTGATAGCTTGAGGCGCGGTGGACTTCCGGGAGTTCCTCGACGTCTTTCTGTGTGAGATTGTAGCCATAGTAGCCGCGATAGCTCAGGAGGCCTATGGCACGTGCGGCGGCGAGACCTTTGCGGCCTGCCTGGGGATCAGGATCGCCGAATGTCGGGTCGGCCTCGATGCTCATGCGCATCGTCTCGTCAATCGCGATGGTCCACGGTGTGGCGATCGCGTCAGTGGCCATCAGTACGAGTTTTTCGAAGCGATCTGGTTCCATGACGGCCCATTCGATTGCCTGGAAACCTCCGACCGAGCAGCCGACGAGGGTGCGGATCTGTCCGATTCCGAGGGCTTCGGCAAGTATGCGGTGGGCGTTGACTATGTCGCGGATCGTATAGGCAGGGAAGTCTTTGTAATAGGGAGTGCCGGTTGCCGGATTCGTGTGAAGCGGCGAGGTGGTGCCGTAGGGCGATCCGAGAATGTTGGCGCAGATGATGAAGTTGTCTGTGGGATCGAGGAATTTGCCTTCTTCCACGGTGTGGGGCCACCAGTCCTGGACGTCACTGTTGCCTGTGAGGGCATGACATACCCAGATGACATTACTTTTGTCGGCATTGAGAGTGCCGTAGGTGTGATAGGCTATCCTGAGAGCATCAAGCTGCCCGCCGAGTTCAAGACTGAAGGGGGCGTTATGGTGATAATAGTTGATCATTATTTATACTTAAGTAACTCTTAAAAATTAAACGTAATATGTTTATCCAAAGTAACCGCGGGAAATACTTTTATACTTCCTGCGGCTTTATTCCGGTAAAACTCAAATTGTTCATCGGTCGTTTATATCTATAAACTCTCTCTTCACTCTTTGAGGTTGTTTAAAAACAATAGTTAAAATCTGAGCGAAAGTTTTGAGGTGGATATGGTTCTGAATTGAAGGAGCATAGCGAGCTATGTGAC
>NZ_JAIDEN010000155.1 GCF_029054785.1 Duncaniella sp.
GCTATGACGACTATCTCCCCGCAATCGAGCAGGGCATAGCCGAGCAGAAAAAAGAAATCGAAGCGATCGCCAACAACCCGGCCACCCCGACGTTCGAAAACACCATCCTCGCAATGGAAAAGAGCGGCGCTCTGCTCCAGCGTGTGATGCTCGTATTCGGATCGCTCGACGAGACCGACAACAACGACCGCATGACAGCCATCTCGGAGAAAGCCTATCCGATGGCCGCAGCCGCCTCGGACGAGATCTCGATGAACGACAAGCTCTTCCAGCGTGTCAAATACCTCTATGACCGCCGCGACAAGCTCAACCTCAGCGGTCCTGAAAAACGCGCCATCGAGCTTTCCTACAAGAGCTTCACCCGCAACGGCGCCCTGCTTTCAGCCGCCGACAAGGACAAACTCAAGACAATCAACAACGACCTGACCCGCCTCTATCTCCAGTTCAACCGCAACCTTCTCAACTCGACCAACAGCTTCGAACTTGTGGTGGACAACAAGGCCGAACTGGCCGGACTCTCTGCCGGACTCGTGGCCACAGCCGCAACAGAGGCCGACAACCGTGGCAAAAACGGCAAGTGGGTCTTCACGCTTCATGCACCCAGCCGTCTGCCCCTGCTCAAATACGCCGACAACCGCGACCTGCGCCGGAAAATGTATGAAGGCTACATGAAACTTGCCTCCGAAGCGCCTCATGACAACCGTCCGGTGATCGGCGAGATCGTCAAGGTCCGCGCAGCAAAAGCCAAACTCCTCGGCTTCGACAACTACGCTTCCTACATGACCGACAACGTCATGGCCAAGACTCCCGAAGCAGCCAAGAACCTCCTTCTGAAGATCTGGGAACCCGCAACCGCACGTGCCCGCGAAGAAGTTGCCGAAATGCAGGAATATGTCCGCAGCGAAGGCGGCAATTTCGAAATCGAACCCTGGGACTATTATTACTATGCCGAGAAACTCCGCCAGAAGAAATTCGAGCTTGACGAAAACGAAGTCAGCGCCTATTTCTCTCTTGAAAATGTCCGCAAAGGCATCTTCTCACTTGCTGAACGTCTCTACGGCGTGACATTCACCGAACTCCCCGACGCCCCGAAATACCACCCCGAAGTCAAAGTCTATGAAGTCAAAGACACCAAGGGCGAACACGTGGCCGTCTTCATGACCGACTACTTCCCCCGCCCCTCAAAGCGCCAGGGCGCATGGATGAGCGAATTCAAAGGCTCGTTTGAAGATCCTGACGGCACCGTGGGACGCCCGATCGTCTACAACGTCGGCAACTTCACCCGCCCCACCGGCGACACCCCGGCTCTGCTCACCGTTGACGAAGTCGAAACCATGTTCCATGAATTCGGCCACGGACTCCACGGAATGCTGACCCGCGCAAAACTCCGCAGCCAGGCCGGAACAAACGTTGACCGCGACTTTGTGGAACTCCCCTCGCAGATCACCGAACACTGGGCGATGGAACCCGAACTGCTGAAAGAATTCGCTTTCCACTACAAGACCGGCGAAGTCATCCCCGAAAGCCTCATCAACAAGCTCCAGGCCGCATCGACCCACAACCAGGGCTTCACAACCACCGAGCTTGCCGGCGCCTCTCTGCTTGACCTCGAATGGGGTATGCTCAACCCGGCTGAAGGCGACGTGATCGACGTAGACCTCTTTGAAAAGCAGGTTGCCGAAAAACTCAACATGCCCCGTCAGATCGCCTACCGCTACCGCTCACCCTACTTCAAACACGTCTTCGGCAGCGACGGCTATGCGTCAGGCTACTACACCTATCTCTGGGCCGAAGTGCTTGACACCGACGGCTTCGAACTCTTCAGCGAAAAGGGAGTCTTCGATCCCGCAACCGCAAAAGCCTTCAAGGAAAACGTTCTTGAAAAAGGCGGCAGCGAAGACCCGATGGAACTCTTTGTGCGTTTCCGCGGCCACGAACCCTCAGTCGATGCCCTTCTGCGCAACCGCGGACTCGCACCGAAAGCTGAAAGCGCCAAAGGCGGTGAGCTGAAAACCGCAGGCGGAAAATAAGAAGGTGCCTGACAACAATAAGAGTGACTATTCAGCGAATATTGCCAACCTAAGAGCCTCATTATCAGGGTAGGGATGCACCATGGAGCATCCGAAAACGAGGTTGATGAACCATAAAACCGGCGGATGCTCCGGGGGCATCCTACTACAACTTGCTTGCAATCAAGCTGTTTGAATCGCTGAATAGTTACCTGAAGCCATCAGTTCAGTAAAAATTGTTAAACCGCCGTTTTTACCGACCGATTTTATAGTCAGTCAGAGACTAAAATCGAAATTAGATATTATCTTTGCACCGCATTCACACTCCGGGTGCGACCACAGGACAGAAGTCCGGATGCGACGGAGTGTGACCGGAAACGAAAGACATCTATCAAAGCAAATAATAAGTGAATCATAGGTTAAAAAATCCGGTTACTCGTGAGAGTAGCCGGATTTGCTTTTTAAACAACCTCTAACAGTTAAATATAATATAACCTGAATTCGTAGATATTATTGTGTGAAATAGAGAATAACACTGGTTAAAGTATGTCAATTAGATTGTAGGTATGATGCTTTTTTGATAAATTTGCCATAGGAAATACGGTTTTATTGTACGCCGCCTTTATTTTAACATTTTTTAATCAAAATTTGTCGCCTATTGAACATTGCTACTCTAACCAATCAAACGAGAAAACAATGCAAAATCTGTCAAAGCTCGCCGACCGCGATCTGGTTGCCGCTTATGCCAATGACAACAATGACGCTTTTGACGTATTGCTTGAACGTCATCAGCAAAAAGTCTATTCCTACATATTCCACATTGTAAAAAACAAGGATATTGCCGACGACATCTTCCAGGAGACTTTCGTCAAGGCCATCATGACCATAAAGCAGGGACGCTACACCGAACACGGCAAGTTTTCCGGCTGGCTCACTCGCATAGCCCATAATCTGATCATCGACTACTTCCGCCAGGAAAAGATGGAAAACGCCGTTTCCGCCGACGACGAAGGATGCGATGTGCTCAACCGGCGTGACCTCTGCGAAGGCAACATCGAGGACGCCATCGTCAGCACCCAGATCGACGAAGACCTGCGCCGCATCGTCATGGCGCTTCCCGACCCGCAACGCGAAGTGCTCGTGATGCGCTTCTACCGCAACATGTCATTCAAGGAGATCGCCGAAGCCACATCCGTAAGCATCAACACAGCTCTCGGACGCATGCGCTACGCCATCATGAACATGCGCCGTATTGCAGCCGAAAACAACATTGCCCTGGCAATGTAAAGAAACAAAAAACATCTAAGAGGTCGTTGTTTAAAACAAGAGTTAAAATCTGAGTGGTGTATCTTTTAGATAAATTGTTGTAAATGAGAAAGGAGCCATATTCACCTCAAAACTTTCGCTCAGATTTTAACTATTGTTGTTAAACAACGAACTATATTAAAAACCACTAAGAATCATCCCAACAGACAGGCCATTCCGGCCCATACTCCCATCATGACATCATCCTTCCGCCCATTCCGTTTTCTCCTCTCTCTCCTTGCAGTCTCAATGATTTTCCAATCCGCCATCGCGGCTGAAGAAAAGACAGAGGAAGCTCCTAAAGACAAAGTTGACCTTGTCCCGAAGATCAACGGTGCAATCCGCGCCCGCTGGGAGATGGAAACCAAGAGCGGCGCAAGTCGCTTTCAGGTGCGCAACGCCCGTGTTGCAATATCCGGCGCCATAGCCCCTCCTGTCCACTACTATATCCAGACTGACTTCTGCGATCGCGGAAAAATGAAGATCCTCGATGCGTGGGGACGCGTGGATCTCACCAAGGATCTCAAGCTTCAGGCCGGCCAGTTCCGTCTGCCGTTCGGCACAGACTGCTTCCGCGGACCAGGCAACTACATATTCTCAAACCGCTCGTTCATCGGGGGGACAATAAACAACGTGCGTGGAGTCGGCGCAAAACTCAGCTATGCACTGCCGACGAGCGCCATCTCACGACTGACACTTGAGGCAGGTGCTTTCAACCCGACAGCCATGGGCGACCATAACGTGTGGGTCAAGCAGATGGCATTTGCCGGAAAGGCACTCTACACAATCGGAGAGGTAAAAATCGCCGCCGGAGCCGAAACCCTCATTCCTGACTCCATTCGCATCAACTCTCTGTCCGGATCCGTCACCTGGACCCACGGCGAGCTGACTCTGGAAGGCGAATATATCAACAAACATTACACCAACAACGCCCACAAAGCCGCCCACGGCTACAACATCTTCGCCGATTATGGATTTCCCGTAAAGGCCGGAGTGTTCAACCGCGCATCGGTCCAGGCCCGATTCGACGGCATGACGGCATACAGCGACGGCCTTCGCAACGAAGATGGCTTGCTCACAACCAATTTTGATGCTCGCAACCGTGTGACAGTCGGAGGCACTTTGAGCTATATCTACAAATTTGTACGTTGTGATCTGCGCCTGAGTTATGAGAAATATTTCTACCACCAGGGAGCAGTAATCGCTCCGGGCGCAGGAGATAAGGTGTGTGCTGAAATGGTGGTGAAGTTCTGAAAAGGGCACGAAAAAAGGGTAAGCTTACTACATCGCACCGCTACAACCTGATACCGTTGCTTCGATCAAGACCTGGCGGAGTTCTCAGGGAGCTGGTCGTGTAGGACTTACCCGGCTGCAAAGGTACGACTTTTATTCGAATCCGCAAGCATCCGGAGAGATAATTTTACAATCAGCCATAAATTCCCGCACTAATTTACTGAAAAACTCCGGGATCAGCCATCCAAAAAGCAGGTCGGAACCGGAAATCAGCCCTCATGAAATCTGTCGGAATCTCCCTTGAAACAGGCCTTCCGACACAGCGATCTAATTGAAATCAATTAGATCAGGAGTCCAAAAATCAGGAAATTACTCAAATTTAGGTATGGCAAAGGGGTATATGATGTTGTAATTTTGCATACAGATAATTATACGAGAATAACAGATAAAAACATTTGGACAATAATGGTTAGCTATATAGATGGCTCCTTGTAATCTATTTTAATTGAATGCTATTGTTTAAACGGTATGGTGCAAAGTCGCGATGACCCCGACACCATACCGGTTTTTATTTTTTACACCTATATTATACTATCCCCCTATATATGGGGCATCCGTATAAACGGAACACGCCGCCCGGTTCAGACCAGGCGGCGTGTTCGTTTGTATATAATCCGGTGTGGCTATCGTCAGTCAGTCACGTGGAGCAGGAAGTAGTTCTTCTTGCCGCGCTGAACGAGGATGTACTTGTCGTTGAGCAGCATGTCGGCAGTAACAGGAGCATAGGGATCAGAGATCTTTTCCTTGTTGATGCTGACACCGCCTCCCTGGACCATCTTGCGCATCTCGCCCTTGGAGGGGAAGACTGCGGCGGTTTCGGTCAGAAGATCGGCAAGTTTCATGCCCTCGCTGATTGCCGAGCGGGGTACTTCGAACTGGGGCACACCTTCCATCACTGCAAGCAGCGTGGCCTCGTCGATCTTGCGCAGAGTCTCGCCCGCATGGTTGCTGAAAAGGATCTGCGAAGCCTCTACTGCGGCCTCATAGTCCTCGGCTGAGTGTACCATTGTGGTGATCTCCTTGGCAAGACGCTTCTGCAAGGGACGTGCACCGGGATTCTGGGCCTGCTCCTCGACGAGGGCGGCGACTTCCTCACGGGTCAGTTCGGTGAAGATCTTGATATATTTCTCGGCGTCGGCATCGGAGACATTGAGCCAGAACTGATAGAATTTGTAGGGCGAGGTATAGCGGGGATCCAGCCACACGTTGCCGCTCTCGGTCTTGCCGAATTTACCTCCGTCGGCCTTTGTGATCAGCGGGCAAGTCAGCGCATAGGCCTCACCGCCGGCTGTACGGCGGATAAGCTCGGTGCCGGTTGTGATGTTGCCCCACTGGTCGGAACCGCCGAGCTGAAGACGGCAGTTCTTCTCCTTGTAGAGATGGAGGAAGTCATAGCCCTGGCAAAGCTGGTAGGAGAACTCCGTGAACGACATGCCCTGCTGCGATTCGCCGCTCAGACGCTTCTTCACCGAATCCTTGGCCATCATATAGTTGACCGTGATGTGTTTGCCGACATCGCGGATGAAGTCAAGGAAGCTGAAATTCTTCATCCAGTCGTAGTTGTTGACCATTTCGGCGGCATTGGGCGCGTCAGAGTCGAAGTCAAGGAATTTTGAAAGCTGCTTCTTGATGGCCTCCTGATTGTGGCGGAGGGTTTCTTCATCGAGAAGTTTGCGTTCCTGGCTTTTCATCGAGGGGTCGCCGATCATGCCTGTGGCACCGCCGACGAGAGCGATAGGCTTGTGGCCTGCACGCTGGAAGTGTTTAAGCATCATCACACCGACAAGGTGGCCGATATGAAGGGAGTCGGCCGTCGGGTCAATGCCCAGGTAGGCCGTTGTCATTTCTTTCTTAAGTTGCTCATCAGTGCCGGGCATCATCTGATGGATCATGCCACGCCACGAGAGTTCGTCTATGAAGTCCATTTTCAATTATTTTTTCAACGGAGAGGATATAGGGATTGTGGATTTATTTCAGAGTCGCGAGAGTCTCGGCGATACGGCGCATGGCTTCGCGGAGATTGTCGTCGGAAGTGGCATAGCTCAGGCGGATGTAGCCTTCCATGCCGAATGCGCCGCCGTCGACTGTGGCCACATGGCCTTTCTCAAGGAGATACATTGCCAGGTCGGCGGACGAGCTGATTGTCTGGCCTTCAGGAGTGGTCTTTCCGACGTAGGCGCTGACTTCGGGGAACAGATAGAACGCGCCCTGCGGACGATTGACTTTCAGACCGGGGATCTGCGAAGCGAGTTCCACCACAAGGTTGCGGCGGCGCTCAAACGCCTTGTTCATCTCTGCGATGCAGCCCTGCGGACCGTTATAGGCGGCTTCGGCAGCCTTTTGGGCAATCGAAGAGGCATTCGATGTGTACTGACCCTGGAGTTTGGTGACGGCCTTTGCAAGCCACTGGGGAGCGGCGCAATAGCCGATACGCCATCCGGTCATGGCATAGGCCTTGGAAACACCGTTGATGATGATGGTGCGGTCAGCGATTTCAGGGAATGAGGCAAGCGAGGTGAAGGATCCGGTGAAGTTGATGTGTTCGTAGATCTCATCGGCAAGCACGAGGATCTGCGGATGCTTTGCAAGCACAGAGACAAGTCCCTGAAGCTCTTCACGCGAGTAGATGCTGCCGGTCGGATTGGAGGGCGAGCACAGAAGGATCATGCGTGTGGCCGGAGTGATGGCAGCTTCGAGCTGTGCGGGAGTGATCTTGAAATCCTGATTGATATCGGCCTGAACCTCGACGGTTGTTCCGCCTGCGAGTTTCACCATCTCGACATAGCTTACCCATGCCGGCATGGGGATAATCACCTCATCGCCGGGATTGATTGAGGCGAGGATCACATTGCAGAGTGCCTGCTTGGCACCGTTTGACACCACGATCTGCTCAGGAGCATAGCTGACACCGTTTTCACGCGAGAGCTTCTCGGACACGGCCTTGCGCAGCGACATGTAGCCGGGCACCGGAGTGTAGAAAGTGAAATTCTCGTCAATGGCACGTTTGGCGGCATCCTTGATATGGGCCGGAGTTTCGAAATCGGGTTCGCCGACTGAAAGATTGATCACATCGACTCCCTGAGCTTTGAGCTCGTTGCTTTTTTGCGACATGGCCAGTGTGGCCGATGGTGCGAGCGCCTGCACGCGGTCTGAAATGTGGGTCATTATGAGCTATGTTTAATGGTTATGTTATTATAAAAGGTTGTTTAATAACAACCTATGATCTCTTGGTGCAAAGATACGGATATTTGCCGAATTATCAGAGTAAAAAAACGTGCCGGACGAAAAATCCGGCACATTTTTAAATCTTATTTGCAGGCAATCCGCGAAAAGCTGCGTCAGCCTGTGGCGAATCACGCTTTTTTTGCGGCGGCGCGGGCTCTCATCGCTGCCATCACTTTCTGCTTGCCGAGGCGGACATAGTCTGCCACAGGACGCGAAGCGGGACAGGCGTAGCTGCATGAGCCGCACTCGATACAGTTGGCAACCTTGTGGGTTTCTACCTCATCCCATTCTTTCAGACGCGAGAGGGTTGCGAGCAGGAAGGGTTCGAGGCCCATCGGGCAGGCGTCTGAACAGCGTCCGCAGCGGATACAGTTTTCAACCGGACGGCGGTGGGCATAGCGCTTGTCAAGAAGGATTCCCGAAGTGCCTTTGATCATCGGTGTCTGGAGCGTGGAGGCTGTACGGCCCATCATAGGACCGCCGATGATGATCTTTTCAGGCTCTTCCAGACCTTCGGTGAGAGTTGCGAGAATCGTTCCGAAAGGCACACGGAGATTGCGTCCGTTGTTGCCGTCGTGGAGGGTGAGCACACGGTCCATGAGCGGTTCGCCGAGCACAACAGCACGGTAGACGGCATAGGCTGTGGCCACGTTCTGAACGATGGCGCCGGTGGCGATAGGAAGACCGCCCGACGGCACTTCCTTGCCGATGACTGCCTCGATGAGCTGCTTTTCACCGCCCTGAGGATATTTCACCTTCATGGGCATCACTTCGATTCCCGACACTGTCGAGGCTGCCTGGGTGAGGGCCTCGATGGCTTCGGGCTTGTTGTTTTCGACTGCGATCACACCGCGGCTGACACCTGCGGCTTTCATCAGAAGGCTGACACCTTTGACGATCTCGCGGGGATTCTCGCGCATGAGCATATCGTCACATGACAGACAGGGCTCACACTCTGCTGCGTTGATGATGACTACCTCAGCCTTGGATCCGGGAGGGGGCGAGAGTTTTACGTGGCAGGGGAAGGTCGCACCACCGAGACCGACGATACCTGCGTTCTTGATGATGTCGATTATGGCTTTGCCGTCGAGGGCTGCAAGTTCGGCTTCGCTGCGGGCCGGAGTCTCACGCTGCTGGAGAGCCTGCGCGTCAGCCTCGCGGTCTGCTTCGTCGCTCTTGATGTAGATGGCCTCGACCGGAAGTCCCTGAGGATTGCGGCAGACGTCGATCTTCACCACGGTTCCGGAGATCGGAGTGTGGATGGGTGCGGAGACAAAACCACCCGGCTCGGCCACCATGTCGCCGCGCTTTACCTTGTCGCCTTTCTTGACTATTGGTTTTGCCGGGGCACCGATGTGCTGTGCAACCGGAAGTACAACCTCGACGGGGAGTGGCATGTTTTCAATCGGCTTGCCTGCCGCTATCTTGTTTTCGGCGGGATGAATGCCGCCAATTTTAAACGTATGGAGTTTCATGGTTTCAAGCGGGGGTTTCTTCGGTTTTAGGTTTCGCTGCGGCGGCCACAGGTTTGGCTTCTGCGGCAGGAGCGGCCTTCTTCACGGGGAAGTTCACTGCATGGATAGCATGGGTCGGGCAGACATCCACACACTTGCGGCAAAGCTTGCACTTCTCGTAGTCGATATATGAAAGGTTGTTCGCAATGGTGATGGCTTCGTGTGTACACTCCTTGGCACACTTCGAGCAGCCGATGCAGGCAACCTTACATTCTTTCATCGCAAGCGCGCCTTTTTCCTTGTTGGAGCAGGCTACGTAGACTCTCATGCCGCGCGGACCCTTGAAGCGGAGTTCGATGACCGAGCGGGGGCAGGCCTTGACACAGGCGCCACAGCCCACACACTTGTCTTCGATGACTTCGGGCAAGCCGGTTTCGAGATTCATTTTCATCGCGCCGTAAGGACAGGCGGTCACACAGTCGCCACAGCCGAGACATCCGTTGGGACAAGCTGATTCGCCGGCACCGAGCGTAGCAAGCACGGCACATGAGGGAGCACCCTCGAAACGCGCCACCTGCGGACGCAGGTCACAGGTGCCGTTACATTTGAGCACGGCTATCTTCGGTTTTGACTCAGCGGCAGCCAAGCCTACGATTTCTCCGATCTGCTTCATGACAGCGCTTCCTGATGCGGGGCAGGAAAGACCGTCGAGAGTGTCTGCGCCAACACAGGCGGCTGCAAAGTCTCGACATCCGCTACGTCCGCAACCGCCACAGTTAGCTCCGGGCAGAAGGGCTTCAACTTGGTCAATGCGGGGATCTTCCTGGACATGAAAGCGCTTGGCTACTACGTAGAGCACTGCGGCGCCCACAATTCCGATAACCCCAAGAACAATAATGGAAGTTACTACAACATTCATGGTAAAAAATTATAAGAGTCTGTATAACAGATATATTTTAATCAGATTCCAATATTAAGTTGTCAACATGCAAATCCATCCGAGGCAAAGCAGCCGCTATCGGACGACACATCTCAAAGACGTGTCACTTTCCAGCTGATTTTCTGAGCCAGCTGCCGGCGATACCGGTAGAGAAACAGATCGTAAAACATCAGCATGGCAAACCCGATTGCGAGCGACCAGCCGCCGAGATTCGGAAATCCGAGCCGCAGACCGACCACCGAACCTCCGAACACCAACGTCGGAAGGATCAGCGCCCACCATGTGGCACGCAATGTGGAGCCTGAAGTCGCTGTGACCTCAACGCGTTCGCCGGGCGCAAAATCCGGCGCCTGAGGTGTGTCTATGGTCAGAAGCTCATGTCCGCCTCCCTTGGTGTTGCAGAGGGCGGTGATGGCGCATCCGTCACATTTACACGCTTCTTCGGTCCGAATCGTCAGCGAATCAGCGCCTACCGATTCGATCACTCCGCGGTGTGTTACATCTTCTTTGCTCATCAGATTGGATTAAATGCACTTTTATGCGTCTGCAAAGTTAGCGTTTTTTCACCATTCGGACAAACAAAAATTTTCCTCCGTCCTTCAGGTCTCTCTGAATTAGATCCTGTTATGCCTCAGGATAGCCTCAGGGGCGTCATCATCAGCCGCGGCGGGGTAGCAGATCTTTCAGGCGGATGCGTTCGATACGCATGGCCATCAGTATGTAGCCGACGAGCAAGGGGGTGCGGATGATCATGTTGAGCCACGGGCGATGCCCGAAGGCTATCAGCTCGGCAAAGAACCACAGGACGATGGCACTGACGAAGTAGAACACCAGACGCGACACCTGATAGCCGATCGGAAATTTCACCAGCCCGACAAAATAGCTTACGGCCATCATGGTCCCATAGCAGGCAAACGAAGCCCAGGCGCAGCCCATGTAGCCGTAGCGCGGGACGAGCACGACGTTGAGCGCCACCGTGACCGCCAGTCCCAGCAGCGAGAACCACATTCCCCAGACCGTCTTGTCGGTGAGCTTGTACCAGAGCGAGAGATTGAAGAAGATTCCGAAGAAAAACTCCGCGATCATGACGATCGGCACCACCTTCAGACCGCTGAAATAGCTCTCGGCTATGAAGAGCCGCAGAATATCGAGATAGAACATCACCGCAAGAAAGATGACCATCGCGAAGATGACAAAATATTTCATAGCGTCGCGGTAGCTTTGCATCCGGTCTTCACCCTTGTCCTTGGCTTTTGCAAAGATAAACGGCTCGTAGGCGAAGCGGAAGGCCTGGATGAACATGACCATCACAATGGCTATCTTGATATTGGCCCCGTAGATGCCAAGCTGCGACATCGCCTCGGCCTTGTCAGGGTAAAGTTCCGGGAAAAGGATCGAATAGAGCGTACTGTTCATGATTCCTGCCACTCCGAGCACCAGGAGCGGTGCCGAATAGGCGATCATCTCTCGCCACAGACGCGGATTGAACCGCCATCTGAATCCGCGGAGTTCGGGCAGCAGAAGGATCATGGTGACAGCCGAGCTGACAAGATTGGCCATGAAGATATAGCCGATTCCGAAATCAGGATCATAGAACCACGCGATCCACCCCGGCGCCTGGGTCCACAGCCAGGGACAGATCAGAATGAAGAAGAGGTTAAGCCCGATGTTGAGTCCGATGTTGACCAGACGCAACAGCGCGAAACGCATGGGGCGTTTGCGGAAACGCAGATAGGAGAAGGGTAGACAGCAGAAAGCGTCGATGGCAACCGTCAGGGCCATCATGACCACATAACTTTCATTGCCTCCGCAGTGGACGGCCTCACTGATCGGGCCGAGCATTGCAAAGACCAGCGCCATGAACGCCGTCGAACTGACCGCAAGCGAGGTCAGCGAGGTCGAGTAGACCTCCATCGGATCCTTGTAGCGCTCATGGTTGGCGAAGCGGAAGAATCCGGTCTCCATTCCGTAGGTCAGAATGATCAGCGCCAGTGCGACGATAGAATATATTAAGGTGACGAGGCCGTATTCAGCCGCGGGAAACATGCGGGTGTAGAGCGGCACAAGACACCAGTTGAGGAAGCGTCCGATGATGCTGCTCAGTCCATAGATAGCCGTATCTTTGGCCAGCGATTTGATTCCTGCCATTTTTTTGCAGTGATAAGTGACTGTTGCGAGGGGTGTTCAATAAAGCGACCTCTCAATTGGAGTTATTTTTGAAGAGTCAGGACGGAATTTGTCCTCAGAACAGCGAGCCCATCGCCGTCGGCGGATTGAGGTGAAGATGAGTGTAGGCAAGCGATGTGACCTCGCGTCCGCGCGGAGTGCGCCGCAGGAAGCCTTCCATGATGAGGAAAGGCTCGTAGACCTCCTCGATGGTGTCCTGCTCCTCGCCGATGGCTGTCGCAATCGTGGAAAGTCCGACCGGTCCGCCTTCAAACTTATGGATCATGGTCAGCAGCAGCTTGTGGTCCATCTCGTCAAGTCCGTATCGGTCGATGTTGAGAGCTTCCAGCGCAAAACGGGCAATCTCCAGATCAATCTCGCCGGTGCCCTTGACCTGGGCGAAGTCGCGCACACGCCGCAAGAGCGAATTGGCTATTCGGGGGGTCCCGCGGCTGCGCATGGCGATTTCGTGGGCCGCCTCGGCGCTGCACTTCACTCCGAGGAGCGCCGCAGAGCGCAGGATGATCCGTTCGAGCACTTCATGACTGTAATATTCCAGATGGCAGTTGATGCCGAAGCGGGCGCGCATCGGGGCCGTCAGCATTCCTGAACGGGTTGTGGCGCCGACAAGCGTAAACGGCGAAAGCGACAGCTGGACAGAACGGGCGCCGGGGCCCTTGTCGATCATGATGTCTATCCGGTAGTCCTCCATCGCGGAATAGAGATACTCCTCAACCACGCGGCTCAGCCGGTGGATCTCGTCGATAAAAAGCACATCATTCTCCTCCAGCGAGGTCAGAATCCCGGCCAGATCGCCCGGTTTGTCAAGAACCGGACCGGAAGTAACCTTGAAGTTGACACCGAGCTCGTTGGCGATGATGCCGGCGAGAGTGGTCTTTCCAAGCCCCGGAGGGCCGAAGAGCAACAAATGGTCAAGAGCCTCGCCTCGCATCCGTGCGGCCTGCACGAACACCTTGAGGTTTTCAACCACCTTTTCCTGACCGTTGAAACCGTCGAAATATGAAGGGCGCAGCGCTCTTTCGAACTCCTTGTCGGCACTGCCGCGGTCGTGTATGTCGAATTCATTTTCCATGAGATGACAAAATTAGAAAATTTCCATGAATTTTGCGCCAAAGATCCGCGTCTTAAACTCATCACGCTCCAATAGCCGCACCCTCGTTGACAAAATCAACAAAATTTGCATAAGTTTTAACACTTCGTAATAAGTTTAAGTCACTTCAATGTCTTATCTTTGTGCTTAAATCAATTCAAAAGTCTAATCCTTATACTCAACCAATCCAATCTTAAACGCAATGAGCAAACCATACGTTGTGGGTATCGACATAGGCGGTACCAATACAGTCTTCGGCATTGTCGACGCCCGCGGTGTCGTGATAGCCAGTTCTTCTATCAAGACTCTGAAACACGCTGACATCAACGCTTATCTTGACGAACTTTACAATGAGGTGACCCGCCTGCTGGTGGCCAACGACGCCGTTGACAAGGTCCACGGCATCGGCATCGGCGCACCCAACGCCAACTATTATACAGGAATGATCGAGAAACTCGTCAACATTCCCTGGCCCACTCCTCTGCCTCTGGCCCAGATGGTGAGCGAGAAATTCGGAATCCCCGTAGCCATCACCAACGACGCCAACGCCGCCGCAATCGGCGAGATGACCTACGGCGCCGCCCGCGGTCTCAAGGATTTCATCATGATCACTCTCGGAACAGGTGTCGGCAGCGGCATCGTCATCAACGGTCAGCTTGTCTACGGCCACGACGGCTTTGCCGGCGAACTCGGCCACACGATCATGAAGCGCAACAACGGTCGTCTCTGCGGCTGCGGTCGCACAGGCTGTCTTGAAGCCTACTGCTCGGCATCGGGTGTGGCCCGCACGGCCCGCGAATTCCTTGAAATCCGCACCGAACCTTCGGCACTCCGCTCGATTCCCATCGAAGAGATCACTTCGAAAGATGTATATGACGCAGCCGTAGCCGGCGACAAGCTCGCAAACGAAATCTTCGAATATACCGGCAACATCCTCGGCGAAGCCTTTGCGGAATTCACTGTCTTCTCTTCGCCCCAGGCCATCATCCTCTTCGGCGGTCTGGCCAAATCCGGCGACCTGCTTCTCCGCCCGCTGCGCGAGTCAATGGAGAAAAACATGTATCCTGCATTCAAGGGCAAAGTGCAGATCCTCCTCTCCGAACTCAAGGATGCTGACGCAGCCGTCCTTGGCGCAAGCGCTCTCGGCTGGGAAGCCAAGCCCCTCGGAGCACCCCAAGCCTGATACGGATCTCATCCGCAACAATACTGACAAAGGACGCAAACCGACAGACTGTCTCGTTTGCGTCCTTTCTGTTTTCGCTATATCTGACTCAAAAAAATTATAAGGCCGTGGATGAAGTAGTAGTAATAATGACCGTCGTACCCTGACAAGCATCCGTTACAGTTGCAGCAGCCGGAAAGTCAGCAAAACCGGGACAATAGGTCATCTGCCTGACGAAATCCTCGCTTCCGGGCATGCTGTCGAACCAGATCGAGTCAGAAGCCTCACAGTCACTGCGGTCTTTGGCAGTACGCAAGGATTTGTCGACCGACAGAATCCAGCCGCCACGATGTTTCTGGCGTATAAGGACATATTTTGTAAACATCTTCTTGTTGTCTTCGAATGAGATCGAATAGACCTCCTGTCCGCTGGTGGTCTTCATCTGGAAGGCAACCGCCTTTGAGCGCTCTTTCTTCATGGCTCCCTTGATCTTCTCCGCCATCTTGTCATCGTCGAAGTTGAACATCCGGCTTGACCTGATGACAGCGCGCGTATTGGGGTCACGACGTTCGGAGAATATCTCGTCAGTCACGGATTTTGACTTCTGCAATGCGGCGATAGCAGCATCAATCGAACTTTGAGCCGCCGCACCAAGTGAGGTGAGCATCACGACGATCAAAGAAATATATCGTAAAAATTTCATATTACCGGGATATTAGGTTGTTGAATATCAATCGTTAAAATCGGCATTCCGCAGGTGAAAATCAGACATCAGTAGCGGAGTGAGGCCTGGACAACCTCCGCCACTTCCGGATCTGACATTTCGAATTCCTCCATAAACGCTCTGTCAAAGGCATCCTCGGCCTCGTCAAATGACATATCGAGTTGCTGGAGACGTTCGCTGACAAGCTTCTCGTTACGCCGGATTTCAGGCACAACGACACGCAGATCGGTGATCTTCTTGCCATTGCGGATGATATAGCTCCCCTCGTAGGCCATGTATTCCTCAGGCAGACTCTCGGTCTGGACCCTGAACATGAAGCCTAATCCCAAGAGGAGCGCCACTGTCGCAGCCACCCCTGTCCACTGCCACCGCCACCGACGGAACCTCAGCAATCCGGCAGGTCGGGCAGACTGCGCCGAGCCTCCAAGAGAGCCATACCATGCAAACATTTCGCGATAGCATTCAAACTCCGCCGGAACACGACCGTGGCTGAAATAGTCATACAGGGCTCTCTCCTCCGCCGAATCGGTCTCTCCTGCAAGAAAGCGCGTCACGTAACTGCTGATATTGTCCTGATTGATATCTATCATAATTGTCTTTGCATAAAAATGTCCTTTATATTCTGGCGGGCCCTTGAAAGCGCTACCCGGATGGAGCCTGGTGTAGAGCCGGTGATCCGGGCGATTTCACCTACTTCCAGCCCTTCGATGTGCTTCATTCTGATGACAGCCTGCTGAACCGACGGCAGTGAGGCTATTATCTCCATTACTCCCGCCGCCTCCTCCGAGTCGATCAGCGACTCTTCGGGCGACATACCTCCCGCCATCTGCCCGACATGCTCCATCCCGACTGTCGAAGTCCCGTAGGAGCCGCGGAGAAGATCGAGAGTCCGGTTGCGCGCTATCACGAATGCGAGCGAGTCGATGCTGCGATACTGCTCAAGCTTATCACGCATCATCCACAATTTCAAAAGCGTGTCTTGAGCCACATCGTCAGCCATATCGGAATCGGCCTCAGCCGACATGCCGATAACAAAGCTGACAATGCGCTCCCTCAGCCGAGGGGCCATCCGTTCAAACTCGCTGCGGTCCATCAGTTTTTGCGGTAACCTTCAAGGGTCCGTTTACTATATAGACGGAAAAACCGCCCCAACGTTACATCCATTTCAATTTTTTTATTCCCGAAATGTTAAAATCGCGTCGGTTTCCGAACCGATCCGAGGCATGAAATGTTAGAAAAAGCAAAAATAAACTTCATCGCATGAAATTCATCACTCGCACTTCCGCTTTTTTCCTCACGGTTGCAACCGCTCTCGGCGCGGCTGCTATCTCTCCGGTCGAAGAGGGTCATCAGAATCTCGTCAATGACCACAAGATCATCTTCTTCGGTCAGGGCGATGACCCGCAGGCCGATTCAATCCGCAATCTTGTTGAAAATTTCTACTATGACCAGTTCCGAAGTTTTCAGGATCCGCAGGCTCCCTATTTCCTGTTCATGAGCCGCGACTCCCAGCTTGCGATGGGTATCGGCGGAATGGTGCGCATGAGAGGCTATT
>NZ_JAIDEN010000156.1 GCF_029054785.1 Duncaniella sp.
GAGCAAATCGCTGTGGGAAAACAACAGTACTTTGCCTAGCGAAGCCTTTTTCTTCAGTGCGATGATCTCAGCGATGATGCAGGTAAAAAGTTCAGGTATATTCGGAGAACGCACCGAAGAAATCACATTCTTTATTTCAATATCGGATGATGAAGACGCTGAAAATCTCGAAGACTCGTCAGCCATGACGCTGAACCGACCTGAACTGACAGCCGCTTTTTTGAATAGAAACAGATAGCATCGGATTATGGCATATTATACTGTTCCCATGACCGATTACACGTTGGCAATATTGAACTATTTATGACACCAGACCCCAATATTATTTTCCCGGTAGCAGGATGCAAGACAGTCACCTATGTCAGACCGACGGTCAATAATCCAAACATTATCGTCGGAGATTTTACATATTTCAGCGATACTGACTTTGAAAAGCATGTGTTGCATCATTATGATTTCAACGGCGACCGACTGATCATCGGCAAGTTCTGCCAGATAGCCTCAGGCGTCACATTTATTATGAATGGGGCCAACCATCAGATGAACTCGACTTCAACCTATCCGTTCTATATCATGGATGGCTGGACACAGACACCTCCGGCACCAGATGACTTGCCAATGAAAGGAGACACAGTAATCGGCAATGACGTCTGGATTGGACAAAACGCAACGATCCTGCCAGGTGTGAATATAGGTGACGGTGCAATCATCGGGCTTAACAGTGTCGTGGGACATGACGTCGAGCCTTACACAATCGTTGCAGGCAATCCGGCAAAACCAATCAGAAAACGTTTTGACAACGAGATGATTGAGTTATTATTGCAGTTGCAGTGGTGGAACAAAGACATTCATGAAATTCAGCGACTCATCCCTCTGCTTACCGACAGCAATATCGAGTATGTAAAAAAGGCTCTAAAAAAAATCCTTAATGAAGGATGAAAGATGTAATTCTATATATAAAAGATGTAATTCTATATATAGCTGTAAGTGTCGATGGTTATATCGCCGACAGAAACGGCTCCGTTGACTGGATAAAAGGTCAGGATAAAACCGTTGAGCCGGAGGATACATTCACTCCGTTCTTTGACTCGATTGATACTGTCATCATGGGGAAAAGAACTTACGACCAGATCGTAACGGAACTTTCTCCGGATCAGTAGCCCTATATCGGAGCAACCACTTTCGTCATCACACACGATGACGAAAACATTGAGACCGGACATATCCATTTCAGAAACACATCCGTATGCCGACTTGTAGATGAACTTCGACAGCAATCCGGAAAGAATATCTGGATTTGCGGAGGAGCGCAGATTGCCAGACAACTTATTGAAAACTGCTTAACGCAAAAACATATCCTGTCACACCTGAGGAAATGATTCGCTTCAGGCGAGTGCGATCCATACAGATAGATGCACACAACGGAATTTTCTCATATCCCTATTTCAATTGCTGCTTCAAGATAATTGACGGGAAAGTATTTTTTGAAAAAACTAACGGTAGTCAGCGTAAATCCGGATATCTATATCAGAACGGACCGAAATCTCTTATCTTCATCGGAGGCTGGAGTGTCAATGACGACCCTCAGACGGCGTATGGAAGTGAAAATTCCATTGCCGGAACTGTTTACAAAATAGGCGAACGCAAAGCAATCTTCATTTTTCCCGCCGATAACAATCGCGTGGAAATTTATGAGCTCCTGAAATAGCGAGTTTATACTTCCAGTCACAGCCTGTGTTTCATCAGACTCAGGCTGTGACTGTTTTCAGCATAAGCCGGTATGCTTTACCGCTGCAATCGGGGTTGCTGTAATCTTCTATGAACTTGAACCCGCACTTTTCGGCCACACGCTGCGATGCAGTGTTGTTGTGGTCAGTCGTGATCAGAAGCGATTGCAGATTGAGTCTGTCACGGCAAAATCCGATCAGAGATTCAAGAGCTTCGGTTGTCAATCCGTTTCCCCAGTATGGATAGCCTACCCAATAGCCGACTTCACGCTCATCGGACAGCGGAGTGTAGTGCTCATCTCCTTCCGGCACCAGTCCGATGCACCCGATCGCTTCGCCGGTCGATTTCAAAACCATAGCGAATGTATCCGGATTTGGAATGAAAAAGTCTGTGATGACCTGTCGGCTCATTTCAACGGATGTATGCCGCGGCCACAAAGCCATCTCGCTCACTCTGCCGTCGGAAGCATATTTATATAAAGACTCGGCATCTTCCTCTTTCCAGTGGCGCAAAATCAGACGGGCGGTCTCAATCATTTCAAATATTTATCTAATTCGTCGTTATGAACAAATCTCTACAATCATAAAGCCGGCTTGTCTTACTTCTTCCAGAATGTCGGTGTGAAGAGTATTAGAACTGTGAAAAGTTCCAGTCGACCGATCATCATTATCAGAGCCAACAGCCATTTGCCAAGATCCGGGACAACTGAATATGACCCGCCATAGCCTGTCACTCCGGCGCCGAGACCTGTATTGCTGATGCAGGAAAAGGCAGAGAAAAATGAATCGACCAAAGGCAATCCCATTGCCGTAAGCAAAATGCCGCCGACCATGATGATCATGACATAAAGACACAGAAAAGCAATCACTTTCGACACTGTCTCGTGTGGGATCACACGGTCATTGACTCTGACGGTC
>NZ_JAIDEN010000157.1 GCF_029054785.1 Duncaniella sp.
TTGCAACACCCCGCAGGAGTTTAACGTGAGGAAACGGAAGTTTCGTATTCGGGAGAACTTTATTTCAGCGCCGATGCTGGTTTCAGTTCTGCCGCTTCGTCATCGTCGATGACAATCTGCCTCAGTGCGAGATCAAATTCTGCTGTTTTCTCGCCGTTGAACGAGTTCCAGCGCAGTTTGATCTTGACAGGCTCCTTGGACTCGGAGAGGTTGTTGAGGTTGAAGGCGATGAGTGCGTCGGCGAAATAACCCTTGGTGTCACCTTTGGCATCGTGGCGCAGTTCGAGTTCGAAAGGATCGTCGGGATTGCTGCCGGTGAGCAGGTGGATGAAGTGAGGACGTGCGTTTGATCCCCAGATGGTGCGCACGCGCATTGTCAGATAACCGTCTTCGGCCACAGTCACCCAGTCTTTGACGATTTCGATCGGATCATTGCCGTAAGCCTCGTCGTTTCCTTCTCCGAGATCAATGACCGGCAGTTTGGTGCGGATGCTGTCGATGCGGTTCACATGCACACCGATTCCGCCGATGAAAGAATTGTCGGTAGTGTAGTTGACCAAGGCTCTGACCTCTTTATTGCCGAATGGCGATTTGCTCATGTTTGAAGGAATGAGTGTGGTCTTGTCGTCGAGACGCATGGTGAAACCGCCATCTTCGTCGGGACATACAGTGACAAGCGCATTGGGGAGAGGTATGTTGTGGCTGTCATCGTTGTCGGAACAAGACTGCATCATGGCGGCTGAGGCCAGCAAGAGAGTGATCGGGAGCAAGTGTTTTAATTTTTTCATAACGTTTATTTGGTTTATTAAAGTTCTTTGTCTTTGTAAATCCGCTTTTCGTGAAATCTTGCATCGCAGATGAAAAATTTTTCAGGAAATTTTTTAATCTTGCGTAACTTTGCGGTAAAATCTGCAAAAAGACATGACTGACAACGATTCTTACATATCCTCCCCGCCCGTCGGACGCTTCGCGCCGTCACCCACAGGGCGTATGCACCTGGGAAATGTGTTTACTGCTCTCATCTCATGGCTTTCGGTCAGGAAAGCGGGGGGCAGATGGATTCTGCGCATCGAAGATCTCGATCCGCAGCGTTCGCGTCAGGAATATGCCAGGCAGATCGAGGACGATCTCCTTTGGCTCGGACTCGACTGGGACGAGGGCGGTCTGGATGGCGAGGGGCGGTCGGCACCATACCGTCAGAGTCTCCGCGGAGAGATTTATGAATCCTATCTCGGTAGACTTCAGCAGACGGGCTATACTTATCAGTGTACCTGCACCCGTGCCGACATAATGGCCACGCAGGCACCGCATCAGTCTGACGGCCGCATAATCTACGGAGGCAGATGCCGTCCTGAGACCATTCCCTGTTTTGCGGTTCCGGCGGCTGACGGGGAGCGCCGCTCGGCTGTCAGGCTCTATGTCCCGGATGAGGAAATCTGTTTTTCGGACCGTGTCTATGGCCCGCAGAGTGTCAATCTGGCCAGGGAGTGCGGTGACTTTGTGTTGCGCAGGGCCGATGGGGCCTGGGCCTATCAGCTGGCGGTTGTTGTCGACGACGCGTTGATGGGTGTGACAGAAGTTGTCCGCGGCAATGATCTGCTGCTTTCTGCCGCCCAGCAGATCTATCTTTACCGTCTGTTGGGTGTCGAAGCTCCGGCCTATGCCCATCTCCCGTTGCTGTGTAACAGGGCCGGACAGCGCTTGTCGAAACGCGACAGTGCGATGAGTATGGCGGAGTTGAGAAATGTCTGCCGTCCGGAAGAGCTTGTGGGTCGTCTTGCCTGCATCGCCGGATTGCAGCCTGAGCCATCGCCATGCCGGGCGCAGGATCTGATCGGTGTTTTTGACTGGAGCCTGATCGCACCGCGGGAGCAGATCACGGTCTGAGGAAAAACGACACGACAAAGGAGGAGTTAAGACGGTTGCCTTAACTCCTCCCCTCACGTTTCAACTATTTATTTATGAGAGCCTCAGAACCTGGTTTCACAACCCGATAAAGAGGACGAGGGATGTAAATTTAGATTTTCCTGCTTGTTATTGCTTCTTTATCTTTACTTACACTATTAGAACAACTGAGAACCCGCTTTGAAGTGGTCCAGAGCGCTAAAAGACTTTAAAAAACGTCAAGGGGAGGGGGGGATTCGGCGGTGAGTGTTTAACGGTTGCCGCAGGCTCTTTCCGGGTCAGGATATTCTGGACCAGTCTCGCACACGGGTGGTCAGATTTGACAGTTCGGCAAGCAGCGGGCGGTTTTCCGCGGAGGCCAGGTCGGGATCTGCGTCGAGGATCTCGCATGCCGCATCGCGGGCGAGCTGTACGATCTGCCCGTCGGTAGCCAGATTGGCAATGTGGAGGTCTATCGGCATGCCGCTCTGCATCGTGCCTTCAATGTCGCCGGGGCCGCGCATCTGCATGTCGGCTTCAGCAATGGCGAAGCCGTCGGTGGTTGATGTCATCAGTTCGAGACGCTTGCGGGTGTCGGCGGCGATTTTACGTTTTGACATCAGTATGCAGTAGCTCTGTCCCTCGCCGCGGCCGACTCGTCCGCGCAGCTGGTGGAGCTGCGAGAGGCCGAAGCGTTCGGCATTTTCGATGAGCATGGTAGTGGCGTTCGGGACGTTCACTCCGACTTCAATGACGGTTGTGGCTACCAGTATGTGGGCTTCGCCTGATGCGAAAAGCCCCATCTGATATTCTTTCTCCTGAGGTTTCATCTGCCCGTGGACAAAGGCGACCTTGTAGTCGCGGAAGGTTTCGCAGATAGACTCGTAGCCTTCTTCAAGCGATTTGAGATCGAGTTTTTCGTTTTCCTTGATAAGAGGGTAGACAATGTAGACCTGACGTCCCATCCGCAGCTGACGACCGATTCCCTGATAGGTTGCAAAGCGGTTTTCCTCGTAGCGCAGCAGGGTCTGCACCGGCTTTCGGCCCGGTGGAAGCTCGTCGATCACGGAGACATCGAGATCACCGTAGACGGTCATGGCGAGAGTGCGCGGAATAGGGGTCGCGGTCATGACAAGCACATGTGGGGCGATTATGTTTTTGGTCCATAGGCGTGCTCTCTGGGCCACTCCGAAACGGTGCTGTTCGTCGATGACGATGAAACCGAGGTTTTTGAATCGGACATTGTCCTCGATGACGGCATGAGTGCCGATGAGAATGTGGAGAGAGCCGTCAGTCAGTTGCGCGTGGATCTCCTCGCGCGCTTTCTTGCGTGTGGATCCGGTCAGGAGTTTTACGTTGATCCCCATCGGCGCTACCATCGAACTGATGGTCTCGAAGTGCTGTGTGGCAAGGATCTCGGTCGGTGCCATGAGGCAGGCCTGGGCGTTGTTGTCGAGAGCGATGAGCATGCAGAGCAGCGCGACCAGGGTCTTTCCGGATCCGACGTCGCCTTGCAGAAGGCGGTTCATCTGGCGTCCGGTTGCCATGTCGCCTCTGATTTCCTTGATGACTCTTTTCTGGGCGCCGGTCAGCGGAAAGGGCAGGAACTGGGAGTAGAATGTGTTGAAAAAGTGGCCTATCCTCGGAAAGACAAAGCCTTTGATCGCGCCGTTGCGGCGTCGGGCATAGCGCTGGATGTCGAGCTGGAGGTAGAACAGCTCTTCGAACTTGAGGCGGAACCGCGCCTGTTCGAGTTGCTGTGGAGTCTGAGGACTGTGGATTGCCTTGAGGGCTTCGTGAAGCCCTATGAGGCGATGGCATCCGATGATCCGTGGGGTCAGAGTTTCGGTGACATTGCGTATGCCGGAGAGAATTTCCGTTGCGGCGTTTGCGAATGTGCGCGACGAGAATCCGCGGTTGCGCAGTTGCTCGGTCAGCGGATAGACACCGCGGAATCCGCCTTGGGCCGAGGCGCTGTCGGGGGTGTCGACTTCCGGATGGACCATGCTCCAGCGCCCGTTGAAGTTTGAGGGTTTGCCGAACAGGATATATTCAGTGGCGGTATGGTAGAGCTGTCTGAGCGATTTGATGCGCTGGAACCAGACAACCTCCATCAGTCCGGAGCCATCGGAAAAGAGGCCGACGAGGCGGGTCTTGGCTCCTTCGCCCTGAACGTTGAAGCTGACAAAGCGCCCTCTGACCTGAAGCGAGGGCATGTCGTTGCCGGTGAAGTCGATGATGCGGTAGACGGAACGGCGGTCGATGTAGTGGGTCGGGAAATGGTACAGAAGGTCATGAAACGTCTTTATGCCGAGATTTTTATCTAATAGCTCTGCACGTTTCGGACCCATTCCACGGAGGAATTTTATTTCTGTACGCCTGAGACGATCCATTGTTTCTTTTGAGTTGTGATGCTTTCAGGTTCAGTTGTCAAGCGAGAGATATAGCTCGGCTACGGCCATGTCGCCCGGATTTGTGACTTTGATGTTGTGCGGATCACCTTCGGTCAGCCTGAGGTTGCTGAATCCGGCGGCTTCCATGATGGAGGCCTCGTCGGTGAACTCTGGGCGCAGCTCCTGGCGGTAGGCTTCGGTCAGTCTGTCGGCAGGGAAGATCTGCGGGGTCTGCACCGAACGGTAGAGCTTGCGGTCGATTGCCTTTGACGATCCGTCGGCATTGACAATGCGTATCGAGTCGGTGACCGGGCAGGAGGGGATGACTCCGTCCGCTTCCTGAAGGCTTTCAAGAAGGTTGGCGATCAGGCTGCGGGTGATCACCGGTCGTGCCGCATCGTGGACGCTTATCAGTCCGTAGGCGGAGCTGTCCAATGAATCGATGGCGTTTTTGACGCTGTGGGCACGGGTCGCACCGCCTGTGACTGTCCGGTGGGGGAGTGTGAAATTATGCTCGCGGCACATTTCAGCCCATTCTTCAGTCATGTCCCGGCTGAGGACCACTATCAGTTCCCAGTCAGGAGTATAGCGGTGGAGACGTTCGAGGGTGGTCATGAGGAGGGGCCTGTTCTGAAGCAAGCAGAATTGCTTTGGCAGATTGCCGCCGTAGCGCGATCCGCTTCCTGCCGCCACTATAATGTGGATGTTCTTTCCGGCAGGTGCCGTTGGGTTGGGACTGGGATTGGACATGATGTCTGGTTCTGGGTGGATGTCAGTGTTGGCGGTAAAATAAACCCGGCGGGCTCCCGTGAAGGGGAACCCGCCGGGGCGTTGATTCAATGGTAATGTGAAATCGAGATCTGGTTAACTAAGAGTGTGTAATTTAATCTGTATAATGGATTGGAATGTACACATTTCAGAGGTGTCAGACACCTTTCTTAGTTACGGGGGCCGTGATTGCCGCCGTTGTTGTCACGGCGCGGGCCACGGTCGCCATCGCGGCGGGGACCGCGATCACCGCCTTCACGACGTGGACGGTCGCCTTCGCGACGTGGTCCGCGTTCGCCGCGGGGTGCGCGTTCGCGCTCTACGTAGCCTTCGGGTTTGGGCTGGAGTGCGCGCATTGAAAGACGGTATTTGCCGGTCTTCTTGTCAATCTCGATGAGTTTGACTTCAAGCTCGTCGCCTTCCTTGAGACCTGAGGCTTCCATGTTTTCGAGACGGTCCCAGGAGATTTCCGAGATGTGGAGCAGGCCGTCGCGGTTGGGCATGAATTCTACGAATGCGCCGAAGTCAAGGATTGAGCGTACTTTGCCGTGGTAGACCTTGCCCTCTTCGGGGAGTTCTACGATGGCGTTGATCATTTCGAGAGCCTTGTCGATGGAAGCCTTGTTGGATGCGGCAACCTCGATGTAGCCTCCGTCGGGGATTTCGTCGATGCTTACGGTTGCGCCGCTTGCTTCCTGGATTCCCTGGATGATCTTTCCGCCGGGGCCGATCACTGCACCGATCAGCTCTTTGGGGATGAGCATGGTGACGATGCGGGGCACGTGAGGCTTGTAGTCCTCGCGGGGTGCGGCGATTGTTTCCTCGATTTTGTCGAGAATGTGCAGACGGCCTTCCTTGGCCTGGTTGAGGGCCTTTTCAAGGATCTCGTAGCTGAGACCGTCACACTTGATGTCCATCTGGGTTGCGGTGATACCTTCGCGGGTACCGGTGACTTTGAAGTCCATGTCGCCCAGGTGGTCCTCGTCGCCGAGGATGTCAGAGAGGACTGCATATTTTGTTCCGTCAGAGATGAGACCCATTGCGATACCGCTTACAGGGCGTTTCATCTTGACACCTGCGTCGAGAAGCGAAAGAGTGCCTGCGCAGACGGTTGCCATTGACGATGATCCGTTTGACTCAAGGATGTCGCTGACAATGCGGCATACATAGGGGAAGTCATCGGGGAACATGCGCTTGAGGGCGCGGTGTGCGAGGTTTCCGTGGCCTACCTCACGACGGCCTACACCGCGTACGGGACGGGCTTCGCCTGTGGAGAAGGGGGGGAAGTTGTAGTGGAGGAGGAAGCGTTCGCGGCCCTGGTTGAGAACGTCGTCGAGGATCTTCTCGTCGAGCTTGGTGCCGAGGGTCACGGTTGCGAGTGACTGAGTCTCACCGCGGGTGAACACGGCTGATCCGTGAGGTCCGGGGAGGTAGTCTACCTCACACCAGATGGGGCGGATCTCGGTGGTCTTGCGGCCGTCGAGACGGATGCCTTCATCGAGAACGCAGCGGCGCATTGCTTCTTTTTCCACATCGTGGTAGTAGCGCTTCACCATAGCGGCCTTTTCGTCGCGTTCTTCTTCGGGGAGTGATTCGAGGTATTCTTCGCAGATCTTGTCGAAGCTTTCCTGACGCCAGTGCTTGTCGGCGCAGCCGGCTTTCGCTACTGCATAAGCCTTGTCGTAGCACTTGTCATGGACGTCCTTGCGGAGATCTTCGTCATTTGTTTCGTGGCAGTATTCACGTTTTACAGTCGATCCTACTTCTTCGGCAAGTTCCATCTGGGCCTTGCACTGAACCTTGATGGCATCATGGGCGGCACGGAGTGCGGCGAGGAGGTCGGCTTCTGAAACTTCGTTCATTTCGCCTTCGACCATCATGATGTTGTCATATGTCGCGCCGACCATGAGTTCCATGTCGGCCTTCTCAAGCTGTTCGAAAGTGGGGTCGATCACAAATTCGCCGTTCACACGGGCCACACGTACTTCAGAGATGGGGCCGTTGAAAGGTATGTCGCTCACGGCGATGGCAGCAGATGCTGCGAGGCCTGCGAGTGCGTCGGGCATGTCGACACCGTCTGAGGAGTACATCGTAACCTGTACGAAAGTGTCAGCATGGTAATTGTCAGGGAAAAGCGGACGGAGAACACGGTCAACAAGACGTGAAGTCAGGATTTCGTAGTCGCTTGCGCGGCCTTCGCGTTTGAGGAAGCCGCCGGGAAAGCGTCCGTTGGAGGAGAATTTTTCTTTGTACTCAACTTGGAGAGGCATGAAATCCACGCCCTCGCCGGCCTCTTTGGCCGTTACGACTGTCGCAAGGAGCATTGTGTTGCCCATGCGCAGTTCTACCGCTCCATCGGCTTGCTTTGCAAGTTTGCCGGTCTCTAAAGTGATAGTGCGACCGTCAGGCAGCTCGATGGTTTTTTTGATTGGATTCATAAATTGATTCTATTTTCAGCTTGATAGGTTATATCTTCGTTTTTGCAGCTTATCTAAATTCAGTTTGCAAAGTTAACAAATATCTTGCAATAAACATGCTCAATCGGTTTGAAATAAGGCAGTCAAAAAGCCGTAAACAGGCGAATTAGTGTTAAATTTGTCTAATTTCGTCCTATTTGCCATGTCGCTCCGTCTCTTCTTGTGCAGGATGGCGGCATGACATACGTTTCTTTTTATTAATTTCGCGGTCATAAAACAAGCATATCCGATGAAAGCCTATACTTATGTGTCATCCGGCCGTTTTGCGATGACTGACAAGCCTAAACCGACAATCCTCGATCCGAAAGATGCTATTGTTCGCGTTACTCTTTCGAGCATTTGCACCTCTGACCTTCATATCAGGCATGGTTATGTTCCGCGTGCTGTCGTGGGTGTGACCGTCGGCCATGAGATGGTTGGCGTGGTAGAGGAGGTTGGATCGGCTGTGGCTACTGTTCGGCCTGGTGATCGCGTTACGGTCAATGTTGAGACCTTCTGTGGTGATTGCTTTTTTTGTCGTAAGGGATATGTTAATAATTGCAGTGATCTGGAGGGTGGCTGGGCTCTTGGCTGCCGTATAGACGGTGGACAGACGGAATATGTGCGTGTGCCTTATGCCGATTCCGGTCTTGATATGATTCCTGACGGGGTTAGCGATGAACAGGCTCTTTTTACAGGCGATATTCTCGCCACTGGCTTTTGGGCAGCGAGGATTTCTGAAATCACTCCTGATGACACGGTGCTTGTTATCGGTGCAGGACCCACGGGGCTGTGCACCTTGCAATGTGTGCTTCTTCATAATCCGGCGCATGTGATAGTATGTGAGTTGGATGAAGCGCGGCGAAAGTTCGTGAGCGTTCACTATCCGAATGTAACGGTTGTACACCCAGACGAGTGTCATGGCCGCGTCATGCGTCTTTCAGCTCATGGTGGAGCCGATCGTGTCATTGAAGTAGCCGGAAGTGCCGATTCATTTCAGTTGGCGTGGCAATGCGCACGTCCTAACGCTATTGTGACAGTGGTGGCACTCTACGACAGACCGCAGATTCTTCCTCTGCCCGACATGTACGGCAAGAATCTTACATTCAAAACCGGAGGTGTCGATGGCTGTGATTGTGCTGAAATACTGCGCCTGATTGCCGAAGGAAAGATTGACACTACACCTCTTATTACTCACCGTTATCCGCTCGACAGGATCGAGGAGGCCTACGATCTATTTGAAAACCGCCGTGACGGCGTGATAAAAGTCGCTCTTTATTAGGCTTAGTGGTGGTCCGGCAAATTATACTTTAGGATATGGAGATAGAATAATTTTAGCTATGTTTTCTTTATTCTTTCTATAAAAAGGAGTGCTTCTTACATTTCGCTCTAATGTGTTGATATCAAGCCCATTCCTTGATCTCCACTCCTCAGTTTCTATTCGTCCATTTTTTAAGATGAAATGTCGGTAGCATACTTGTTTTTTTAATAACTCACAAAAAGTCTCTTTAGATGGCATATATTCTATTTGTGATGTAATACCTCTTGATTTCGATTCGAATGACCCTTTGTTTAAAATCGAATTTATATTGGGGCTAATTAGTAAAGGCGTTGTAGTTAATACATCGGCTATGATATTTTCCTCTCCTAGTTCAATTGTTCCGTTATCTATAAAATATTTGGAAATAGCCTCTTTTATAATTTCATTTCCAGCGGTTCCTGTTAAAAGATGTTGTATTTTGGAGATTTTTTCTTTCTTTTCATTGACCTTTTGTTTTTCAAATAATCGAGATTCGCAAAAGTCTTTAAATGTTTCTTTGGGCTTGTTAAGGCACAAGAGGCTCAGGATAAGGAATACGT
>NZ_JAIDEN010000158.1 GCF_029054785.1 Duncaniella sp.
TATAGCTCAGTTGGTTAGAGCACCTGACTCATAATCAGGGAGTCCTTGGTTCAAGCCCAAGTGGGACCACAACTTGACAATCAAGCAGTTACGAAACAAATCGTAGCTGCTTTTTCTTTTGCCCAACCTTATATAATAAAATAATAAATAGGTTTAGGTTTATCCGGACATATATAAAGCCCGAACCAAACCCAATTGACAACCGAAGAATCATTTGGAGTATATCTATCTCCGCTTACCAAAGTCATTGAATTGGAAAACGTGATACAAAAAAACGGGAATATAGTAATTCTGCAAAAAAAGCACACAATGATACAATCGTTTTTTTGCAGGTTCACAGATTCTTATAGTTATGAATGGACTTTTGTAATTCCGGATCCATCATTAAAAACTATTTTTGAAGAATAAGCAACTCTTTGAGTATGTTTTACTTTTAACTTCATGAAATCTTTATAGCTCTTTCCGGTAAAAATCAAATTGTTCGGCGGTCAGTCGCCGCAGCTGTCAAGGCCGAGCTGGACGATTTCGCCTTCGTTGTCGTCATCTCTGACGGCACATTCAGGAGGGGTCGGGATGCGTCGGATGATTCGGGCGGGGTTGCCTGCCACGAGGGTGTCCGGCGGGACATCTTTTGTCACGACGCTTCCGGCGCCGACCACACTGCGGCTGCCGATTGTGACTCCGGGACAGATCACAGCGCCTCCTCCGATCCAGCAGTCTTCTCCGATGGTCACGGGATAGGCGTATTCCCGATTCTCCCTGCGGTCAATGTAGTCCATCGGATGATGGGGCGTGTAGATCCTGACGTCAGGGCCGATCAGCGTATGAGCGCCGATGGTGATGAAGGCGCCGTCAAGGAAGGTGCAGTTGGCGTTGATGAATACATGTTCGCCCAGCCGGATGCCGTGACCGTGATCGCAATGAAACGGAGGACAGATGACTGATGTCGACGGGATGCCGGGTACAAGGTCTTCAAGCAGTTCGCGGTAGCCTCGGTCATAGGTGCTCATCGTGCGCATTTTAGCCAACAGTTTTTTGGCATGGATAAAACTCTCCTGCAATTCAGGCTTCGACATATCGGCAAGCAGGCCGCTACGCATTCTGTCAATTTCGTTCATCGCAATTCGTTTTTTTAATATTTAAGTAACTTCCAAAGATTAAACCGACTAAAGAACCTGCCGGTTCATTTGACGAGTGCGGCATAGACGGCTGCCGAGATCTCGGCTATCGCTTTAGCAGCCTCAGTCTCGGAGCCGTGAAAGTCCTTGACAAGTACGGCAAGCGAGTAGTGGCGTCCGTCAGGGAGGGTGACAAAGGCCACATCGTTGTGGGCCGAGAGCATTCCGTTTTCATCCCTGAAGCCCGATCCGGTCTTGTGGGCTACCGTCACACCGTCTTTGCCGGCCAATGGCGCCACAATCCGGTCGGTCCCGGTACGGCATTCGCCCAAGGTGGTGCAGATGAAATCGCGGTTGAGGGGACAGACGGTGCTGTCATTGAAGAAGCGGTCGATCAGCATGGCAGCTCCAAGAGGCGAAGAGCAGTTCTCATAGCATCTGGAATGATCGGACCACATTTCGGCTTCGGTCACGGCAAGGCGGAAACTTTCGCGCGGGATCAGAGTGGCAACGCAGCTGTCAGTCTCAGCGACCGAACGGATTGTCTCAAACATGTAGTTGCTCGCATTGTTGTCGCTCTGCATGAGGGTGTAGCGCAGGAGTTCGCGCACGGGCAAAACGATCTGTCTGCCGGTGTGGTCTTTCAGCATCGGCGACCATGTCTCAGGGTTGAGCGAGGATGAACTGATGGTCACGACGGAGTCAAGCGAAAGGCCCTGGCGCTCAAAAAGGTCACACAAGGCTATTGCCTGATGGAACTTGAACACACTCATCAGAGGATATTTGACTTCGTTGTTGACCGCGAGCGTATCGCCCTCGCCTGTCAGAAGGGCTATGCCGACTTCTCCGGAATATTTCGCGGCGATATTCTCCAGCGAGTCTTTCAGGCATCCGATTTCCGCGGCGCGCGACTCGGCCTCACTCTCCTGACGAGCCGAGGATTTCGAACAAGAGGACAGAAGAGCGATCCCTGAAAGCATCGCAATATAGAAAAATCGTTTCATGGGCTGTATCATTAATATAGCTGTATCATTAATAGATGTGTTATACCATATAATATATCCGGACACAAAGATAGCAAAATTTCTCAGTTGTCAGGCCCCAAAGTCAGCACCGTTTTGCAATAACTTGCCTGTCCATGTTGTCCGTTTGGCAAATACATCCGATTTTCTTATTTTTGTGAATCATCCTGACATTCATAATCACATAAACACCACCAACATGTCACGCTTCTCACTCTTTCTGCTCACTCTTATGACGTGCATGCAATGGACATCCGCATCCGCCAACGACTGGGAAAATCCTGAAGTCTTCGCCATCGGGCGCGAACCGGTCCGCGCGACTGCCTTCCCGTTTGCCAGTGTCGCTGAGGCACTGAAAGGAGACTATGAATCTTCGCCCTATTTCTTAAGTCTGAACGGGCGGTGGGCTTTCAGATTCTCACCGCGGCCTGACCGGCGACCTGTGGATTTCTACAAACCGACAGCCGATGTCGCTGACTGGGACTCCATCCCGGTGCCTTCCAACTGGGAAATGCTTGGCTACGGCACTCCGATCTATACGAACATAACCTATCCATTTCCCAAGAACATCCCATTCATAGACCATGCGGACAATCCGGTCGGGTCTTACAGGCGATCATTCACCCTGCCTGCCGAATGGACCGGGCGTCAGATTATACTCCATTTTGACGGATCGACAGCCGGGATGTATGTCTGGATCAACGGCCAGAAAGTCGGATATGTGCAAAGCACAAAGAATCCGGCGGAGTTCAACATCACGGAATATGTCGAGCCGGGGCGAAACGATATCGCCTGTGAGGTCTACCGCTGGACCGACGGATCCTATCTCGAAGACCAGGATTTCTGGCGTCTTTCCGGAATTGACCGTGATGTCTATCTCTATTCCACCTCACAGCAACGTATTTTCGATTTTTTCGCCAACGCTGATCTTGACCACAATTACCGCAACGGCAGACTCACGCTTGAGACAGTGTTGAAAAACTACACCCGGACTCCAGTCGACACAAAACTGGAAACCTCACTCTATGACGCCGGAGGCCGACAGATCTTCCGGGCCACAACGGCACGAGAGATCGCAGCCGCGTCAGTCTCGACAGACACTTCGGAAATCACGATCAAAAATGTCAGAAAATGGAGCTGCGAGGATCCCTATCTCTACACCCTTGTACTGACGCTCCGGACCGCTGACGGAAAGATCGCCGAAGTGACCTCATCACGCATCGGATTCCGCAAAGTCGAAATAAAGGAAAGCCAACTGCTTGTCAACGGCAAGCCTCTGGAAGTCCACGGAGTCAACCTGCATGAACATCATCAGAGGACAGGTCATGTGGTGGACCGCGAAACAATGATGGAGGACATCCGCACCATGAAGCGCCACAACATCAATGCCGTGCGCACAAGCCACTATCCGCAGTCGCCGCTCTGGTATGACCTGTGTGACATCTACGGAATCTATCTTGTCGACGAAGCCAACATCGAGGCCCACGGAATGGGTTCGGCGCCGTGGGACAGGATAGACCATCATCCCGCCCGGCTTCCGGAATGGAAAGCCGCGATACTTGACCGCGAGATCTCGCTTGTCGAGCGTGACAAGAACCATCCGAGCGTGATCATCTGGTCACTCGGCAACGAATGCGGCAACGGAGAGAATTTCCATGAAGGCTACCGCCGGATCAAACAGCGCGACCGCTCGCGTCCGGTCCAGTTCGAACAAGCCGGCGAGGACAGCAATACGGACATCGTCTGCCCGATGTATCCGTCAATCGGCAAAATGAAAGAGTATGCGGGACGAAAAAATCCGGGACGCCCTTATATAATGTGTGAATACGCTCACGCAATGGGCAACAGCACGGGCAATTTTCAGGAGTATTTCGACATCATCCGCCGTTCGCCACAGATGCAAGGCGGCTTCATCTGGGACTGGGTGGATCAGGGATTGCTCACAAAAGATGAAAACGGTGCGGAATACTGGGCCTATGGCGGAGACTTCGGCGCTTACAACTATCCACATGATGAAAATTTCTGTCTAAACGGCCTCGTGCAACCTGACCGCAGCCCTCATCCGGGTCTGGCAGAGGTGAAAAAAGTATATCAGGACATCCGCTTCTCAGCCATAGATCCGGCAGGAGGTGTGATCAGTGTAGAGAACCATTTCCACACCCGCAACCTGCGCGACTATGATCTGCGCTGGGTGTTGCTGATGAACGGCGTGGCAACTGACTCCGGCACCATCACCACCGATATTCCTGCCGGTTCACAAAAGACAATCCGCATCCCGATCAAAAGCATCGGTCAGGAATCCACAAACGAATATTGTCTGTCGGTCTATGCCTACACGACCAAGGATGATGGAATCATACCCGGCGGATATGAAGTGGCCCGCGAACAGTTTCTGCTGAACCCCGACCGGCCCAAAGAGCCAGAAGCAAAGCCCAATCTCACGGCTCCGAAAGTAAGAAAAGAAGAGGGACGGATGACGGTCAGCTGCGCCAACGGAGTCACGGCTGTCTTCGACACCCGAAAAGGGGAACTCATCAGCTATACGGCCAACGGGCACCGACTGACGGTCTCCGGCCCGGAACCGTCGTTCTGGCGCGCACCGACGGACAACGACTGGGGCAACGGAATGCAGCGAAGGGCAAATGTCTGGCGCTATGCCGCTGACAACAGGCGAGTGAAAAGTGTAGAGACCGGTACTGCCGAGGGTTGCCCAACTGTAAAGACTGTCTACCGGCTTCCGGACGTACAGTCAGACTACATTGTCGAATACCGTATCGAATCTGACGGCGAAATCGAAGTAAAGGCATCATGGCAGCCTGAAAACGCAGACGTACCGGAACTGATGCGCTTCGGAATGCGCCTGGATCTGCCCGGATCAATGGAGAATTTCAGATGGTATGGCCGCGGCCCCGGAGAGAACTATCCTGACCGCAAGAGTGCATCTTTTATCGGCATCTGGGAAGGCAAAGTCGCCGACCAGTACTATCCCTACATCCGGCCGCAAGAGACAGGCAACAAGACCGATGTGCGCTGGGCCACGCTGACAGACAGTTCAGGCTATGGAGTGAAGATAAGCGCCCCAAAGGAAGCACTCAACGTCAGCGCTCTTGACGTCCTTCCTGAAGATCTCGATCCGGGAATGAAAAAACATCAGATGCACGCCTGCGATGTACGCCATCACCATGACCGCACTTTTCTCTACATAGATCTCGCGCAACGAGGACTCGGAGGGGACAACAGCTGGGGAGCAGCGCCGCACTCCGAATTCAGACTATATCCCCAAAATTACAGTTTCAGCTTCACACTCTCACCTGTCGAACCTTGAAAGAGGCAGGATAACACCCGATACTACATTCACCCCGCTTCACCCAGACTTTTACTGTCGGATGAAACGGGGTGAATGTCTTATTTTAAATTTTCAGATAGTTTCAGGTAGTTTCAGATATTTTTACACAAAAAATTTAGGCTAAAAGCCTATTCTCACCTTGAAACGGCGCGGCTCAGCAGCCCGACGATCCATAGGAGAAATATCGCACCGATCACCGATGTGATCAGACTGCCGATGATTCCCGCCGCCGTGATGCCCAGCAATCCGAACAGCCAACCGCCAAGCACACCGCCGATTATGCCGACAATCAGGTTAACGACGATGCCGAAGCCGCCCCCTCGCATCAACTTACCGGCAACAAATCCGGATACAATTCCGATGATGATATACCATAAAAAATTCATGACTCATAAATATTAGTGGGTTTGTAACATGCTATTCCAACGAACATCCAATCTCTTTGGTTCAGCATCGGCAGTCTGCACGACCGCCACAGGCCCGGAAGAAGTCTCCGGAATGGAGATTTTTTAGCTCTGAAGTTGCTTTATATATAATATATATTATTAATTTTGTGGCCTCGCTAAAACACTGTCATGAAAAGCACACCGGCAGAGATCTGAAATATTGTTACAAATCACAGCAGATTGTAACATTTTTGTAATCTTTATTTTTCACACACAAACCACTACAAGCCAGTTATTTAACTGTAATTGTAACAACTTTGTCATCAAATTAACATATTTTTACATTAAATTTCTGAATATTCCGCTCCCAGGCAGTAATTTTGAAGTGTCAAACAAAACAAGCCACTGACAATCTATCGAAATCAACAACTCTCCAACACTAATAAAAAAACGCTTCAATTATGGGAACTCAGGAATTTCAGAACAAGCTTATGAGCCTTCAGAGCAACCTTCTCAACTTTGCGTACATGCTCACGTCAAACCGTGACAACGCTTACGACCTGTTACAGGACACCACCCTGAAGGCCCTCGACAACGAAAGCAAGTATGTGGACAACACCAACTTCAAGGGTTGGGTTTTCACCATCATGCGCAACATCTTCATCAACAACTACCGTCGTGTAGCACGTTCAGCAACCGTCATCGACCAGACTGAAGATCTCTATCACCTGAACCTCTCTCAGGATTCAGGCCTTGAGACTCCAGAAGGCTCTTTCGGCGCCAACGAGATCACAGATGCAATCAACGCATTCCCCGATGAATACCGCATCCCCTTCTCAATGCACGTTGCAGGCTACAAGTACAATGAAATAGCAGAGAAGATGAATCTCCCCCTCGGCACTATCAAAAGCCGCATCTTCTTCGCACGCAAAAAACTCCAGACTCAGTTTGCCGACTATCGTTAAACCGGGAAAACTGACTGCATCCGGGGACTAAAGACCCGGCGTCATACAATAAAAAACTATTTTGTAGAGATTAAGTTTCATGTTTCAACTATAACCCGTTTCCAGTACAAAGGTAAAATTAAATAAGGTAATAAATAAGATTGGTTTAATACGGAAACAATTTTAAGGTATTGATTTGAACACACTAAAGTCCGCCACGAAGTGATTTCGCCGGCGGACTTGCTTTTTTTGATCGTGATAAGAGAGGTTAGTGAGCTGTCCTGACACCACGGCCCCACCCATGTGACAAAAGAATCTCCGCGGAAAGATGTGCCTGTTAAACATCTGTCCACGGAGATTCCCGACCTAAAGACTCCTTTTTTGCCTCAGCGGAGAATGTAAAGGAGTTTTTTATCCTGATGAGCTGAATTTTTTCTTCAGCGGATGAGAAAAAGAATGTGTCATTCTGCTGTCAGAAGAAGCACTCGCGAGCCCCATTCGGTGCGCCGGTCCTTGTCGACATTATATCCTACCGGCATTTCCAAACCATTGTCCATCAGATAGCGGCCTGAAAAGACTTTACCTTCATATTTAAGCGGCTTGTTGTCGATGCGGTTGATTTCACGGACCTTATAGTTCCTGTCTGGATCGAGTCCGGCCATTGTGACACGCGGAAGCTGCTGGTTGCGGAAGGCTTCGGTCTTCCACCAGAAATAGACAGCCTTGTCCTTATTGGGAGTGGCATAGAGCAAGGAGGCAACTCCCAAACCGTCATAAGGTGACTGGAGACGGTAAATGTCGCCCTGCTGAACAATCGGGCGGATCTCCTTATATTCTTCGATCGCTTTGCGGCACTGCTCCCTTTCGGCCTTGGACATGTCGCGCGGCTGGATTTCCATGCCGAGGCGACCGCTCATGGCCACATCGGTGCGATATTTCAAGGGCATCGTGCGGTAAGTCTGATGATTCGGCGTGGCGCTGATGTGGGAGGCCATAGCCACTGCGGGGAAGAAATAGCTGGTGCCCCACTGCATGTAGACTCTCTGCAATGCGTCGGTGTTGTCGCTGACCCAGAATTCGTCGAACCAGGGGAGCACTCCGTAGTTGGCCCTGCCGCCACCGCTCGCACAGGCCTGGATTGTCAGATCGGGATACTTCTGACGGATGCGGTCAAGGACCTTGGCGAAGCCTTTGTGATAGTCGATATAAAGATGGCTCTGGTTATCGGCTGAAAGATACTGCGAGCCGTGGCTGCGGATGGACATGTTGGCATCCCATTTGATGTAGTCGATATCGGGATATTTTGTCATCAGAGTGTCAACCACGTTGAAGACAAGATCCTGGACTTCGGGATTGGAGAGATCGAGCACAAGCTGTGTGCCGCCGCGTCCGTAGACATGGTCGCGGTGAGTCGGGCGGATCACATATTCCGGATGGGCAGCATAAAGCTCGCTCTTCGAATTGGTCATTTCCGGCTCGATCCAGATGCCGAATCTGATCCCATGCTTTTTGGCCGCGTCAATAAGACCCTGTATGCCGTTGGGGAGCTTGCGGGTATCGACAGTCCAGTCGCCAAGGCCCTGTGTAGCGTTGTCGCGCGGATATTTGACGCCAAACCAGCCGTCGTCCATGACAAACAACTCACCGCCCATCGACGAGATGTCGGCCATCATTTTCTCCATTCCGGCCTCTTCGATATCGAAATAGACACCTTCCCAACTGTTGAGGAGGATCTTGCGGAGATCGTTACCGTGGGCAAGTTTGTGGTTTCGCCCCCAGCGATGGAAGTGGCGGCTCACCCCGCTCATGCCTTCGCTGCTGTATGTGAAAGCCAGAGGAGGAGTGGCGAAGATCTCGCCTTTCTTAAGATGATATTCCGAGTTGTCCTCGTTTATGCCCGCGAAAAAGCGGTGATAGTCGGTCTCATCGGTATCTATGACCAGTTTGTAGTTTCCGCTGTAACAGAGCGCGGCACCGATCACACGGCCATCGTTCTCGCGGGGCTTGCCGTCGAGCGAAAGCATGAGTTCGGCATGGGCGGTGTGGGAATTGCGGACACCGTCACGGTTTTTGATCACCCGCATCCCGTGGGTCAGTGGCGAGCAGTCGACACGCCCCTCATTGCCCCATGAGCCGTAAAGCTGCGAGAGCCAGACATTGCCGTAGCGCACAGGCAGACAGCCGGAAGCAAAACGGTCGAGGGTTACAGTCCCTTTTTCCTGATGTGAAATCTCAGTCCACGTCTCAATGACATCCTCTCCCGGATAGGTCCGGTAGCTGACATCGACAGTAAAGGGATAGTAGGCATCGCGCAAGCGGACGGTGGTGATTTCAGACTCCTTGTCTTTCCGGGTTGAGGTGCTTTCCACCTTAAGGTCAAGGGTCATGTTGCCGTCGGAGTGGACTGCGCTCAGGGCAGCCTCACGGGTGGCGTCAAGACCATAGGCCGGATAGGCATCAGCGGCAGGCGATCCGGCAGCTTTCAGATTTTCGGCATCAGTCCCTGAGATGCGGCCTCCGTAATAGAGGAACTTGAGCATTTTGCCCTTTTCGGCATCCAGCACCAGTGAAGTCGACGGAGTGTCGATCCGGATAATCTCGGCATAGGCGCTAAACGAAAATCCAAAAATGAGCGACGCCATCAAGGAGGCGGATTTAATTGCCTTGTGTTTCATGTGGTATAGATGTAATTCTAAGATATGATTGTGTTATCTATTACTGAAGTCGGCTCTGCTTCTGGCTTCAAGCAGAAGCTCTCCGAACTCAAAAATGCTCTTGGCTGTTATGTCAGGCATCGGATCGGAGGCCAGGGCTGTTTCGAGAGTAGTCTCGCCCGAAAGCACCAGAACTCCGAGAGCACCTGCATTGCGGGCCATAGCGACATCGGTGTAGATGCGGTCGCCGCACATCGCAATTTCATCAGCCTCAAGTCCGTAGCGGTGACGTATGCCGGAAAGCATGTCGGGATTGGGCTTGCCGATGACAAGATCGGGCTTGCGGCCTGTGGCATGCTCTATTGCACAGCAGATAGAACCGCAGTCGACAAGCACTGTCGGCTGATCGGTCGGGCAGACGCGGTCCGGATTGGTCGCTATGTAGGGAACACCCTGCGAGGCAAGCCATGAAGCATGGCACAGGCGCTGATACTCCAGAGTGGTGTCAAACGCGACCACCAGAGCGTCAGGCAGACAGTCAGTCTCAACAGGGGCGATCTCAAAGCCTGCCGCTTCAAACTCGGCAAGCATGCTGGGGGTTCCGAGAGCGAAGATCTTTCTGACATGAGGCATTTCGGCCCTCAGATAGTCGATCGTGGCCACAGCCGTAGTGTACATTTTCTCCGGCTCCACCTCGATACCGAGTTTTTTGAGTTTGGCAAGATAGTCGGCGATGCTTCGCGTCGGATTGTTGGTCAGAAATGAGTAACCAATGCCGTTGGCGGCGAGCATGTCAAGAAATGAGCGTGTGTAGGGGAAAAGAGTCGCGCCCATATAGATTGTCCCATCCATGTCAAGAGCCACATGGCGCACCCGGCGGCAGGCAGCCATAAGGCTGTCGCGATCGAGCGGGGAAATATAAGTCTCACAGGATACGGGAGTCTGTCCGGTCGTTTTCATGACATTTAAGAGGGTATTTCATAACAAGAGTTAAAATCTGAGCGAAAGTTTTGAGATGAAGAGCCATAGGCGCCCAAAACTTTCGTAGGCGATGGTACTATATTTTCTTTTTTTAATAATTTCATGGTTGAGACTTTTTAAAGTTACCTGAGCCTTGGTGTCTCTTTTGCTAAATTGTTGAAATTCGGCAGTCGCATAGCTCGCTATGCTCCTTTCTCATTTACAACAATTTATCTAAAAGATACACCACTCAGATTTTAACTCCTGTTATGAAACACACTCTAAGAATTACTTGTTGTTTTCAATCGAATTCTGCTCTTCATAGAATCTGTTGCTACGCGCATAGCCGTCGCGCGGGGCCATCCACATGGAGATAAATGTCAGGGCGCCGAGGATTCCGACACCGATAATGATGTAGAAAACCATATTCCATCCCCAGCGGTCGGCCACGATACCGATGCCGATGGCAGAGACGAACGATCCGAAATAGCCGAAGATGCCGGCAAGACCGTTGGCAGTGGCCGAGGCCTCTTTGGTTGCATGATTGGCCGAGGCGATGCCGATCAAGGCCTGGGGGCCGTAGATGAAAAAGCCCGCCATTGCAAGGAAAATCGTAGAGACAATGATCGGAAGATCGGGGAACATGATGAAAATTCCCATGAAGATAACTGCAAAAGCCATGCAGACGAAACACATCCGATGAGCCTTGCCGTGGAAGATATGGTCTGTCGCCCATCCGGCAAAGATTGTACCGACGATGGCGAAGATTTCAAACGCGCCCACCGACCATGCGGCATCCTCGATTGACATGTTGCGGGCTTCGGTGAGGAATTTCGGACCCCAGTCGAGAATGCCCATGCGCATGACATAGACAAAGATGTTGGCAATGCAGAGAGTCCAGATCCAGCGGTTGGTCCACACCATAGCTTTCAGGAACTTGCCGCGCGAGGGAGTCTTTTCGCCCTGAGCCTCCGACTTGCCGGTCTGTGTGCCGGGCAGCTCCGGAAGTCCGACAGAACGCGGGTCGTCACGGAGGCCGACATAGAGCCACAAGGCACCGCAGACTGCCAGACAGGCAGGAATCCAGAAACACCATTTCCAGGCATCCCAGTGGGTGGCATAGCTGAGAATGGTCTTCATGTGCTCGCTGTTGGAGGGATCGAGGTTCAGGTTTGCCGCGATCGTGCTGATGATCTCAGGATTGTCACTGAGGTCACGTCCCATCGAACCCATGATATAGCCGCAGACCACCACGGCGGCCGCCGCACCGATGGAATGGGAAGTGTTCCAGATGGACATCTTCGTGGCCAGCTGTGAAGGATGGATCCACGAAGGGAGCAGACGGGCGCAGGGCGGATAGCCCACACCCTGGAAATACTGGTTGAGCACGATGGTCACGGCCATCAGCATGATGAGCATGTTGATGAAATCAGGACCGCTGTCAACACCGGTGATCCAGGAACTTATGTTGACTCCAAAACCAAACATGAAGTTGGATGCGGCACAGAGCAGAAGCCCAAGCGCCATTATCACACGGGCGCTGAAACGATCGACAACAAATCCGTTGATGAAGCGCGAAAGGCCATAGATCAGCGATCCGATGCCGATGACAATGCCGAAGCTTGTGTTGGAGATGCCATACTGGGCTGTGAGACCGGGCATGGCAATCGAAAAGTTTTTTCTGACAAAATAATAGATGGCATAACCGATCATGGAGACTACGATGGTTCGCATCTGCCACGATTTGAAGCGCTTGACCACTTCAGGTTTCCAGCCGGCATAGATGTTTTCAGACGACATATACGATAATGAATGGTTTTAGAATTTCAGGTTGTTGTTTAATAAGCAGTGGGTCAAAACGTGAAAAAATTCAGACTCCTATATATAAATAACCGCCGGAATGGCTGTTTTATTTTACGCCGTTTGCTTTCATGGTAGCCTCGACGTCAAGAGCCTCGGCAAGTATTGTCACTGGATTTTCAACTTTCACACCGGTACTCATCTCAATCTGCCATTTGCAGGTCTCGCAGTCAGTGGCCACCAGATCGACTCCGGCCTCGATGATGCGGTCAAAAAGTTCGCGGCCTATTGCCTGGGAATAGGCATAGTTCTCTTTCTTGAATCCGTAGGTTCCGGCAATGCCGCAGCAGGATGATTCAAGGGGGACAAGCGTCAGACCGGGAATGCTTCTGAGAAGCGAGACCGAATGGATCGCCCAGCCAAGTTTCTGCATGTGGCAGGGAGTGTGGTAGGTGATGCGCTTGCGGTAGTCCTTACGGAACACGAGTTTCACTTTCCCCTCGTCGACAAGGCGGTTAAGAAAGGCCGTGGCCAGGAGTATGTTGTCGCGGATGTCGGCATTTTCGACATCGAGCAGATGGGGATATTCGTCACGGATGGTAAAAACACAGGTCGAGCTGGTGGCTATGACCGGCATTCCTTTCGCGACTGATTTTCTCATGGACGAGATGTTGAGCTGAGCATCGCGCCGGGCCTCGTCGACCATTTTGTTGGCGATCTTCGCCACTCCGCAACAACGCTCTTTCTCAAGGAGATTGACACCGTATCCGATGGCGTTCATCAGCTTGACGAAGTCCTGACCGAGAGACGGGTTGTTGTAGTTCACGAAGCAGCCGTGGAAATATGACAGCTGGGATGCAAAGCGGGTCTGGTCAGGAGCTTTACGGCGCATCCACTTTTCAAAAGTGGTCGAGGTATAAGTCGGGAAGTTGCGGTGATGGTCAATGCCGAGCGTCAGATCCATGACACTTTTGGTCAGAGGAAGTTTCAGCGCCGTGTTGACAATGAATGACATTGACGTGGCCATTTTTCCCATGAAATCAGTGCTCGCAAGCATGCGGTCGCGCACCGAGACAGCGCGTTTGTCATATTTCAGACGCGCCGTCTGGATAATATCGCCGATCTTCACGTTGGACGGACAGGCAACCTCACAGCGCTTGCAGTTGAGACAGTATTTCAGCGCCGCATCATAGAACTCAGGATTTTTAAGACGGTAACGCTCTCCGTCGGGACCGGCCTGTTTCGGTCCGGGATAATCGGGATTGACAGCCAGCACCGGACAATAAACCGTACAGATCGTACACTTTATGCACTGTTCGAGATTGTTGGGGCTGATATTCTTTACTTGATATTCCATCTTCAGAGAGTGTTAGAGGTTGCAATGATGTTGCGTGCTACCTGGAGAGCCGAAAGAATGGCCACACCGCCGCCCGAACCCTCGCGTATCGGATTGGTGCCGCCGAGAATAGCTCCTACGGCATAGACATTGGAGGCAGGCACACCGTTGAAGGTCACATGAAAATTTCTGTCGGTTGTAACACCGAACTGCATATAGGGCTGATTGTCAAAAATGCTCTTTCCGCACCACTGCGAACGGTCTGACGGCGCCTCGACATCGGCTCCAAGCACCGGTTCGTAGATTCTGTCAGGCTCTGCTACAAGTCCCTGGCTGAAGAAACTTCCGGTAGCAAGGATGAAATTATCGGCCTGGAGACTCATGCCGCTGAGGTTTGCGGTCTCGATCTCTTTCAGAGTGGAACCTTCCATGTAGCCGCGGGTAACGTTGTCGCCGAGAAAATAGGTGCCGCCAAGCTGCTCGAAATACCTGCGCAGACGGATCTGCGAGCGCATTCCGCAGACAGACATCGGCAGGACAGGCACACAGAGCAATTTGGGACGCACCATCGAACGCAGTTCCCGGATGGGAAGCTCGGAGTCAATCCCGACAACCGCCGGCATGAAAACAACATCAGAATCACCGGCGGCTCTGTTGATTTCCGAAGCAAGCATTTCCAGGACAGGGCCTTTCAGCACCTTTGCGATAGCCGCCGCGCGCATCTCCGACGAGTTTTTGCGCAGACGCTCAAGCGCCGGAAGAGAGATAGTGGCAAAATCGCATGGCAGATTGTGCTTTTTCAATCCGTCGGCAAGAAAGCCAGGAAGGAAATCAAGATAGCCTTTGAAATTTATGATCGTAGCCTTTCGCCATCCGATCTCCGCAGGATCCTCACATGTGGCATAGTCGTCCATAGTCAGCCATGACGGCTCGCAGAGGCCCAGCGGGGTCAGCCGGTAATGATTTTTCGACGCATCGCCGACAAAGGTCAGACCGGCATCGGAAAAGATCCGCTTTGCCTCGTCGGCAAGTGACGGAATGGCCTCCACTCCGATCTTGGAATAGGGATGACCGGAGGGCAGGGAGCCGATAGCCTCAAGGGGATTGACCAGCTCCTTGCCGTCGGCATGGCTGAGAAGCCCGAAAGATCCGGAATAAAAATGCAGGGCGCTCTGGCCTGAGGAAATTATGGCTACTTTGCGGCCGCTGCGCGAGAGTCTGACTCCCGCCATCAGCCCGCTCAGGCCTCCGCCTATTATAATGGTATCGTATTTCATCTGATTTCTGACTTTTCTGTTGTTTCACACTCGCACTCCTCTTCATCAGGCGACAGGCCGCAGACTCCGCGGTAGAGCCACGCCATAAACTGCGCCTCGACAAGAGTCTGACCCCAGGCCACCGGCATCATGCCTTTCCACCGCTCGTTGATGAAACTTGCCAGATCCCGGAGAGCAGCCGGAGGATTGCCCGTCTCATCTCTCAGAATGGCAGCCGCGCGACATGCGCAAAGACCGCCCTGACAGGTACCCATCCCCATGCGTGTGCGCCGCCGCAGATTGATCAGGCTGTCAGCATGGAGCTTTTTGATGGCATATTTGATCTCTCCGACCGACACCTGCTCGCACTCGCAGACAAGAGCGTCGTCCTCGTCAGCGTTATAGCTGATTTCAGCACTCTTTGTTCCGTGGCGTCCCTGGGCGGCTTTCTGATCAGTGCTCAGTTCGATTATATGCGATTTGCGTTTCTTTCCGGCATCGTCGGTGCGCGGCTGATCCGAGCCGGGGAGCGGAATTTCAGCCGTCCGGCATTTCCTGCCCTCAATACCGAGTTTGCGGCAGGCCATGTCCGTGGCCCACTCGGCCATCAGACGGTAAGTCATCAGCTTGCCGCCGGAAATGGTGATCATGCCCTCGATGCCGTCACGCTTGGCATGGTCCATGCAGACTATGCCTCGGCTGATGCTTCGTCCTGACGGGTCATCGTCAGAAGCAATCAGAGGTCTGACTCCGGCATAGGCTCTGAGAATACGGGTGTAGGCAAGGCAGGGGGCTATTTTTATGCCCTCGCGCAACAACACATCGACCTCCTCGCCGGTCACGTCCATGCGGTCGACCTGATCGAGAGGAATTCGGCTTGAAGTGGTTCCGATGAGGGAAATCGTGTCACCAGGCACAAGAATATCGGCATCCGCAGGTTTGCGGCAGCGGTTGATGACGACATTGTTGACTCTGTGGCCAAAAATCAGCAACGCGCCTTTGGCCGGAAACATGTTGACCTTTATTCCGGCCATCGCACAGATGCGCTGCCCCCAGATGCCGCCGGCATTTATGACAAGCGATGAGCGCACCTGAAACTTCTGGCCCGTGCGCTGCTCGCGGAGTTCGACGCCGGTGACGCGTCCGGATTCCTGCAACAGATCTGTCACCTCATGATAGGTCAGAATGTCGGCTCCGTGTTCGCGGGCGTCCATGACGTTGGCCGTTGTCAGACGGAAAGGGTCAATCGCGCCGTCGGGCACTCTGACAGCGCCGATGATGTCCTTATTGACCGCAGGCTCCATCATGATGGCCTGGGCCGGATCTATCACCTCGGCGTTGATGCCGGCTTTCAGACAGGATTCAACAAAATTTTTCTGATAGCCCAGATCGTCCTCCGGAAGAGTCACGAACAAGCCTCCGGTTTCCTCCACACAATGGCGGGCGATATGCCGCAGAATCATGTTTTCCTTTATACATTCGCTTGCAGATTCCTGATCTGTGACGGCATAGCGTGCACCGCTGTGGAGCAGGCCGTGGTTACGACCGGTAGCACCGGCCGTAAAGTCAAAGCGCTCTACAAGCAGGACGGAAAGTCCGCGCATCGCACAGTCACGTGCGGTACCGGCACCGGTAGCACCGGCACCGATCACTATAACGTCATAGTGTTCTTTACAGTGATTCTTATTCATGGATTTCAACCGGGATTTTCAAGAAGAGAAGATTTGTTTGCGGATAATTTCGATTGACTTTCGAAATATTTCGTTTTTATTTCGCAACAAAAGTATAAATCTTTTATTAAAAACCAAAATATTTTTACGACGACAAATGTTAAAAC
>NZ_JAIDEN010000159.1 GCF_029054785.1 Duncaniella sp.
TCGAAAACGTTCTGAATCCGCCGCAGAAACCGACTCGGGCCAGCAGGCGCAAGTCCGGCGAAAGCAATGCTCCCCGCTCTGCAAGACCATAGGCTACTCCGATCAGCAGACAGCCGAAGATGTTCACCATAAACGTGCCCCACGGAAACAGAGTCGCGCCAAATTCCTGACGCACCACCTGAGTAAGCCCATAGCGGCACACACCTCCAAGCCCACTGCCGAGAAAGACAATCAAAAAATTCGTCAGATTCATTTTATCACGCTTTTTATCACCGCAAATTTACGAATAATCAACCACTCGCCAAAAACAGACCGCATCCGCCAAACCGAATTGCCATTCAAACGGTTAATGAGACAGATCAGAAACAACACAAATGCACATTTTATGGAAAATATGAAAATACCCACCGCCAATGACGTTATTGAATGCGCGCTAAAAGCGGGTGAGACCGCAATGAAACATTTTCGCAGCGGACATGCGATCGGCATGCACAACAAACTCAACGACAGCGACATTGTGACAATTGCCGACAAGGAGTCGGAAGCCGTCATAAAGAGCTTCATCCGGACAGATTTCCCCTCCCACGCCATTCTCTCAGAAGAATCCGGAGAGACCGACGGCACGGCTGACTACCGCTGGGTGATCGACCCTATTGACGGCACGACCAATTTTTTCGCCGGCATCCCCATCTGGGCGATCAGCATCGGAGTCGAACACCACGGACAGACCGAAATCGGCGTGGTCTATCTTCCCGCAACCGGCGAACTCTTCCATGCCGTCAGAGGCAAGGGCGCTTTTCTCAACAACAAGCCTATCCATGTCTCCGCCGAAACCCGTCTTTCACGCTCTGTGATCTCAACCGGATTTCCGGTTGACAAAGACACCAATCCCGACAACAACCTCGACAATCTCGCAGCCGTCATGCCGCTCGTCAGAGACATTCGCCGCCTCGGATCAGCCGCTGCCGACATGTGTTATGTCGCTGCCGGATTTCAGAACGGCTACTGGGAACTCAACCTCCACGAATGGGATGTCAACGCCGCAAGCCTGATCCTTGAAGAAGCCGGAGGCAAATGCACCCGCTTCCGTCCGGACCGCAACATCTCGCTCGTCTGCGGCTCACCCTCGATCCACGACCAACTGCTTTCACTCCTCAACACCTCCACCCCACATCCCGACCAATCATGAACCAAAAGACCCGACACTACAAATCGGCCTACGGCCTGACATTCTGGGCTACAATTATCATCTCCTGCCTGTGTAGCATGTCTCCGATGCTCGTAGGCGAGTATCTGATTTCAATTGTGGTTACTGTTGCCATGCTGCTATTAATGCTCTATTTCTTTCTGAGCATCAGCTATACCATTAAAGATGACAAACTGATCATTCATGCGCCCTTGCAATCAGGCACCTATCCGATTTCTAAAATCGCAAGCATCAAACCAACCGACTGTATCCTCTCCGCTCCTGCCGGCTCACTCAGAAAACGCATCGCCATCACCTTTACCGACAGGAAAATACTGAAAAGCACTATGCCGCTTATCATCTCCCCCGCCGACCGGAAAGGCTTCATCGAACACCTCCTTGCCATCAATCCGGAGATCCACAACGAAGTCCCGATCTAATCCGGGATGCGAATCATGCCCGCAGTCTGACGAGTGTCTCCCGTCCAGGCTGTTTCGCTCTGTTTCGCTTAGTGAATTTTTGTTAGAATCGCATCCCTCTGTCAGATATTCAGGAAAAATTGCGTAACTTTGTATGTTACATTTGAATGGACCTGAATAATGCAGAACGAACAAAATATAATAGTATTAGGAGCCAAGGTCAACAATCTCAAAGATGTTGACGTAGAGATTCCCCGCGGAAAACTCGTTGTGATTACGGGCGTTTCGGGTTCGGGAAAATCGTCGCTCGCTTTTGACACCCTCTATGCCGAGGGCCAGCGCCGCTATGTTGAAAGTCTCAGCAGCTACGCCCGCCAGTTCATGGGCAAGATGCCGAAGCCTGAGTGCAAAGCCATTCTCGGACTTCCACCGGCAATAGCCATCGAGCAGAAGGTCAATACACGCAACCCGCGAAGCACCGTCGGGACTTCAACCGAAATCTATGACTATCTGCGTCTGCTTTTCGGTCGCGTCGGCCACACGTTTTCGCCGATCAGCGGAGAGGAGGTCAAAAAACACACCATTGACGATGTTGTCGGCTTCGCCCTCACCTATCCCGAAGGGTCGCGCATGGCAATCACCGCCCCGGTGACTCTTCCTGAAGGACGAAAATTCGCCTCTCAGCTTGACGTATACCTGAAAGCGGGCTATTCACGCCTTGTCAGCGAAGGTGATTTCATCGAGATTGACGAACTTCTGGCTCAGGTGCGCAACGGCAAGGAGGAGGATTTCAATCCCTCGGACTATGAGCTGCTTGTCGACCGTCTGGCAGTCTCCTCGGAAGCCGATGAGCAGAGCCGTCTGCGCGACTCTGTCGAAAGCGCCTTTTTCGAAGGCCGCGACCGCTTGAAAATCCATGTCTGGACCTCTGACGGCCTTGTATCAAAAGAATTTTCACGCGTATTCGAGGCCGACGGCATGAAATTCGAGGTCCCGACCGACATGATGTTCAATTTCAACAATCCTGTCGGCGCCTGCCCCACATGCGAGGGCTTCGGAAAGGTGCTCGGTATTGACGAACGTCTTGTCATCCCGAACAACACGCTCTCCATCTATGACAACGCCGTTGCCTGTTGGCGCGGCGACAAGATGAGCGAGTGGAAAAAGATTTTCATCGCCGACTCCGCCCAGTTCGGATTTCCGATCCACAAACCGTATCTCGACCTCAGCGAAAAAGAAAAAGATCTGCTCTGGCACGGCCCTTCAGCCGAGGAGCTCGCCCGTCCGGGTGTGAGGCTTACCTACGGAGACTTCCCCTCGATCGACCGCTTTTTCAAAATGGTAGACGAGAATCTCTACAAGATACAGTATCGCGTCATGAAAGCCCGCTATCAGGGCAAGACCGTATGCCCCACCTGCCACGGCTCGCGCCTTAAAAAGACTGCGTCCTATGTCAAAGTCGGAGGCGCTACGATCGGCGAGCTGGTCACCATGCCCGTCTGCCGTCTGATCGAGTTTTTCCGCTCACTTCAGCTCGACGCCAACGATGCCGCAATTGCCGGACGTCTTCTCAAAGAGATCAACAACCGCATCTCCTACCTTGAAGAAGTCGGCCTCGGCTATCTGACTCTCGACCGCCTCTCCTCCACCCTTTCAGGCGGTGAAAGCCAGCGCATCAATCTCGCTACATCGCTCGGCAGCAGCCTTGTCGGCTCCCTCTATATCCTCGACGAACCCTCGATCGGACTGCACTCGCGCGACACCGAACGGCTCATCGCCGTATTGAAAAAACTGCGCGACCTGGGCAACACCGTGGTTGTTGTCGAGCATGATGAAGAGATCATGCGTGCCGCCGACTATCTGATTGACGTCGGCCCCGACGCCGGACGCCTCGGAGGCACCATCATCTATCAGGGCGACCCTGCCGAACTGGTCCCCTCGCAGGCCAGAGAGACAACACCTCTGAGCTATACCGCCCGCTATCTGACAGGCGCTCTTTCGATCCCCACCCCTCACCAACGGCGCAAATGGCGCGATTCAATCGAGGTGATAGGCGCGAAAGAACACAATCTCAAGGACATCGACGTCAAGTTTCCGCTCGGAGTCATGACCGTTGTGACAGGTGTCAGCGGCTCAGGAAAGTCCACTCTCGTGCGTGACATCCTCTTCCGCTCCCTCAACCGCCATCTCGGCAACTCAGGTGATGCTCCGGGAACCTTCCGCAAGCTCCAGGGAGATCTGTCGCGGATCAAAAACGTAGAGTTTGTCGACCAGAACCCCATCGGCAAATCATCACGTTCAAACCCCGCAACCTACCTGAAGGCCTTTGACGAAATCCGCAAACTCTTTGCCTCGACCCAAGGAGCGAAACAGATGGGCTACTCAGCCTCCGACTTCTCCTTCAACTCCGAAGGAGGCCGCTGCGAGGAGTGTAAAGGCGACGGTTACATCACGATCGAAATGCAGTTCATGGCCGACATCACTGTCCCCTGCGAGTCATGCCATGGCAAACGCTATCAGAAAGAAATTCTTGAGATCGAGTACCGCGGCAAAAACATCTATGACATCCTTGAGATGACCATCAACCAGGCCATCGAGTTTTTCGGCGAAGAAGCCGGGACGCAGGAAAAACGCATCATCAAGCGCCTCAAACCGCTTCAGGATGTCGGTCTGGGCTACATCAAGATCGGACAGAACTCATCGTCGCTCTCCGGCGGTGAAAACCAGCGTGTCAAACTCGCATCGTTCTTCGCCGAAGAGAAACCGGAACCCACGCTCTACATTTTCGACGAACCGACCACAGGCCTGCACTTCCATGACATCGCAACGCTGATGAAATCCTTTGACCGGCTTATCGCAATGGGCCATACCATCCTCATCATCGAGCACAACATGGACGTGATCAAATGTGCCGACCATATCATCGACATCGGTCCTGACGGCGGCGATGCCGGAGGCAATCTCGTGGCCTGCGGTACCCCCGAACAGATCGCTGCCAATCCCGACTCTTACACCGGCACTTTCCTCAAAGAGAAATTATAATCACATATTACAAAACTAAGTTACTTTGTAAAAACATAATACGTTTTTTAGAGTTACTTATAAAAAGACAATAATATCATGGCAAAAATAGGTGATCGTGTCCGCTTCCTCAACTCAGTCGGAGGCGGCATCATCAGAAAAATAGAAGGAAATATCGCTTACGTTGACGACGACGGCTTTGAAACCCCGACCCTCCTGCGCGAATGTGTGGTTGTCGAAGAAGCTGCCGCCACAGAGAAAAAAGTAGCACTGACGCAGGATGCGGTAAAACCGGCTCCGGCAGTCTCGTCACCGGCCTCAGCGAAAAGCACCGGATCAGCCGCGGTCCCTGCGCCGGAAGAGACTCCCGAAGGCGAAAAACTCAATGTGGTCTTGGCCTACGAACCGGCTGACATCAAGCATCTCAACACAACCACCTTTGATGTCTACCTGGTCAACGATTCCAACTACTATCTCTATTTCACTTATCTCACACGCGCCGACGAAGCCGCAGGCTGGACCACCCGCTATGCAGGAATCGTCGAGCCGAACATCCAAGTGTTTCTCGAAGAGATCACCGGTGCCGACCTGCCTTCGATGGACCGCATCGCCGTGCAGATGATCGCGTTCAAGTCTGACCGTGAATTCCGCGTCAAAGCCCCCGTGGCAGTCGAAACAGCTCTTGACACCACCAAATTCTTCAAACTCCACTGCTTCCACAGCAACGTCTATTTCGACAAGGATGTCATAGCCGTGGACATCGTGACCAATGACATTCCCCGCAAGCGCATGGTCATCGACTCATCTCGCATCGAGGAAGGACTGAAAGCCAAGAAAGCCGTCGACCGCCCATCACGCAAACCGGTGCAGAAAAAAGCCACCACAAAGCGTCCCGATGTAATTGAGGTAGACCTGCACATCTCCGAACTGGTCGATACCACAGCCGGACTCTCCCCCGCCGACATACTGAATCTCCAGATCGACGAATTCCGCAAGGTGATGGACAGCAATCTCAAACACAAGGGCCAGAAAATAGTCTTCATCCACGGCAAAGGCGAAGGAGTCCTCCGCGCGGCGCTCATGAAGGAGCTCAACCACCGCTATAAAGGCCATCAGGTGCAGGACGCTTCCTTCCGCGAATATGGATTCGGCGCAACACAGGTGACAATCTGACAGAGAAACGGCCTCCAAAATCACGCACCTCTATGATCCTATGGTTTTCAGGTACAGGCAATTCGAGATACGTCGCCGAACGCCTCGCCGCCGAACTCGGACAGCCGCTGCGCAGACTCGGTACTGAGCTGCGCGGCGGCAGTCTCACCATGCCCTCAGGCGACACGACCGTCATCTGGGTATGCCCGGTCTACTCCTGGGGTATTCCGCCCTATGTCCGGTCGATCATTCAGACATTGGAGATCAACCCGCTCCCGGCCATCCACCACCTTGTGCTCACCTGCGGCGATGACTGCGGACTGGCCGCAGACATGTGGCGCAAGGATCTGGCTGCCCGTTCGTGGCGGGCAGGCCTGGCATTTTCAGTAACAATGCCCAACAACTACGTGTGCATGAGCGGCTTTGACGTTGACCCTCAGCCGCTGGCCGAGGAAAAACTCTCCGCAGCCCCGCAGCGTATTCTGGAAATAGCCGGGAAAATAGCCTCTTTCAGCACCACTGACGGAAAAATCCGCACGAAAGCCGCCGACGATATCATCCGCGGGCGCTTCGCATGGATCAAAACCAGAATTATCTATCCCTGGTTCGTGCGCTACGCCACGTCGCCGAAACCGTTCCGCCACACGAACGCCTGCATCTCCTGCGGCAAATGCGCGGCCATCTGCCCGCTGCGCAACATAAGCATGCAACCGGCCCCCGACACTCCATCAGCCAACGACAGCCGCCGGCGCAGATATCCGCAATGGCAGTCTGATTGCGCCGCCTGTCTTGCCTGCTACCACGTCTGTCCACGCCATGCGGTAATGTACGGCGGCAAGACAAAAGACAAAGGACAATACATGAATCCTCTTGTCTGAAGATAAGCCCGACTTGACCGATATTTTCTCCGGCGGTGAACAAAGGGAGGTTTATAGATGTTGTTATAACATAATCCTCAATTAACATCAACATCTACAATTCTCAGAACTTATGGAGAAAAAATCAATAAAAGGCACCAAGACCGAACACAATCTTCTCGCCTCGTTTGCCGGTGAAAGCCAGGCCCGCTCGCGCTACACTCTTTTCGCTAAAAAAGCCCGTGAGGAAGGCTATGAACAGATAGCCCGCGTGTTCCTGATCACCGCCGAGCAGGAACTCAGTCATGCCGAACTTTTCTTCTCCCGTCTTGAAGGCGGAGTGGTCACCATCAACGCCGGCTATCCCGCCGGAGTCGTGGCCGACACCATCACCAACCTTCGCGAAGCCGCCGCAGGCGAGCGTGAAGAGTGGAGCGATCTCTATTCTTCCTTCGCATCGACCGCCGAGGAAGAAGGCTTCAAAGACATCGCAGTCCTGTTCAAGATGGTAGCCAAAGTTGAAATCGAACACGAACAGCGCTACCTCCGCCTGCTCGACCGTCTCACAAACGGCCAGGAATTCTCCGGAGAGGAGGAGGAAGAATGGCAGTGCATGCACTGCGGCTATGTCCACAAAGGCAAATCAGCCCCCAAGCGCTGCCCCGTCTGCGGAAAAGAACAAGGCTACTTCGAACGCAAAGCCGAGAACTATTGATCGGCACTCTATCCGATTCTTAGAGGTTGTTTAAAACCAAGCGCTTATACCCTTCTTCAATCCAATAGCCAAGCGTCCGGTCTCTTTCAGAAAGAGCCGGGCGCTGTCTTTTTCCCAACACAAAAGCGGTCCGCCTCTGCGACCAATCCCCAAAAAGGATTTAGGGCGCAAAGACGGATCTTCTACATTCTAATTCTTTGAAATCTCTTCGACAGCTTCCATCAGGAAATGGTCAAGTGCATCTTTTGCCGACATAGAGTAGACGGTCCCGTCGTCATGGGCATAGACCACAGTCTGACCCTTGACGACCTTATCCAGAAGACACTTTTCAACAGCAATCTCCATCCCGCGTGCAATCCTTTCGGATACGCTTTCAGTCTCCTTGCGTCTTTCCATCATTTTTAATTCGTTCATATATTTCGGGGGCTAAAGTCAGGGTTTCATTCGCCACCACTCGCGGGCGGCAACGGGTATTGTCGATAATAGTCCAGCTGTCAACAATCGGCATAAACAGATTGAACAGGTTGTCAATGCCATGATGATAGCGTCTCACGATCACGTCAGTGGGTATGTTATGTCCTCCCTCGCTGACTCTTTGGGCAACACGTCTGATGGCCAGCTGCGGAGAGGACAGCCAGATATAAAGCAAATGCACAAGATATCCGAGTTTGTGGGCCTTGGAGACCAGGGCATGGTAACTGCGGGTAGCGAGTGTGGTCTCTATCGCAAAAGTGATCCCCTTGTGCAGCAATTCTTCTATTCGGCCGAGCATGATGCGCCCGGCCTCCATGCTCACACTTTCCGGATGGAAAGGAGAAAGGCCTTTGGCTATCTCATCGGCATTTACAAATTGTTGACAGTCAAGGACGTCAGGCAAAAGTGTGAATGAGGCCGTGGTTTTCCCGGCGCCATTACAACCGGCGATGATGTACAAACTTGGCGATTTCATAATTCAGTCGTGTTGGTTTAAGTAGTGATTCGTGTGTTTTATATATTGGATCCGTTCACTCCCGGTAATAGACGCGTTTGACGCGCTGGGAGACGGAGGTGAGTACTTCATAGGGGATCGTGCCGAGGACTTCGGCCAGATCGTCGACGGGCATGTTCTCTCCGAAGATCTCCACCCTGTCGCCGACCTTGACACCGTCCACGTCAGTGACATCGATCATGCAGGCATCCATGCAGATGCTTCCGACTGTCGGACATTTGACTCCGTTGACCATCACCGATATGTTGCCATAGCCGAAATGACGGTTGATGCCGTCGGCATAGCCCACAGGTATGGTGGCAATGACCGACTGACGGCGCAGGACTCCACGGCGGTTATAGCCGATGGTGGTTCCGGCAGGCCAGTTTTTCAGCGAGATGATGACGGTGTTGAGCGATGAAACCGGGCGCAGATCGTCCTGCGAACCGTCGTGCATGGTTCTGACACCATAGAGACCGATTCCAAGACGCACCATGTCGAGCTGATGTTCCGGGAAGCGGGTGATTCCGGTTGAGTTCAGTATATGGCGCATGATTTTCCGCTCAGGGAAAGCTGATGTCAGAATCTCGCAGCACTCGTCGAAATAGCGGAACTGCATTTGAGTGTAGTCGTCCTCCTGCGGGTCATCGGCAGCACACAGATGAGAGAAAATCGAACGCGGGACCACATTGTCCTGGCTCTTCAGCAACTCGATCAGCGCCGGAAGATCTTCTTTCAGGAAGCCAAGACGGTGCATTCCGGAATCAATCTTGATATGCACCGGATAGGAGACGACTCCGTAGCGCTTGGCTTCGCGGATCAGGGCTTTCAGGAAATCGAAGCTGTAAATCTCCGGTTCAAGCCTGTCGGCAAACAAGGCCTGGAAGTTCTCAACCGTAGGATTGAGCACCAGAATCGGCATCGTAATGCCTGCGCGGCGCAGATCGGCACCTTCGTCGTGGACTGCCACGGCAAGATATGAGGCTCCCTGGGCCTGCAATGTGCGGGCCAGTTCATGAGATCCGGCCCCATAGCCTGAGGCTTTGATCATGCAGGCGATCGCTGTTGTGGGCTTGATCCGCGAGCGGAATGCATTGAAGTTTGAGACAATGGCATCAAGATTTATCTCCAGCACCGTCTCATGCTGACGGGCCTCCAGCAGTTCGCAGATTCTTGCGAAACCGAAGTGGGGAGCGCCCTTGACAAGCACGAGCTCATTGCTGAAATCTGCTGTTGTCTTATCGGCGAGAAATTCTTCTGTCGTGGCAAAAAACTCTGTTTCGCCGCTGAAACAGTCCTTATGGGCCGACAACTCAGGCCCGACTCCGATGACACGGCTGACGCCGGCCACGGCAAGCAGCCGGCCCATGCTCGAATAGAGGTCCGAAAGATCCGCATCGGCATCATGCATCAGATCGCTGACAATGACCGTGGCTGTGCAGTCGGGACTCATGCGCCGTTTCATGAAATCCAGGGCGGGAGCCAACGAATTGAAGTCACTGGTATAATTGTCATGGATAAGCAGACAGCCGCTGACACCCTCGATGACTTCAAGACGCGTACCGACCGGAGTCAATGCCCCCATCCGGCTGCGGATCACCTCCGGTGAAATTCCGAGGCAGAGCATGACCGCCAGACAGTGGATCGCATTCTCCAGTTCATGCTCTCCGGCAAAGGGAATGGAAATTTCCCTGACATCACCACCTTTATATTTATAGCGGAATGTGGTCAAACCGTCACTCCGCTCTATGTCGCTGACATAAAGCATTGCTTCCGGATTCGAGCGCGACCATCCGATTGTCAGAGGCGCTTCCTTGACACAGCGGCTGACCAACGGATCGTCGGCATTATAGACCACACACTCACAGCCGTCAAGCAGGAGTGCTTTTTCACTGCACTTCTGCCCTATCGACTCAAAACCTGAGCTGTGGGCCGGACCGATATTGGTGAACACTCCGATGCGGGGAGCAAGAATCTCTTTCAGCCTGGCCATTTCTCCCGGCTGAGAGATTCCGGCTTCGAAGAGGCCGAGATCTGTCTTGTCGGTAAGCTGCCAGACCGACAGAGGCACGCCGATCTGTGAATTATAGCTGCGCGGGCTGCGGATTATCTCCATATCACCCTGCAAAAGCTGGTTGAGCCATTCTTTGACAGTTGTCTTGCCTCGGCTGCCGGTAATTCCGACAACAGGAATGTCATAACAGCGGCGATGATGTGCGGCCAAAGCCTGCAAAGCCCTCAACGGCGAGTCAACATAGAGCAGATTGGCTTCCGCCATCTCTCCTGAGGGTGTGAAGCCATCCGCAACAACAAAGTTACGGACTCCGCGGTCATAAAGCTGTTTTATATATCTGTGACCGTCCCCTGAAGCTGTGGTAAGAGCGAAAAACAATGTGTCGGACGGATATGTCAGTGAGCGGCTGTCGGTCAACAGTCGTGATATTTTGGAATCGGCCCCGGCGACAGATGAAGCCGAACCGATGATTCTTGCTATTTCAGAAATGGTATAGTCCATTATTGACATAATGTATTCTTATCATAATAACGCCTTACGGCGTCTGTGAGTTCTGGATAACGGCCCGTAAAAGTCTGTATGGCGCGTTCCCGCGCCATATTCTCGCGAGATTCGGCCTCCGGAGAGGATGCCATGACCCGATGCGACAACCGACGGGTCAGCACACGGGCTTCAACCACGATCCCGGCTGTCGCGGGAGTGAAATATGACTCGCCGAAAATCTCATAGATATAATCCACGGCCTGTGGCGAGGGATGCTTCATGTCTTCGGCATAGAAACGATAGTCGCGGAGATCGTCCATCATGATCTCATAGGACGGGAAATAGCTCACGCACTCTCCACCGAAATGTCTGACGACATCGTCGACAGCCAGAAGAAGCGTCGACTTGATCAGCTGGTTGCCGTGGGCGCCCGCTTCAAGATAGCGCAGCGGACTGACCGTGAAGATAACCCGCGCCTCCGGATTGCATTCTCTGATCAGACGGACACAATCTTTCAGCGCACCGGCTGTCTCTTCGAGTCCAAGGAAGCGGCTCTCAAACTCCCCTCCCGGCAGTTTATGGCAATTGGCCACGACGCTGTCCGAGGCAAGGTGACGGAACACTCTCGTAGTTCCAAGGGTAAGAATCACCACCGACCCTTTCAGCAAGGCCTCATGACCCTCGTTGACAGCCGCAGTCATCGCCTTGGCCGTCTGCTCACGGTCATGGCCGGAAAGGCGCGAATGAAACATGAAACTGTGAAACCGTCCCTCTCGTTCAAACAGATCGTCAGGCCGGACCGTCATGTTGCATCTGAGTATCTCCAGTGACCTGAGCACTGACAGAGGATTGTAGACAGGCCCGAAAGGATTGACCACGGCATCGAAAAGATCATCACAAAGGCGTTGTCCGATGTTGTCAGTAAAACAAGATCCCAGCAGAAGCATGGTTTCGCCGTGATTCACAAGACCTTGAAATCTAAGCGGACGTATGACTGTTCGAAAATCCATTTTTTGCATTCTCTGATTTGCGACCCGACTCCTCCTGAGAAAATCCGGAAGAAGCCTGTATCCCTAAGAAGAATTGATGTGATTGACAAAATTACTAATAATCTTCCGAACTCCCACCCAAAAAACCTCACAAAAAACAACCGCCGAAAAATGAATGGTGATTAGCGATTCGCCACATCCCGCACAAGGAATCTCCTCTTCTTTTATATTTGGATAGCATCCCTGTCTATAACTATCGTTCGGCTTACCATCCACAAAACATTTTCCGTAAGCCTTGCCGTATTTGCCGCAAGGCTTTACTATTTAAACTAAAACATTCTATCTCGATTAGGATCCAGGCGTCTTTCTTCGCTTGAAGAGCGAGCTAAACCTAACTCCCACTCTTTTTACCCAAATGGAGTTCGCTTGCTATAATACGCGCTGAATATATTATCGCTTGAATGCTATTTTTTTGAATTGAATAATGGTTTTAGGGCGCTTTGGATTGCTTCCCGAACATCATCAGCTTCTGTTTCACCTTGGCCCTCTGCCGTGCAGGTGCAAATTGGACGCTGTGTATATGCTGATATAAACTGAATTGTAACCTCTATGGAATATCCGAGGTTGACATTTCTGCGACCAGTTTCGCCAAAGTTCACAATCATTGTTTCTTTTGCGTTGTTAGGGTTCACCTCATTGACTTGGATAAATCCATTCTTAAAAAGAATACCCGATATTAGAGAGGCTGGATTTATAGATTTGGTGGCTCCTCCGTAAACACCATATTGATTGCCATACACTCCGGAATTTGATGTGTAATCTCCCGTGGGTGATATATAGAAATAATGATAATTTTCAATCGAATCATCGTAAGTGTGGATGACAGGAGGGCGCATCGACGCGCACCCACTCAACATGCAGATTGCCAATAAGGAGATTAGGCTTGTGTAAACGTATTTATAAATCCTCTCCATTCGCACGATTGTATTCGTTATCGTAAAACATGGTTATGTAGTACTTGCCGTATATTTCAGAAATCATAAACCATACGGGCTTTTTGGAACATAAATCCATCATATAATCAAGTGACATCTTCATTAGCGCATTTTGCGTTTCTTCTGTTGGATTCGCAAGTTCTTCAGCCGTATATTTCTCCAAGATGATAGGCATTAATTTTTCTCGCAATAATGTCGTGTCTGACAATTCTGCTGGTTGCTGATAGAAGATAGCCTCATATCGCTTGTTTTTTACACTAATTTCGTAGGATATGTCTTCATCATCAGGTATAAGTTCATTACCTAAAGACATATATTTTGGATTCTTTTCAAATTGGCGACACAGATTGTTGAATCTGATTTGAATTGAGCGTTCATCGACAGGATTAGCATCGCATAACATTATTCGGCATACCTTATCGCCATTTGTTGCTATGTGAAGATTTACCTCCATACCATTAAATGTCCCTTCCAAAACATCCTTGTTATAGGAATTGACACGAAAGCCCTTTGCCTTGAGCTTTTGAATCATGGCAGACTTACTGCCATCAACAGGAATTCCGAGGAACTGCGTTACGTCTTTTTGAGCGTATGCACAGATGGCAAACAAAACGAAGATAACGCCAACTATTATCTTTTTCATATTCTGATGTAAGCGCACCTCAGTTCCCATAAGTGCAATTAAAAATTAAGAAGCGTGGAACTGTAATGCCACGTCTTAATGCGAAGGTGGTAGGAATACCTTGATGAGCAGATGTGGGAATAACAGCCCCACGCATATGCGTGGAGACTATTACGCCATCTCTTGCTCATGTGAATAAAGTTTCCTACGCTTTTCGCATACAAGAAGAAGACATAACGCCTCTTTTTTCAAAATGTCTTGATGGGACTACTCCCAATCAACGGCAAAGTTACGACTTTTTGTGTCGCAAGTCAATAGGCTGGCGAAAAAATAAGATTGGTCCGATCTTAGATATATACATCTATAACGAATTTGAAAAATTATGGATATACTGAATCCCAACAAACTATTCGAAAACGTCCGAAAGGCGACACGTCTGATGTTTGAGTTCCAAAAACGAATGCAGGGCACAATGTTTCATATCAAATCGGAACTAAAATTACTTCCTCCAGGGAGAATTGAGGTCAACAAACTGTACTCAAGAGCCCCTCGCCAAAGCAAAGACTATGGAGAAAGTCAATTGCAATACGAAAATTGGGCTTGGGATTATATATATCCCCAAGCGATGGAGTATTATCTTGGGGAAAAGAGTATCGCCGATTTTGATTTTAAGCTGTCTGCAATCCAGCTCGCCGATGATGGTTACTATCTTGCAGTTCAAAATTCGACAAATGCACATATACTTCGTACTGAAACCTATGCCGATGTCTCTCAAAGCACAAGTTGGATTCTATTCGTTATGGAGATAAAACCCAACTCGTCTGAATGGGCAAAAAGATGGAATCGAGATTCAATGGAGTCAAACCTCAATAAATGGATGTCTGAAACAGACTCCATTATCCATGAGATAACAAGTTCTGGTTCTGATTTTATCATAATGAAATTTCCTATGCAAGAAATCATCTCGGAAAACACTTTAAACAGAACTCTTAATATCGTTTCAAAGTGCGTTTCCGATATCTCAGGAATATCAATAATGTCTTAATCTTAACAACATATTAGATCTCAGCATGGTGACTTTGGTCAAAGTTCAGCCAAAGCGCAGGTTCAAGACTGATGCTCTGCTTCTTTATTTTACCGATGTAAAAATCTTAGGATTTTTATCTAAATTTGCAAATGAATAAACACCGGCAGATTAAAACGATAATGGATGAATTCAACCCTTATATAACGAATGTCGATATTGATTATTGGCGCGAACTATGCGTCAGGGAGGGTGAATTGCGCCATTATGAAACAGGGGATTTTTTCGTGGAAGCGGGCAGAACAGGCCGTTATATCGGTTTTGTCAAAGAAGGTACTCTTAAATATATCGCTGTCGATTCGGAAGGCAACGAACATATAATCAATCTGGAATTTGCCGGGGAGTTTGTGGCTGATTTCCCAAATTCCATCTATGGAGTGGCCTCAAAAATTTCTATCAGGGCAAATTCCCCATGCGAGATTCATTGTGTCCCGACTACTACGCTACGTAATCGTCTGTATGCTGACAAAGATTTTCAGTCTATCGTGGCCAGGGCAAGTGAACAACTGTTCCAACAAGTTTACGACAGACTTATTGAATCATACACCTATACTCCTGTTCAAAGGTACGAACAATTGATTTCTAAATATCCGCGATTGTTTGAATTGTTCCAGCTCAAAGACATCGCTTCTTTCTTACGAATCACTCCGGGCCATCTCAGCCGATTACGAAAAGGGATAAGAGAGAATAACCATACTTAAGCAACTATTGAAAATTAATTTATACTTGATGCGAGGGGTATTTCGAGGAAAATACCTGGTATAAGAACTGATGAAGGCAATATTGAAATCATCGGTAAAGGGAGTCCACAGATTTATATCAACGGACGACGCATGCTTGACCGTTCTGAACTGGAACGTATATCCTCAAAAGATATTCAGAGCGTTGAGATTCTTTCCAATCCCGGTGCGAAATATGGTGCTGACGTAAAATCTGTAATCCTGATCAAAACTGTCAGAAAGCAAGGCGATGGCTTAAGCGGCTCGGTTGAGCCATTTGTCACAGCCAAAATCATAGACGCTTATAATGTATTTGAACCAGCCGTCAGGAGTTTAGAACTTCCAGACCGGATAGCCGAAAACCTTGGTTTCGTTCTTTCTCTTATACCATACCGTTAGTCCGACTGCCAAAAGGATGCTAATTACACGAGTAATATTGGAAATAAGACCACCGGCAGCTACTTCGGTACCCACCATTGAGAATATAACCCAAGCACCATTCATCAATATATGTAGTCCAACAGGAACCCATAAATTGAAATTCCATTCTACATACATCCAACTGAAATATACTGCACCTATAAATGTAACACCGAAAGCAGCAAGCGATGAAATAACATCATGTCCTTGATAAAGATGTATAGATCCAAATAAAAGTGCGGGCAATATTACAGCCCAAAAGAATCCGGTCTTTGCATAACGAAAAAGTAATCCGAACATAAATGCTCTGAACACAAATTCTTCCATAAATCCGGGGAAAACACTTTTCCTTAAAATAAGAGAAAGAGTTGTGGCGGAGTTGAAAGAGCCGAGAATTGGGAATATAATATAGAGAGGGAGAACTCAGATTAGGGAAATAAAAAATCCTTTGGCAATATTACCACTTATGCCGAGGAAAGAGCATAGTTCTTTGGGCTTTATAACAAATAATGTCAGGATTATAACCGCTATAAACATTATTGAGTATCCTACAATAAATTTCGATAATGATGCAGAATGTAATCCTAATAATGCCGTAACTCTCCAAGCCTGATCATATACAACCATAAGAAGTACACAGGCCACGATAGAAAAAAGTATCTTTGTAGATTTTGACGTAAGCTTAAGCATAAGGCGATGAGTTCGTTTTCGATGCAAAATTATAGCAAAATCGGAGTATTTACATAAGTCAAAACATAGTAATTCAGGGCAACCTCAAAAAAATTTGCACAATCCGAAAATTCTCCCTACCTTTGCATCCGTTAAAGCCCGGTCAGCGTATCTGAAACGGATTTCGAAGACCGCAGAGAAAAACGACTGACTCAATGGAGTGATGCTCGAGTGGCTGAAGAGGCACGCCTGGAAAGCGTGTATACGTCAAAAGCGTATCGCGAGTTCGAATCTCGCTCACTCCGC
>NZ_JAIDEN010000016.1 GCF_029054785.1 Duncaniella sp.
CTCCCAACATGTATGACAACCAACTCTATGTCATGGATGTCGCGACTAAGAAAGTCACTCCCCTAACCCGCGATTTCAACCCGTCAATCAAGGATTTCGCATGGAACAAAGCCGACGGCAGCATCTATTTCACAGCCGAAAACCGCGACCGGAAATCTCTTTACCGCGTCAACCCTGCCAACGGACGTATCGACGATCTCAAAGCCTCGGAAGAATATGTCATGTCGTTCAGTCTGCCGACAACAGCCCAGACCCTCGTATATACCGGCCAGGGAGCTTCAAACTCAGACCGTCTCTACTCCGTCAACCTGAAAAACGGACGCCAGACCCTTATCGAGGACCTCAGCAGCGAACGCCTGAAGGGGATCCGCATCGGCGAATGCAAAGCCTGGCCCTTCGTAACATCACGCGGCGACAGCCTCAGCGTCCGCTATGTGCTCCCTCCGGAATTCGATCCGTCGAAAAAATATCCGATGATCGTAAACTATTACGGCGGATGCAGCCCGACAAGCCGCATGTTTGAAAGCCGCTATCCCCACCATGTCTATGCCGCCCACGGCTATGTGGTCCTCGTGGTCATCCCCAGAGGCAGTTCAGGATTCGGACAGGAATATGGCGCACATCATGTCAACACCGCTGGAGAAGGCGTTGCCGATGACATAATTGACGCTGTCAAGGCCTTTACCGCCAGTCACTCATGGGTTGACGGAAACAAGATCGGCTGTATAGGAGCTTCCTACGGCGGTTTCATGACGCAGTATCTCCAGACCAAGACCGACATTTTTGCAACCGGAATCTCTCACGCCGGTATCAGTGACCACACCAGCTACTGGGGCGAAGGCTACTGGGGCTATTCTTACAGCGAAGTCTGCATGGCCGACAGCTATCCCTGGACCCGCAAGGATCTATTCGTTGAACGCAGCCCGCTCTACAATGCCCACAAGATCCACACCCCGCTGCTGTTCCTTCACGGAGATGCCGACACCAACGTACCTGTCGGAGAAAGTATCCAGATGTACACAGCCCTCAAACGCTTGGGCCGGGAGACTGCCTTTGTCGCAGTCAGAGGGGCCAACCATCAGGTGACCGAGTTCAACAAACGCAAACAATGGCAGGAGACAATCTTCGCATGGTTTGCAAAATATCTGCAAGACGATCCCTCCTGGTGGGAAGCGCTCTATCCGAAAAAACCACTCTGACAAGCGCACTGACAAGTGTAAAATGACTGATGGCGAATCACAGCCATGCGTTGACTCGTTCGCGTATGGCTGCTGATTCGCTCAGCATTTTCAGGAACTCACACATGGAGCGTTTGTGGTAACTATCACGCAGAGTGTGGACGCATCCGGTCATTTCATTGGCCGGAATGTCAAGAGGCACGGCTTTGACTCCGCGCACATTATGGGTTGTGGCCTCGGCCAATACAGTGGCCAGATTGCTGCAACTTATCAGTTTAAGCAAGATGTTGACTTCGTTAAGCTCTATTCGGACACGCATGTCGAGTCCGCGCGGTGCGATTACGGCGTCAAAATAGTTTCTCGCCTGAAGGCCGCGGGTGGGCAGCGCAAGATCATATTGCGCAAGTTCCGCGAGAGTGACCTTGCTTTTGGAGGCCAGCGGATGGGAACTGTTGACAACAACGGTCAGATAGTTCTGAAACAGACTGTGGGACTCGACACAGGCCAGAGTGTCCTTCGGCTTGAACGCAAGAAGAAAATCGACCTCACGCTCTACGAGCATGTCCATCAGCTCGGCCATCGGCTTATAGTAGATGTTGAGTTTCACTCCGGGATAGAGTTTCATGAAATCGAGCAGTGTCTCCGTCAGGATCGGGCTGAATGAATAAGTCACCCCGATGTTGAGAGTCCCGGCAAGCAGTTCACGCAGATCGTTCATCCGCTCCAAACACAGCTGTGAAGCGCGAAGGGTGCGGACCGCATAAGGAAGCAGCTCGCTTCCGGCCTCCGTGAGGCTGACGCGATGGCTGTCGCGCTGAAACAGCGGAGTGCCGAGTTCCTGCTCAAGCTGTTTGATCTGCTGCGACAAGGTGCTCTGGGTTATGAACAGGGCTCTTGAGGCTTCTGAGAAATTAAGTGTCTCAGCGGCTTTTACAAAATATTTTAGCTGACGCAATTCCATGTGTCAATCGGACATAAAAAATGAGTGAAACGTGATGGCCTGCATTCTGATGGCAAACACTTGCTTTTTAGAGGGTGTTTAATACACAACGTGATAAAGTGCCTTCATCGTGTGGCCTGAAAAGATATATTTTTCATGAGGAAGATCGGTATGGTCGCACCGATGACCATTCCGAGGAGAATGAACAGGCAGGTCAGGCCATTGCTTGCGAATAGATAGAAATAATGGCCGAATCCGGCTTCCTGTCCCTGATAAAGACACATCACAAGGCCTCCGAATGTACGGTAGGCATAAATGCCGGGGATCATCGGCAAGAGCGATGGAAAGAGGCAGGTCTCGGCAGGAGTACGGACAACAGGAGAAAACAGGACGGCAAGAATCCCGACAAGCAGGGAGGCAAGAGTGGTTGCAAGCACGATGTGCATCCCGGTCAGAGCGTCGTTCATCAGAAGAAAGCGTGTCGAATGGCCTGCGGCGGCTATGAGCGCGCAATACAGATAAGCTCTGCGGGGAGGATTGCTGATAGCGGCAAAGCCGATAGCGGCTATCGCAGCGAAAAACGCATCCTGAAGAAATTCAATCAGCATAACAGATCTTGAATAGGTATAAGAGGTTGTTTAAAAACAATAGTTAAAATCTGAGCGAAAGTTTTGAGGTGGATATGGCTCTGAAT
>NZ_JAIDEN010000160.1 GCF_029054785.1 Duncaniella sp.
GAATACCAGTGATGTGTTGTGGTATAATCCGGCTGCGCGGCGCTCGAAAAGCGATGTGACCAGCACGACTCCGGCCTCACGGGCAAGCGATGAGTAAAACTCTGTTACCGGCGATGCGGCATCCAGGCTGACGGCGATGTCAAAATTGTCGACCGATTCGATCTGGCAGAAATAAAGGGAGTCATGAAGTTCCTGAAGTACTACCAGTTCCGCGCCTTTGGCTGCGAGATTTATGACTTTTTCGGCAAGGCGCCGGCGGTTGTTGTCTATATCGGTGGTGTTGTGCTGTTGGATAAGGCCTACAAGCATATAGCGGGATTTTTGGTGAATTGATGATTGATTGTCGGTCTCGGATGTGTTTGTCTGATCGATTTTTCCTCGAAATAAATCTTGCATCGAGTATAAATTATTTTTTTCAAGAGTTTCCTGACGAGGTAGAGATCCATTGACCGTCACGTATTTCTTTGACTGATCCTGACGGGAGCTGCATGGTCACACAATGGAGAGAGCCGTGCTGACGTATCAGAGGAATGCAGTCAATGCCGCGGATTTCATGGTCAGGGAAGGCTATTTTCAGCGTTTGGGCTGCCAGTCGGTCTTTACGCTCCTGACCATAGGTCGGCATCAGAATCTGTGTCGGGGTTATGAGGAAGTTGGCGTAGGTTGCCGGCAGGATCTCGCCGTCCATCTCGATGGTATCAGGCAGAGGAAGTTCAATGAGATTGTATGGCTGACCCGACGGTGTGCGCAGAGTTGCCAGTTCTTCTTTCATTTTCTGCAATTCCGTGTGGTTTGGATTACCGGGCTCGCCAGGTCCGCAATATATGATGGTGTCGCCTGGGGCAAGTCTGGCGAGAGTGTCGATGTGGCTGTCGGTGTCATCGCCGATCAGGGCACCGTGGTTCAGGAAGAGGACGTGGTTCAGTCCGAATGCCTTGCGGAGATAATCGGAAATCTGCCTGCGGTCCCATTGGCCGTTGCGGTTTGGCGACAGCAGACATTCGGCTGTTGTCAGAAGAGTGTTGTCTCCGTCTGATTCGATCGAGCCGCCTTCCAATACGAAGTTCAGACAGTTTTCGACTTCAGCGTCAAACAGATTCATAGCTGCAAGGCGCGACGTGATGAGGTTGTCCTTGTCGGCGGCGAATTTCAGGCCCCATCCATTGAACTTGAAGTCAAGGAGCAGCAGGCTTCCGTCTGATTCAACCGTGATCGGTCCGAAGTCACGCGCCCAGGTGTCGTTGGTGGGGATGTCGAAAAATTTCACGCGCAGAGGGTCGAAATTCTGTTCCAGGATTGATGGGAGACAGAACTCTTCAGGCCCGACAAGTGCCACGCATTGGCCGCCGTCAGTGATGGCGTGGACAATGTCCGCGATACATCTGCGCGCTTCAGGCAGAATGTATGCCCAGTCGGTATTTTCATGAGGCCACGCTAAAAGTACGCAGTCCTGATTCTCCCATTCAGCCGGGAGTCGGCGTAAGGCCGTGGACGGTGCCACGGAAGGATTATTCGTCATATTCATCTTTGAGGTTGTCCCAAATTGAATCCTGGGATTCGAAATACTCTTCACAATAATCGAGGAAGCCTCTTTTTTCAGAGCTGCCGACCTCGTCGCACCATTGGCGATAGCTTGCGCGAAGTTCCGGATCCTCATGGATCATTTTTTTGAATTCGGCCTCGGCGATGTCTGTGCTCCCGTAGTGTTTGAGCATATTATCGAAGAGGCCGGTAATATCGTCCATTTTATTATTAGGTTTAGGGTAAGAAAATTAGAATGTCAAAAGATCGCTTGACGTTTGTTATTACTTGTATAAACAATTTAACGCTACGGGGCTTAATATGGTTCAAAATTAACGCATAGTTGTGACATTAGCAAATTTAAAGTTTTAAAAAGGCCTAAAAGGAAAATGGACTGTTTTTATCAAGCTTTATGTTTATCTGCCTGAGAACCAAAAAATGCCGATCGCGTTAATATTTTATAGATAGAGACAGAATTTGTTTAAAGTTATTATATAATGTATCGGTTATGAAAAAATGTTTTGGTTTCATGATTCTTGCCGTGATGGCAATTCTCAGTTCGTGCAGCCCATATAACCTGGTGACAAGCACGACTTACAATGATGCGGATCTGAGTGATTATACCACGTTCCGCATTGTGACCCCTGGCGATGGAAAACTTCCTCCCGGAATGGCGATGGTGACTTATTACAATATCGCAGCTGCAATCCGGGAGCAGATGCTGGACCGTGGGTTCAGAGAAGACCCATCCTCGCCTCTGCTGATCAATATCGGGTTGACGATCAAGCAGCAGATTGCAACAGAACCTGCGTTGCCTCCCGGCGGTTATCCTTATTATTGGGGGCCTTATCGCGGTTATGCTCCCTGGTTCATGTATCCGCGTGGCTATTATTGGCCCGGTTATTATGCAAATGCCCAAGTCATCACGGGTGTGTATAAGGAGGGTGTGCTGACAATGGATATGGTCAACATAAATCAGAAAATACCGTTGTTCTCGGCTTCAGTAGGTACGATACTTGACAACGGCGACACTCAGTTCCGTGACTTGCAGGGAATAGCGGAGGCTGTGCAGACTTTGTTCTCAAAATTTCCTGTTCCGCTTCTGCCGCAGTACAGAAACCGCTGATATCTCTCTTGGCGGATCGAAGCTACCGGGAGCTGTCAGCTGTGACGCCTCAGCAGTTCACGCTCCATGTCAGGAAGTGTGAGTCCCATCTGTTCGATCAGTACGAGGAGGTGGTAGATAAGGTCACAGGCTTCGTATGAAAACCGGTCACGGTTTCCGTCAACAGCCTCGATGGTTGATTCTACCGCTTCTTCGCCTACTTTCTGGGCTATTTTCTTGACACCTTTGATAAACAGGCGGGTGGTGTAGCTGTCTTCAGGCATTTCTGCATGGCGTCGGCTGATGAGGGCGGAGAGTGAGCGGATGAAGCCTTCCTCTTCAGGCGTGTCGAAGCATGAGGTGGTTCCGCGGTGACAGGTCGGGCCGATCGGATTGGCTTTTATTAATAAGGTGTCGTTGTCGCAGTCGCTGTACATATCGACAACCTCAAGGTAGTTGCCGCTGGTCTCTCCTTTGGTCCAGAGCGTTGAGCGGGTGCGGCTGTAAAAGGTGACGTGTCCGCTTGAGCATGTCAGGTCAAAAGCCTCACGGTTCATGTAGCCAAGCATCAGCACTTTTAGGGTTACTGCGTCCTGAATGATGACGGGGAGCAGTCCGTCGGCGCATTTTTCGAGATTGAAATCGTTGAATGTCATAGTCTGACAGGGATGTTTTTTGCGGATAGTTGTTGTTTGAGTTCCTTGACGGTGATTTCTCCAAAGTGGAAGATGGAAGCGGCCAGGGCGGCATCGGCTTGCCCGGCGGTGAGTACCTCGGCAATGTCGTCGACACATCCGGCACCGCCTGAGGCGATGATAGGGATGCTGACCGTGGAAGCGAGTCGGCTGAACGTTTCGCACGGATAGCCGTGGCGTGTGCCGTCATGGTTCATTGAGGTGAACATAATTTCTCCTGCGCCGGCTTCCTGCGCCTGGAGGGCCCAGGTGAAAAGTTCCCGGTCAGAGAAACGAGTCCCGCCATGAGTGGTCACATGCCAGATTCCGTCTTCTGCCATTCGGGCATCGATTGCTACTACTACGAACTGACTGCCATAGCGGCCGGCTATCTCGCTTATGAGCTCAGGGCGCTTTACGGCAGCGGAGTTGACTGTTATTTTGTCGGCTCCTGCATCGAGCCGACCGGAAGCATAGTAGAGGGTGGGAATTCCGACGCCGACAATGAAAG
>NZ_JAIDEN010000161.1 GCF_029054785.1 Duncaniella sp.
AACCGTCTATCTCTTTGGAATTTGTCGCTGACAAGCAACTGACGTTGTTCTGATTACTTATGTCGAACTCACGTTAAATAAAACAATGGGAATTCACAAAATTTGCATGAGTTTGTGAATTCCCATTGGTCTATATTATTTACAATACTTATCTCTTCACGTCGTTGAGGGTGACGTTTTCGATGATGCAGTTTTCGATTGCGGAGGTGTCAAAAGCGCCGCCGGCGGGGTCTGTGGCCCAGATGTCACGGAAGGTGAAGTTTTTGAGGGTGTAGAAATCGCCCTGGCCCTGACGGTAAAAGTCGCGGTAGCATTCAAGATGTCCGTTGCGGAAGACAACGTTGTCGACTCCTGATGCGGGCATCGGATCACGCTCAACCTTGTTGAAGAACTGCTTCCAGGTCTGGACTTCAAGAGCGGTGCGCACACGTCCGGTAGCGCCGTCGATCAACACGTTGCGATACTGCTGCGGAGTGTCGGGACGCATCTTGAAGAGAAGCACATGATAGGTGCCGTCAAACTTGCAGTCTTTCATGATGACATTGGAGCAGTCCCAGGCCTCGCTGCCGAAAGTCACACCGGCATTGGTCTTGCCGAATGTGCAGCGGTCGATGATCACATTTGTGACAGGGCCATTGCCTGCGATGGTATCGACATAGGTACCCTTGCCGCCTTTGAGGCAGACACCGTCATCGTTGACATTCATATAGCATTCGCTGATGAGCACGTCATTGCAGACGTCCATGTCGATGGCATCGGTGCTGGGACCTTTCGGATAGCCGTCGGTGGGAGCAAGGATAGTTACGCCGAGATACTTCACACGCTCGCAGTTGTAGAGGTGGTTGGTCCAGAAACCTGAGTTGACCATGCGGACACCGCCTACGGTCACATCCTTTGAATTGGAGATATAGACCATGCGCGGACGCAGAGCCTCCAGGTTGGTACACTTCTTGTTGACCTTGCGTCGGAGCCAGAATTCGTCATAGAAGCGATGGCCGTTGCCGTCGATCGTACCCTCGCCGCTGATGGTGAAGCCGTCACACTTGTCGGCGTTGATGAGAGCTGCGAAATAGTCGAGAGTCTGGCCTTCGAGGCGGGTCTTGACAATCTCATAGTGGGTGATGGCATCGCTGCCCTTGAGTTTGCCGCCTTTGAGAAGGTGCAGATGGGTCGATGGCCTGAAAAAGAGAGAGCCGGTCAGGAAAGTACCCTCAGGGACAACAACCACACCGCCGCCGTTGGAAGCTGCAAGGTCGATCACTGCCTGAATGCGCTCGGTCTGAATGAGAGTGCTGTCATTCGCAACACCATGCTCGGTGATGAGATACTGCTTACCGAGTTTTTTGAGTGAGGGCTGTTCAGCATTGTTGAACCATGCGGGGACGGCGCTACCGTCGGGAAATTGCTTGAACTCCGCGTGGGCCGAAAGCCCGGCAGCCAGTAACAGAGAGAGAGTCAGGACTTTGGATTTAAGTTTCATTGATTCCGGTATTTTGATTAAGTGTAGATGATGCTAACTGAAACGCGATGACCGACAGACGGTCTTCTTGGGCCGAATGGCAGACGGGGCATATCGCCTGCTGTCCGGGCCGGACTGACTGCATAAAGTCAGAATCAGTCATATATTTTGCAAATTTACGAAAAACTTTTTGTCTGTGTAAGCCTTTATTAAGATAAGTACACAATGTACACAAGATAAGTACACATTATAATACTCCATTTTTCGCATCCGGCTTCGTCATGTCACAGTCACGACCATTCACCTTCGACCGAGTCATCCGCATCCTGATCGGCATCGCCATCATTGCGGCTGCTTTCCGGCTCGTCAACATACTGAGCAATGTGCTGCTCCCCTTCTGTCTGGCCTGCCTGATCTCCTATATCCTTGAGCCGCTGGTCGAATTCAATCTCCGGCGACTTCATCTCCGCTGGCGGATCATCGCGATATTCCTGACGCTCGCGGAAGTCACCCTCGTCATCGGCGGTCTTGTCTATTTCTTCCTCCCGTCGGTGCTCAAAGAGATCCACGACATGGCCTCAATCATACGCGACTACTCCGCCCACAACAAAACGCTGCCATTCATCCCCAAAGAGGTCCATGACTATCTCGCATCCTACTTTGACGACGACACAATGGTCCGCCTCATCGAAGGACAGCACCTCGAATCAATCCTCAGCAAGGGGACAAGCGTGATCTCGGCCTCGATCGGATTTCTGATCCATACTCTTGAATGGTTCCTGACGTTCATCTATGTGATCTTCATTCTGCTCGACTACCGCCAGATCATGCACGGCTTCAATGTGCTCGTCCCGCCGAAATACCGTCCGATTGCCAACCGCATCAGCAATGACATCAAAAACAGCATGAACCGCTATTTCCGCGGACAGGCACTTCTCGCCCTCTGCGCGGCGGTGTTCTATTGCATCGGCTTTTCAATCGTCGGAATCCCGATGGCCATAGTGCTCGGACTTCTGGTCGGAATCCTTTACATGATCCCCTACTTCCAGTATATCACCATCATCCCCGTGGCCTTCGTCTGCCTGATTGTCTCGATGAACGGCGACGTCGGTTTTTGGAGCGAATTCGGCAAATGTCTGTTGGTCTATGTCATCTGCCAGTGTACCTGTGACTACATTCTGACACCCAAGATCATGGGTAAGGCAATGGGGCTGAATCCGGCCATCATTCTGCTCTCGCTCTCTGTCTGGGGGACCCTCCTGGGGCTGATCGGCATGATCATAGCCCTGCCGCTGACCACTCTGCTCCTCGCCTACTATGAAGAATACGTGATCCACCCGTCCAAATGTACGCCGGACACACGGACAGCGGACGAAAATGTCCGAAATCGGACACCTTAGAAAACCAATCACTCCTGCAAATCAGCCACTTGTGAGTTTGGCACGGTTAATGCAGTATTATTACTGCGAAAATAAACCGCAAACTTCACAATGGATAGAGAACTAAGCAAACAGGAACGCAACAGCGCACGGCGCCGCAAACTTCTCCCCTATATAATAGGTGGTGGTGTACTTGCCGCCGGACTCGCCTCGCTCTTCATTGTCAGCCGCGCGAGCGTCAGCCGCGAGGATCTGATGATAGCGACCGTCGACACCGGCACCATCGAGACAACAGTCACCGGCAGCGGAAGTGTTGTCCCCGCATTCGAGGAAATCATCAACTCACCGATCAACAGCCGGATCATGGAGGTCTACTGCAAGGCCGGAGACAGCGTCGATGTTGACACTCCGCTGCTGCGCCTCGACCTGCAAAGCACCGAGACAGAACTCAACAAGCTCAAAGACCAGATCGAGATCAAAAACTACGAGCTTGAACAGCAGAAGGTCAACAACAGCACACGCGTCAGTGATCTGACAATGCAGGTCAAGGTAAAAGAGATGACCGTCAACCGCCTTGAAGTCGAGCTGCGCAACGAGCGCTACCTCGACAGCCTCGGCTCAGGCACCGGCGACCGCGTCCGTCAGGCCGAGCTTGCCTACAACACCGGGCGCCTCGAACTCGAACAGATGCGTCAGCAATTATCCAACGAGCACAAAGTCACCGACGCCGGACTCAATGTCAAGAACCTCGACATCAACATAGCCCGCAAAAATCTCGGTGAAATGAGCCGCACGCTCAACGACGCCCGGATCAAGGCACCGCGCAAAGCCACACTGACATTCATCAACGACCAGATCGGCCAGAAAGTCTCCGAGGGCGAGAAAATCGCCATCATTTCCGATCTCAGCCATTTCAAGATCGACGGCGAGATAGCGGATGCCTACGGAGACCGCACCCGTGTAGGCTCCAAAGCCGTGGTGCGCATCGGACGCAACGAACGCATGAGCGGCACCGTCAGCAATGTCACTCCCCTCTCCCGCAACGGGGTCATCTCATTCAACATCCGCCTCGACGACGATGCCAACAGCCGCCTGCGATCAGGCCTGAAGACCGACGTCTATATAATGTGTGACGTGATGGAAGATGTCCGCCGCATTAAAAACGGCACTTATTACACCGGCCCAGGCACCTATGAGCTGTTTGTCTTCAACGGAGACAACAAACTGGAGCGCCGCACCGTCCGCCTCGGCGACAGCAACTTTGAATTCGTGGAGGTTATCGACGGGCTGAATGACGGCGACCGCGTAGTGGTCAGCGACATGAAACGCTTCATCAACGCCTCGTCAGTAAAAGTAAAATAACCAACATTTCATTTTCTTTCATACACCATGCAGATCCGTTCATCACTCAGTCAGTTGTGGCGCGAATCGCGGGCCAATCCGGGCTTCACAGCCCTCTATATCGGCGGCGTGGCCTTTGCCGTAGCCTTCACGATGGTCTATGCGATTATCTACTATGTCAACCTCGCGCCTCTCTATCCGGAATACAACCGCGACACCACAAGCTATTCAGCCTACATTCAGATACGCAACGACAGCACGTCCAGCACACATGGCAGTCTTGTAAGCAAAAAATTCATCGACGAATTCATAGCCAGTTCAGAAAACATAGAATATTGCAGCATCATCGTTCCCAACAGAAGCGAAGGGGCAACGATATCCACAAAGGACGGCTCCATCAAGGTCGTTTCCAAACTGACAGACAGAAATTTTTTCAGACTTTACGATTACGAATTCCTCGCCGGACAACCATTCAGCGAAATGGAAGTCGAAAGCGAGAAACCATTTTTCGTAGTGATCACCAACACGATCGCCGACAGAGTTTTCGGCAACGCGGAAAATGCCGTCGGAAAAGAAATTCTTATTGACTATCGCCCCCACAAAGTTGTCGGAGTAATCCGGCGCGGCAACCCTGTCGCCAACACCTCTTATGCCGACATCATAAGACCGTACACTATAACACCAATATCAGTATTCGAATACAACGGATCTCTGAAAGACTACCTCGGCAGTTTTGCCGCCTATATCAAATTCAGCGACAGCAGACAGCGCGAACGCTTCATGGCTGAATACAGCGACAAAGTCAGTCGCGCAAAAGATTCCGACGGTTTCAAAATCAACAGCGCCAAAGTCAAGACTCACTATGAAGGATTGCTCGAAGGCAATGAAGCCGAGCCGATTCCACTGGAAAACGCCGTCAGAACACTGATCATCATGCTGCTTGTTCTGCTGCTTGTCCCGGCCATCAATATCAGCGGCATGATCGGCGGCCAGATGGACAGGCGCATGGCTGAAACAGGACTCCGCCGCTCGTTCGGAGCTACCCGCGGAAATCTGATACGACAGGTGATGTTTGAAAACTTTATTCTGACCCTTATCGGAGGACTCATAGGCTTCGTGATAGCCTGGATAATCGTATTCTTCGGCCGCCGTTGGCTCCTCCAGCTGCTTGTCAGCTCATGGGAGATGATCGACGCCCCGATAGACATCAGCGCCGAAATGCTTTTTGCTCCCGCTATTTTCGTCGGTGCACTCCTGTTCTGCCTTATACTCAATCTCCTCTCCGCCTATATTCCGGCCAGTCTGTCACTGCGCAGGCCGATAGTCAACTCGCTTAATTCCAAACAATAATCTCCACCATGTTCAAACTCATATATAGAAATCTTATCGCTCACCGCAGACGTTATCTCTGGATAATGCTTGAACTCTGCATCGCGGTGTTCGTCTCCTGGGATCTGCTTGACAAAGTGATCGTCAACGAATACAACCGTCTGTCTCCGCTCGGCTACGACATTGACCGGCTTGTCTCATTTCAGTTTCGCGAACTACCGCCGGAAGCCATGCCATCCGACTATGAAAAGCGTGATATCGACAGTCAGATGGCCGACGTCATGCGCATCATCGGCATGATCCGTGAAGACAGCCGTGTGGAAGCTGCGACTATCGCAAGCCTATATACATTTGAAAAAATGGGTATATGGATGAACACTATCCCCAATGTAACCACCGACAGTGCCGGCAAGAAAAGCAAAACATCAGTCAACGCTTTTTATATAAACTTCTGGCGCGGCACAGATTTTTTCAAGACATTCGGGCTGAAAGACGCATCAGGGACCGGCCAAGCAGACTTCGCCGAGCAAGCTATGACCAAAAGCCAGATAATAGTCTCAAAATCCATCGCAGAATTTCTTTTCCCTAAGGAAAACGCGATAGGTCATAGTCTTTTCGAAAAGAATGGCAAGGAGCATAAAGATGGCCGTGAAATGATTGTCGGAGTTGTCAATAATGCCATATATCGCTCATCATGCGGACGTACACCCATTGTTTACAAGCCACAAAACAATAAAGACGTGGAACGCAGCGGAGGCATTGACATCCTCAACGGAGTAATCAGACTGAAAGAAGGCGTGGACATGAACGCATTCATCCGCGACATGAAGCCGAAAATCGAACAAGACTACCGCTTCGGAGAAATCTATTGTGAATCACTCGCCCCCTACAACGATCTGCGCGAGCGGATGGCCCGCGACGTCAACAACGACAATTTCATAGCCAAATCCATAGCCCTGTTCTTCTTCATCAACATATTACTCTGCATGACGGGCACCTTCTATCTTCAGACACGCCAGCGCAGCGAGGAATCAGGAGTGATGCGCTCGTTTGGAGCCTCTCACGGCTTCATTATCCGCGAAATGCTCGGAGAAGGCTTTATAATGGTCACTCTGGCATGGCTTTGTGGATGCGGACTATACTGGCTTGTCATCCATGACTCCGGACTTGCCGATATCAGATTCATGGACTACGACATAACAATCGTCAAGCAACTGATCCCGCTGTGGTATGACGATTTCTGGACTCATTTCACCATTGTCTCTCTGATCATCTATGCCATTATGCTCATTGCCGTCATGCTCGGCATCTGGTTCCCGGCCCGCCGTATCAGCCGCATCAAACCGATCGACGCCCTCAGGGATGAATAACAACAAAAAAACAACAGTCAATAAAAACAAATAACCACATCAATCCAAAACATACAATCATGAACGCAATCGAATTAAAATCAATCAATAAGATCTACCGTACAGACGAAATCGAGACTCTTGCACTCGAAAACGTGAACCTCGCAATCGAAAAGGGTGAATTTGTCAGCGTGATGGGCCCTTCGGGCTGCGGAAAATCGACCCTGCTCAACATTGTCGGACTTCTCGACGAACCGACCAGCGGCACAGTCATCATCGACGGCACAGCCATCGGCAAAATGAGCGACAAGAAACTCGCCGCTTTCCGCAACGCCAAACTCGGCTTCGTCTTCCAGAGCTTCCATCTGATCAACTCGCTCAATGTCATCGACAACGTCGAGCTTCCGCTGATCTACCGTTCCATGAGTTCGTCGGAACGCAGCCGCCGAGTGCGCGAAGTGCTCGAACGTGTAGGACTCAGCCACCGTATGCGCCACATGCCCTCACAGCTCTCCGGCGGACAGTGTCAGCGCGTGGCCATCGCCCGCGCCATTGTCGGCAACCCCGAAATCATACTCGCCGACGAACCGACCGGTAACCTCGACTCCAAGATGGGCGCCGAAGTGATGGACCTGCTCCACAGTCTCAACAAGGAAGACGGACGCACAATCATGATGGTGACCCACAACGAACAGCAGGCCAAACAGACAGACCGAATCATCCGTTTCTTCGACGGACGCCAGGTGCAGTAAGACGTCAACTCAAAACAACTCTGACCGAAACACATGAAAACAAACTATTTCAGACAAGCCTGGGCTTCGATCAGGCAGCAACCTGTGATCAGCGTCGTCAGCATGATCGGCACCGCCCTCGCCATCTTCCTGATCATGGTCGTCGTGATGATCGAGGAAGTCAAGACAGCCTCATTCGCCCCCGAAAGCAACCGCGACCGCTGGCTGGTGCAGAAATATGCCTCCATCACAAACGATTCATGGGGCATTGACAACTCATCAAACGGAGGCATGGGATTCAATCTGGTCAAACAGGTGTTTTACCGCATGGAGACCCCGGAGGCTGTAACAGCCTATACCGTCACACCTTCAACCAGTCTGTTTTCCGTGCCCGGACAAGCTCCGTTTTGTGCTGAAGAACTGTCAACGGACGCTGGATTCTGGAAAGTAATGGATTTCACTTTCATATCAGGCAAACCTTACACACAGGAAGATTTCGAGGCCGGACTGCCGGTAGCTGTTCTGTCGGAATCGACAGCACGACGTCTGTTCCAGACAAGCGATGCGGTCGGACGCGAATTTCAGCTCAATTACGTCACTTTCCGTGTGGCCGGTGTAGTCAAAGACGTATCGAATCTTGCCACCGCCTCATATGCACAGGCCTGGATCCCGTACACATCGACCAACACGGCAGACTTCAGCTGGTGTGACTACATGGGTCCTTTCAGCGTGACAATCCTGCCACGCGATAAAACTGACGTCCCGGCTATCCGGGAGGAATATGACAGACTTTTTGCCGAACTCGGCGACGAGGCAAAGATCAACGGGTGGAAATTCATACTCCGTGAGAGACCTTACACACAGGAAATCACCGCCAACACCATCTGGGCCAGCGTCAGTCCCGACATGCCCGGAGTCTACCGTCGGCGGATCATCACATACCTGATACTGCTCCTTGTCCCGGCGGTCAATATAAGCAGTATGACCCATAGCCGCCTGCGCCGCCGGGCGGAAGAGATAGGAGTACGCAGGGCATTCGGAGCACGACGTTCCGTAATCATGACCGATATTTTTCTTGAAAATCTCATCATCACGCTTTTAGCCGGCATGTTCGGTCTGCTTCTGAGTCTCGGCTTCGGACTGATTTTCGGAGGGACAGTCTTCGCCCCCGGCTTCGGAACATCCATTGAATCGACCGGCATCAGCCTCGGAATTCTGTTCCACTGGTCGACTTTCGGCTGGACAATGCTCTTCTGTTTCCTTCTCAATCTGCTCAGCTCAGGACTCCCAGCATTGAACGCATCACGAATCAACATCGTCAACGCTCTGAAAGGCAAACACTAATTCACCACTTCTACATAACATCATGAAAAGAAAATTATTCAGACAGACTGCCAACGAATGGCAAAACAATGTGTGGCTCGCCATCGAACTGCTCATTGTAAGCGTGGTGATGTGGTTCGTCTCAGATTATATCTTCACCAACATCTCAATCGTCACCTCGCCGCGCGGATTTAACACAGACCACTGCTATCTCATAGGATACAGTGAGCTGAACGACAAAAGTCCTGACTATGCCGGCATGCTGAGCAAAGACGAACGCAGCGACAATCTGCTCCGCATGCTTGAATTGCTGGAAAAACGCCCGGAAATAGAATGCGTGGCAATGGGTCAGAATGCGTATTTCTATAACCATTCAAACAGCGGAAACCATATGGAGACCGACACGTTCAACACCGGCAACTACTACTTCCTGCGCCGCCTCGTATCGCCTGAGTTCACCAAGGTGTTCCGCATCCGGGGAGCCAACGGGGAGAGTCCCGAAGAACTTGCCGAAATTCTCAGAAACAATCCGCGATCCTTCCTGATCTCAGACAATGCCTTTTCACACTACGGCATCAACCACATGAAAGACTTCATTGGCCACGAATTTACAAGCCATGCCACCAATGACACACTGGTCCTTGCCGCCGCCTTTATCCCGGCTCGTTATGATGACTACAACAGCGAAGATATGGCCCACTCGATGATATTTACCTGCAGCCCCGATGACTATATCTATCTGAATGAACTGGTGGTCCGCGTCAGAGACAATATGGACCTCAATTTCATTGAGAACCTGATGAAAGACGCTCCTACAACACTACGTTCCGGCAACTATTTCATCTCTTCGGTCCAGTCATTCGATGACATCCGTGAAATCCATCAGCGTGACTATGACGCCGACCTGCGCAACTATTTCATCGGCGCGGCTTTCCTTGCACTCAACATATTCCTGGGTCTTTTCGGAACATTCTGGTTCCGCACCCAGCAGCGAGTGCCTGAAATAGCCATCCGCAAAGCCAACGGCGCCACACGCGGCGACATTTTCCGCCGTGTTGTCAGCGAAGGCGAGCTGATACTGCTTGCTGTCACACCCATAGCCATACTCATTGACTGGATGCTGACAAAAATGGAGCTGAACACCTATTATCACGGCGGTTATTTCGAGCCTCTCAGATTTTTCTGCTGTGTGGCCATTGCCTGGGCTCTCATGGCGCTGATGATTGTCTTTGGCACCGTCATCCCGGCCAACAGAGCGATGAAGATCGCCCCGGCCACAGCTCTCACTGAAGAATAAATACAGATACTTCCATATAAATATGAAAAAAGTAAGACTATTGGTTTTCTTTTGCCTGCTTGCCGGTCTCGCACCGGCAGGCATGGCGGAAGAGGTGCGCCGGATCACTCTCGACGAGGCGATTCTGACCGCACGGACAAGGAGTGTCGATGCTGCCGTTGCGCTCAACGAACTGCGCACCGCCTACTGGACCTATCGCACCTACCGCGCCGATCTGCTTCCGGAAGTCAATTTCAACGCGACAGCGCCAAGCTACCGCAAGAGTTACAGCCCCTACCAGCACGAAGACGGTTCATATTCCTTCGTGCGCAACAACTACATGCAGATGAACGGCGAGATCTCCATCGACCAGAACATCTGGCTGACAGGGGGCACTCTGTCGCTGAACACATCACTCGACTATCTCAAGCAGCTCACCGGAACACGCTACAATCGTTTCATGTCCATTCCGGTAGCCCTCACCCTCTCCCAGCCTATTTTTGCGACAAACACCATCAAATGGAACCGGCGCATAGAGCCTGTGCGCTATGCCGAGGCCAAGGCGGCGTTCATCAGCGCCACGGAAAATGTGGCCATGACAGCCATAAACTACTATTTCTCATTGCTTCTGTCAAAAGAAAACATATCCATTGCAGAGCAGAACCTCGCCAACGCCGAAAAACTCTACGAAGTGGCCAAAGCCAAGCGTGAGATGGGCCAGATCAGCAAAAACGATCTGCTGCAACTCGAACTCAACCTGCTCAACGCCCGCTCATCGCTTACCGATTGCGAGAGCGACTACAAGTCAAACATGTTCAAGCTGCGCGCATTTCTTGACATCGAAGAGGATGTGACGCTGGAACCAGTGGTCCCTGACGCGATCCCATCGGCCCTTGTTTCCTATGATGATGTGCTTGAAAAAGCCCGCGCCAACAACAGTTTCGCCAAAAACATCCGCCGCCGTCAGCTTGAGGCCGACTATGAGGTGGCGAAGGCCAAAGGGAACCAGCGGGAGATAATGCTTTACGCCCAGATCGGCTACACCGGCACATCGGAGCGTTTCGGCGAGGCATACGACCGTCTGAAAGACAATCAGGTGGTAGAGGTTGGATTCAAGATTCCGATTCTCGACTGGGGCAAACGCCGCGGCAAGGTCAAAGTCAGCGAAAGCAACCGCGATGTTGTCCGCAGCCGTCTGCGCAAGGAGCAGATGGAATTCGACCAGAACATTTTCATCCTGGTAGAGCGCTTCAATAACCAGCGCCGACAGCTGGAGATCTCACTCAGGGCCGACACCATAGCCCGGCAGCGCTACGACACGAACGTCGAGACCTTCATGATCGGGAAAATATCCACTCTCGACCTGAACGACTCGCAGGTCAGCAAAGATGAAAGCCGCCAGGCCTACATCAATCAGCTGTATCTCTATTGGAATTACTATTATCAGCTGCGCAGCGTGGCCCTCTGGGACTTTTCGTCCAACAAAGGCATTGACGCAGACATTGAAGCTATTGTCAGACGCTAAGAGGTTGTTTAAAAACAAGAGTTAAAATCTGAGGGGTGTATCTTTTAGATAAATTGTTGCAAATGAGAAAGGAGCATAGCGAGCTATGCGACTGACGAATTTCAACAATTTAGCAAAAGAGACACCAAGGCTAAGGT
>NZ_JAIDEN010000162.1 GCF_029054785.1 Duncaniella sp.
ATCTGATACGTGTCAGCGAGCCGTCGGAACTTACGCTCATACAGATCACCGGCAACATCACCCCCGACGACATCCGCAAAATGACATCCGCAAAATGACATCTTAAATATATGGATGTGATTTATCAGTTATGGAACAGAGACATAATAGAGTATTCAGGCTTTTGGGAACAGCCTTGCAATCCGAATTTAACCCACCGGATTCGAGGTATTTAGACAACAGGCCAGACTAAGCGGCTTTAAAACTGAATCAGATAGCCATCCATCAGATGAGCGTATTGGAAAGCGGCGACAACGATAGAAAATTGCTGAAATAATTGTGAAGCATTCTGAGAGGCAAAGCATCTGTACATGACTGAAAATCAAAATAAAAGTATTAACTTTGTGTATGGAAACAGTTGTCCGTATTCATAACGAATCAGAATATAATGAAATATTGCAACAAGCTGTTGCAGTAATTGAAACCGCGAGAGGTAATGCCGCCCGTGCCATTGTCAGCACCTCCAATGAAATGCACTGGCGCATTGGCCAGCTACTATATGAGCGTAAACTCGACAGCAAACACGGAGACAATGTAGTCAAGCGGTTGTCTGCTGACCTCAAATCATCATATCCGAAGATGGGAATGTCAGTGCGCAACTTATTTAACATGAAGCGGTTTTATGTGAGATTTCATGATGCAAATCCAAAAGTGCAACAGGCTGTTGCACTTTTACCGTGGGGTCATATAAACTATCTCATGTCTAAGTTCGATGATAACGATGAAGCGATAGAATACTACACCTGCAAGTATCAGGAAAAGGGCTGGAGCCGAGATTTGCTTATCAACGCTGTTAAGTTGGAGATGCATAAGCATCAGCCGGAAGCCAACGTGTCTAATAATTTCGCAGTCGCTCTCCCGGAGGCTCAGGCAGCATACGCCAACGAGGTTTTCAAAGATTCCTATTGCATGGGATTTCTTGGCGTGACTGAGCCGCTTCTTGAACTGGAGCTTGAACGGAGGTTGGTTGAGAAAGTAAAGCAGTTCCTACTTGAACTCGGTCAGGGATTTACATACATCGGCAATCAGCACGTTCTGTCCTATAACGGCAAGGATTATAAAGTGGATATGCTTTTCTTTCATCGCGGACTTAGGTCGCTCGTTGCCGTCGATTTGAAAATCTCTGAGTTTATGCCCGAATATGTCAGCAAGATGAACCTCTATCTCTCGTTGCTTGACAGACTTGAACGTGGCAAAGACGAAAATCCCTCAATCGGCATTATTTTATGCGCTGAGAAAGACAACGTCGAAGTCGAGCTTGCTCTTGAAGGCTTCACAAAGCCCATCGGCGTGGCCGAATACAGACTTATAGTTCCTCAAAAAGAACTGAAACAACTAATCACCGACGAAATAAAGACCTTCAACAAAGAAGTTGCCGATAAATCAGCAGATCGCTGTCAGTTGCACCGCATCCGAGAGACTGAAAATACCACAGGTGCTTCCGAATGTTAGGGTATTTAATAAAAATCTTCGCTCCGCGCTGATTTTTATACCCTAATGGGACATTTTTGTCACGTCTAATATAGAAAAGCACGATAAAAACGACCGGTTCACCTCACAAGAGATGAACCGGTAATTTTTTCGTGAATCGGCCTCAATGAAAGAAGCCGGACAGAAAAGAGATGCCGGACGTGACGGCTGACAGATTACTTTCCTGAGATAGAGTCAGAAACTGTCAGACGAGCGCGGCCTTTGGCGCGACGACGAGCGAGGACCTTGCGTCCGTCGGGGGTAGACATGCGGGCACGGAAACCATGCTTGTTAACTCTCTTTCTGTTAGAAGGTTGAAATGTTCTTTTCATTGCCGTATATTTTTATTTTTCGTTATTCTGCATTTTGAGGTGCAAATTTAAGAAAAATCATTGATACGGTCAAACAAATTTCACATTTTATAACACTTTTCTTTGCCTGCGCTCCCCTGTCGAGCACTTTTCCCCTCATGCGTCCTGAAAGCTGCCTCAGGCGGTTTCCTTTCTGATCTCCTCACACCAGGCCTTGATCCGGCCCTCGGTCTGCTCAGGATGGTTGACATTGTCAATACAAAGCCCGACAATCATCCCCTTGACATCGCTTTTTGAAAAGTTGTAACGGTAGGCGTCATTGTTGAACGGCGCGATAAACATGGCTTTCGTGTCGTGGAGACGATGATATATCTCCCCTACCGAATTGCAGAAAGTGTCGGCCATCGACTCATCGCCGCAACCGAAAATCGCCACCTCCTTTCCTTCGAGATCAAGAGCCTGGAGGCCGTCGAGAAACACCGCCATATCCTCCTGAAGATCTCCTGCGCCCCATGTGCTTGCGCCGAGAATCAGGACATCATAATCTGCCACATCCGAGGGGGCAGACTGCGCAACATCATGCACATCCTGAGGGTTTACGCCAAGTTCACCGGCAATTACCTCAGCCACTTCGAGGGTCGAACCGGTGGTGGTTCCGTAAAATATACCAATCTTTTTCATCATAATATTTATCTTAAGAATAATCAGGCAAAATTTGTCCATAAAACAGACATTAAAGTCTACGAAATATAAACATAAGTTATGCAAATTCTGTTCGCCGCCGTCTCCCCGATTTGCGTTTTTGTCTAAAAATCATTAATTTTGCCTCCTGATACCATCAAAACTTAACGGGCAGTGGCATCATGAGGCGGAATCCTGTGAAAGGCCCTCTTCCTCTAAAGTCCTGTCCATGCGTTTCGGAACCAGTTCAACTACTCAATAACCATAATATCAGAAAACTTATCAATTTTTTACTTTAACCTGTTAGCATGAAAAAAAGTTTTTTATCGTGCATGGCGCTGTTGATGTCGCTCGGAATGTCGGCCCAGCAGTCCAAATACTCCCATACGGTCCAGGCCGAAAAGCTTGATCGCGGAGTAGTAGCCGTGAAGGCTGACAAAGGCGTCTTCGTATCGTGGCGCTCGCTGGTCAGCGACTCAAAGGATCTGCTGTTCGACGTCTATCGTGACGGCACAAAGATCAACACCACCCCTCTCAAAGTAACCAACTTCACTGACGCCGCCGGCACTCCCGGTGCAAAGTATCAGGTCAAAGCCGTCCTCAACGGCACCGACATCGAGACCTCAAAAGAAGCAACCGCATGGTCTGACAACTTCCTTCGCGTCCATCTCGACCGTCCGGAAGGCGGCACATCGCCTGCCGGAGGTAAAGAAGAGCAGCGCAACTACACCTACACGCCCGATGACGTTTCCGTAGGCGACGTAGACGGTGACGGAGAGTGGGAACTGATCGTGAAATGGTTCCCGACCAACCAGGCCGACAACAGTTACCGCCGTTATACAGGCAAAACCTACCTTGACTGCTACAAACTCGACGGCACCAAACTCTGGCGCATCGACCTCGGCCAGAACATCCGCTCAGGCAATCACTACACCCAGTTCATGGTCTATGACTTCGACGGCGACGGCAAAGCAGAGCTGATCTGCAAGACAGCACCCGGCACCATCGACGGACAGGGCAAGGCCGTGCTCCTCGGTGACGCAAAAGTAACCGATGACTACCGCACCAAGAGCGGCGATAACTCAGGAGTTGTGCTCAGCGGTCCGGAATATCTAACCGTGTTCAACGGCCAGACCGGCGCAGAGATCCACACCATCAACTACAATCCTCCGCGCAACATCCGCACCAACAGCCAGTGGGGCGACAGCTATGGCAACCGCTGCGAACGCTATCTCGCAGGCGTGGCCTACCTTGACGGCAAGACCCCCTCGGCCATATTCTGCCGCGGCTATTACACCGCAGCCTATGTATGGGCCGTGAACTTCGACGGTCAGAAACTGACCGAGAAATGGTTCCACAAATCAGAAACAAAAGGTAAAGAACTCTATGGCGAAGGCGCTCACTCGCTGACCATCGGCGACTGTGACGGCGACGGCTTCGACGAAATCGTCTACGGAGCAGCAATTCTGGACCACGACGGCGTCAAGGTATTGCGCACAGGTGCAGGTCACGGCGATGCTCTCCACCTCGCCGACATGGACCCCGACCGCGAAGGACTTGAAATCTTCATGGTACACGAAGAGAAATCATCATCTTATAAATGGGATTCAGAATTCCGTGATGCCCGTACCGGTGAGATCATCTGGGGCACACCTCAGACCGGAAATGATATCGGTCGCGGTCTCGCAGCGAACATCTCATCCAAATTCCGCGGCTATGAAGTATGGCCCGGCTCATGGTTTGATACTTCGACAGGCACCGGTGACAAAGCGACTCGCAAGAACAAGACATTCACCTGCACAGGCGAGATCGCTATCGACGGCAAAGTTCCCTCGTCAAACTTCCGCATCTATTGGGACGGCGATCTGCTCGACGAGCTTTTCGACGGCAAATACAACTCCGGTCAAGGAAAATCCTATCCGATCATCGAGAAACGCAGCGAAAACCTCAACGGGACAGCTGCAAGCTGGGCCTTCTCCGGCTACTCAAACGCAGGCTCCGCCAACGGAACCAAAGCCACTCCCAATCTTCAGGCAGACCTTTTCGGCGACTGGCGCGAGGAAATCATTCTCCACGATCAGGAAACCGAATCCGATCTGCTCATCTTCTCGACCACCATTCCGACCGACTACCGCGTCAACACTCTGATGCAGGACCGTCAGTATCGCGTGGCCATAGCATGGCAGAACTGCGCCTACAACCAGCCTCCTCACCTCAGCTACAACCTTGAGGAAGCCTTCAACACCGCGGGTGCAATCACCGTCAACGGCGGCGCGCTCAACCAGGTGATCTATCTTGGCGATGAAATCCAGACTATCGGCTTCACCGTGATCCGCGCCACAGGCGTAAAAATCGAAGGCCTCCCCGAAGGCATGACCTACAGCTTCGACCCCGCCACCCTCACCGGCACAATCTCAGGCACACCCAAGGCTGAAGGCGAATTCACATTCACCATCACCACCACCGGTGCCGAGGAAGACCAGAACGCCACAATGACCGGAACCATCAAGGTGCGCAAAAACACCTCGATCGAACTCGTAGCCTATTATCCCTTTGAAACCGTAGGCGAAACCACCCCCAACGCCCTCTTCGGCGAAAAGGCGACCGCCAACGGCAGCAACGGCGAAGCTCTCGCAGGCAAACGCGGCAACGCACTGAGCCTCAACGGAACCAACCGCTATGTACAGGAAAGCTATGAGAACATCGACTTCGGCGACAAATCGTTCACCATCGAACTTTGGATGAACTCCACTGCCACCGACAAGAACTGCTATCTGCTCAACAAGGGTGTCATCTCGCCCGACCTCGGATCAGGCAACTGGTACGGCATCGAATACAAGGACAACAAAGGCGTGAAAGAACTCCGCTTCGCCGTTGACGACAACGTTGTCAAGAAGCAGATCGAATACAAAGGCGCTGAAAAATACTTCGACGGCCAGTGGCACCACATCGTAGCTACCCGCGACGCCGTAGGCAAGCTGCTCATGCTCTATGTTGACGGTGAACTCGTGGCTTCAGGCGATGACCCCACTCTGGAAATCAGCTGTCCTGACGAACCCCTCGTGATCGGCGACGTAACCGCATTTGACAACACCTACAACGGTATGCTCGACGAACTCTCGATCTATCGCGGCGTAATGAGCGCAAGCAAGGTCAAGGAACACTACGAATCACAGGCTGCCGACTATATCCTCTACTTCCCGATGGACGAAATCGGCAACACCACCCCCAACCTCGCGTTCGGCGAAGCAACCGCCACAGCAGGCCTCGCTTCAGTCCAGGGCGTGAAAGCCGGCGCTGTTGAATTTGACAACTCCGAATACTTCACCCAGCCCATCTATGACGCAATCAAGGTAGGCGAAAGCGATTTCACCGCCGAACTCTGGATCAAGTCAACCGATGAAGACGGCTATCTCTTCTGCATCGGCACACACAACACCACCAATGTTGAAGGCGGCACAGGCAACTGGATCGGCCTCGAACGCAAGAACGGCTACCTGAGCTTCACCATTGACGACAACGTGACCAAGACCGACTGTAAAGCAGATGACGCAAGCGCGGCATTCGACGGCAACTGGCACCACATCGCCTGTGTGCGCAACTTCGCAGCAAAGACCATGACCCTCTACATCGACGGCAAGGAAGTGGCCACCGCAAACGGAGTGAAGACCAATGGCATCAACTTCTCAGACAGCGAACTCATCTTCATCGGAGGTGACGACGAACTGACCGCCGGAAACGAACACCGCACCTTCGGCGGAGCAATTGATGAATTTGTCGTATATCCCAAGGCCCTCTCGGCTGAGCAGGTTGAAGAACACTATCAGCTCCTTCGTCTCTCTGAGATCGAAGACATCATCGCCAACGGTGACAACGCACGCTACACAGTGGTCAACGCTTTCAACGGCATGATCATCCGCACCGCCGTAGGCGCTGACCGCGAGGATATCCTCGATTCGCTCGAACGCGGAGTCTACATCCTTGTCATCGAAGACGGCAAGTCGATGCAGTCGTTCAAGTTCGTGAAACGATAAAACCCGACACACTCCCGGATTCCCCCGAAAAAGGATCCAGGCCCGATAGACAGAATAACCGCTGTTCCCCACATCCGAGGGGACGGCGGTTATTTTTTTGTCCTCTTGGCTCGAAAAAAAGACAAAATCATTCCGGAAAAATAAAAATCGCAGCTGAAAAATCCGCGATGTTGAATTTGTAAAATAAAAATTGTAATTTTGCTATCTGTTTAGAGGCTGCTCAGATTTACGACCCGCATTCTTTGCAGCTTTGTCATTCGGAAAAAGCACACCTCAGAAAGAACTTTTCAATTTCGCAAAAGACTATGCCCACATCATATTCACCCATTGACGAACCATCCTTCACCGACACCGCATTTGATGCGGAAGAGGTGCTCAACGGCCCGGCATCGCAACCGGCACGTCCTCAGACTCCGTCGCAGCCTTACAGCAACGACACTGCCCCCACACAGGCTCAGCCTCAGGCGGCACCGGCAGCAGCTCCCGCGACCTCACAGACATCCTCGCCCGCTGAAAGCGCGGCACCGCGCCGCCGTCCGCGCGCAGGAATAGCCCGCACGCTGCAACTTGTCCGCGACTCACGCACGGTGATGTTCATCGGACTGGTGTTCACGATCCTCGCAGGCTACATGCTGATCGTCACCATATCTTATTTCGCAAATATCGGATCAGACCAGAGCGCCATGCTCAACGGAGACTTCGATCCGACAATGATACGCAATGCCGGAGGACCTTTCGGCGCATGGATAGCCCACACGCTGCTCTACAACTGGCTCGGCATCGGATCCTTCCTGCTGATCTACTATCTTGCCGTCTGCGGTCTGTCGATGCTGCGCGTCTACCGTCCGCCGTTCTGGGCGCTGACCATGCGCTGTCTGCTGACAGCCGTGGCCCTCTCGATCGTCTGCGGTCTCGTGACCTACGAATTCGCCTCGCCCGTCTACTGGGGAGGCCGCCACGGCCATCTGCTCAATGACCGCCTGATCACCCTGACCGGAATCTGGGGAGCCTTGGGAACCAGCATCATAATGGGAGGACTGGTAATCATCCTCTATCTGACAGAACTGAAACGCATCTACGGAGTGGCCTCACAGGGCATCCGCGCCTATAACGAACGTCAGGCACAGCGACGCGCCGAGCGCGAGCGCATCCGCGAGGCCGAGGAAGCCGAACGCCTGGCCCGCGAAGCAGCCGCCGAGGCTGAACGCAAAGCCGAAGAAACCCGTCAGCAGGCCGCTATGGCGGCTCAGAGAGCACAGCAGCAGGCTGAAAGCGCAGAAACGGCTCAGACTGAAAGAATGACAGCGACAGCCGCACCTGCCGCAACCGCTATCAGCATGGGAGGCCCGGTCGCCACGGCAACAGCTGCAAATGTAGTGCCCGCGACCGATGTCCGCACTGAAAACTTATTCCCTGAGCAGACAGTTGCCAATCCTGACGCAGACGTTCAGGACGAAGCGGAAGAGATGGAGGAGATCCCCGTCGCCGACTATGACGATGATGACGACGACGCCGATGACAACACAGACAATACACCTGCCGAGGAGACTCAGGACGAGACTCCGCTGAGTCCGCTCTTCACCGGAGAAGATGACGAAGACTTCAACCGTCCTCTCTTCTCCGACAGTGAGACTGACGAAGCCGAAGACACTGAAGAGGCGGAAGAACCGCTGTTCGCAACCCCGGCTCCTGCCGAAGCAGACAGCCGACAGACTCCGCCGAGCGCCGAAGCCGTGCTCGCCTCCGAGCCTTACGACCCGCGCGCCGAACTCTCCCACTTCCGCTTCCCGACAGTCGATCTCCTGCGTCCGGCCAAGGACAACGGCCCAAGCGTCGACGTACAGGAAATGGAGTTCAACAAACGCCGTCTGACGGAAACGCTGCGCACATTCGGAGTAGAGATCTCCAAGATCGAAGCCACGATAGGCCCGACCGTCACACTCTATGAGATCATTCCCGCCGAGGGAGTGCGCACCCGCTCAATCCGCAGCCTCGGTGAAGACCTCCAGCTCCAGCTCGCAGCCGAGGGAGTCCGCATCATCGCACCTATTCCCGCCAAAGGCACCATCGGCATCGAGGTCCCCAACAAAGATCCGCAGGTTGTCTCGATGCGCTCGGTTCTTGACAGCGAAATGTACCGCAACTCCAAAATGGAGCTTCCGATGGCACTCGGAAAGACCATCTCGAACGATATTTTCATGGCCGACCTTGCCAAAATGCCCCACCTGCTCGTGGCCGGTGCAACAGGTATGGGTAAATCGGTAGGCCTCAACGCCATCATCACCTCACTGCTTTACAAAAAGCACCCCTCGGAACTGAAATTCGTGCTCATCGACCCCAAGCGAGTCGAACTGAGCCTCTACCGCGAGCTTGAACGCCACTACCTCGCCTCACTGCCCGGCGAAGACGCGATCATCACCGACATGTCAAAGGTGGTGACAGTGCTCAACTCCCTCTGTATCGAGATGGACAACCGCCTCTCGCTGCTCGAACAGGCCGGTGCCCGCAACATCAAGGAATATAACGACAAATTCGTAGCGCGCAAACTCAATCCGGAGAAACACCGCTTCCTGCCCTACATCGTGCTGATCATCGACGAGTTCGCCGACCTGATCATCCGTCAGGGCAAGGAGATCGAGAATCCCGTTTCGCGTCTTGCTGCCGTGGCCCGCGCCGCAGGCATCCACCTGATCATCGCCACACAGCGCCCGACCGTCAACGTCATCACCGGCGGCATCAAGCTCAACATTCCGGGCCGTATAGCCTTCCGCGTGATCCAGGGCAACGACTCGCGCACCATCCTCGACCAGCTCGGCGCCAACCAGCTGATAGGCCGAGGCGACATGCTGTTCTCGATCAACGGCAAACTCGAACGTGTGCAGTGTGCCTTCATCGACACCCCCGAAGTCAGCGCGATCTGCGAGAACATCGGCTCTCAGGTGGGCTATCAGGCACCCTACGAACTGCCGGAATACTCCCCCGAAGGCGAGGGAGGCAACATCAGCGGAGCCAATCTCGGAGACCGCGATCCGCTGTTCGACGAATGTGCGCGTCTGGTGGTCTCGACCGACACAGCCTCGACCTCGTCGCTCCAGCGCCGCTACTCGATCGGCTACAACCGCGCCGGAAAGATAATGGACCAGATGGAAGCCGCAGGCATCGTAGGCCCCTCGCAGGGCGGCAAGCCGCGTCAGGTGCTGGTAGACCCCGTCACCCTCGAACACATCCTCGACAACCGCTGATCACTGCAAAAAGAAACAACCACCACCCGCAAAACATCATGCTCACAAAAAACATAATTCTCCTGATCCTCGCACTCTGCTGCCTGCTGCCGCTCCATGCAGCCGAATCGGCCACAGCCGTCCTCGACAAGGCAGCCGCAAAGATCAGAGCCTCAAAATCGCACTCGGCCTCCTATACCATCACGGCTGACGGACAGAGCCAGAGCGGCACCCTGACCATTTCGGGCGACCGATTCACGATTGTCTCACCGCAGATCTCCTCGTGGTACGACGGACGCACCCAGTGGACCTACTCCTCACACGTCGGCGAGGTCAACATCACCGAACCGACCCCTGAAGAATTGCAGCAGGTCAACCCCTTCGCAATCATCAATTCATTCAAGACACTCTATCGCGCATCCATGCTGAAAGCCGCTCCCGGCGAAAAGAAAATCCGACTGACCGCCACGCGGCCCGGCAGCGACATCCACAGCGTGGAACTGACCCTCAACGCCACGACCCTCTACCCTTCCCGGATCGTGCTCACCCTGAGCAACCGCCGCAGCGTCAGCATCTCGGTCAGCGCCGTCAAGGCCGGCGAGACACTTCCGCTGTCACATTTCCGCTACGATGCCGCCAAACACCCCGGCATCCCCGTGGTCGACCTGCGATAGACAAACCCCAAAGAAACATCATCTCAGACTTCAATCAGACACATTCCAACCGCTTCCCGCCGGAGCAACTGGAGTGAACAAAGCAAGAAAATATACATTATATAATAGGTATGGTTCAATAAACTGAACAGCTTAAAATCTAACCACCCAAAAAACATCAATTCAAAAAACTATGGCAGAAATCAAAACCCGTTGCCTCATCATCGGCTCAGGCCCCGCAGGCTACACCGCAGCGATCTACACCTCGCGAGCCAACATCTCGCCACTCGTAATCGAAGGTCAGCAGCCCGGCGGTCAGCTGACAATCACCACTGAAGTGGAAAACTTCCCCGGACAGCCCAACGGCATCACCGGACCGCAGCTGATGGACGACATCCGCGCACAGGCACTGAAATTCGGCGCTGACATCCGCTCAGGACTTGTGACAGAGGTCGACTTCTCCAAGCGTCCGTTCAAGGCAGTGACCAACAACGGATTGGAAATTCTTGCCGATTCAGTCATCATCTCGACCGGCGCCTCGGCCCGCTATCTCGGTCTGCCGGACGAACAGAAATATTCAGGTCTCGGAGTATCGGCCTGCGCCACCTGCGACGGTTTCTTCTACCGTAAAAAGCGTGTAGCAGTTGTGGGCGGCGGTGACACAGCCTGCGAAGAAGCCCTCTATCTGAGCAACCTCGCCGCAGAAGTGTTCCTGATTGTCCGCAAGCCTTATCTGCGTGCCTCCAAAGTGATGCAGGAACGTGTGCTCAACAAGAGCAACATCACAGTTCTGTTCAACACCAACACAACCGGTCTCTACGGCGAAGAGTATCTCGAAGGCGCACATCTGGTTGAAAATGTAGGCACTGAGAACGAAAAACACTTCGACCTGGCTGTCGACGGCTTCTTCCTCGCAATCGGCCACAACCCCAACACCGAAGTGTTCCGCCAGTACATCGACTGCGATCCTTCAGGCTATATCAAGATCGCCGGTCCGACAATGCAGACCAACATCCCCGGTGTGTTTGCCGCAGGTGACGTGGCTGACCCGATCTACCGCCAGGCCATCGTAGCTGCCGGTTCAGGCTGCAAGGCTGCGCTTGACGTAGAGCGTTTCCTCAACGAAGAAGGCCTCTAAGAGGTTGTTTAAAAACAAGAGTTAAAATCTGAGTGGTGTATCTTTTAGATAAATTATTGTAAATGAGAAAGG
>NZ_JAIDEN010000163.1 GCF_029054785.1 Duncaniella sp.
CACCATTTTTTACATGCGAGCATAGATTTGCAGATGTGGAGGCCGCGGGCATTGACTATGTTGGTCTTGATGACGCGGTTGCCACAGGCTTTCAGTATCTCTGCAAGGCTGAAGCCGAGCAGGTTGTTGCGGACATGGCCAAGATGAAGCGGTTTGTTGGTGTTGGGCGACGAATATTCCACCATTACCAGCGGAGAGTTTTCATCGGCAGCTGTCAGACCGAAATCCGGAGTCCCGGCGATATGGCTGAGGACTGAATTCCAGAATTGCGGGGCGACAGTTATATTCAGGAAGCCTTTCACGACATTGAATTTCTCGACCGCAGGTTCGTTGGCCTGGAGCCATTCGCCGATCTCCTGGCCCACTGCTTCGGGCGATTTGCGGGCTGCTTTAACCCAAGGAAAGACCACGACTGTCATGTTGCCTTCAAACTCTTTGCGGGTTGCCTGAGGCACGATGTTTTCTGCGGGCGTTTCAACGCCATAAAGGTTTTTAACCGCATTGCTGACGGCCAAAGCGATAATGCTATCTATCGACATTTTTATTGTAACAGTTTTGTCGGTTTTGAATTGATAATTTTTTACAATTTCCGTGAGCACGGCTGAAAATCCGCGACCGGAATCCACACTGTACTCTCAATCTACAAAATTACAATAAAAATGCGAGATTTCCTAACCTTTGTCCCACATCCGCCCACGTTTGGGGTATTTTGAGCCGGACAGCAGCAAACGGAGTGCAGTGTTGTAGCTGAAATAGGCCCAGAACCAGCTGATCAGCACACTGATTTTATTGCGCATTCCAAGCAGTGAGACAAGATGGATGAACATCCATGCAAGCCATGCGATGAATCCGTCAAGATGGAGCCGGTCCATGTCGACCACCGCACGGTTTCGCCCGATGGTGGCCATTGAGCCTTTGTCCTTGTAGGAGAACTCTTTGTCCCACCGGTCTCGGTTGAAGTTTTCGGCGAGAAAGCGGCCTTGCTGGATTGCGACCTGGGCGAGCTGCGGCAGTCCGTGGGGATATTTCGGCAAGGTCATGAGATTGACATCTCCGATGGCGAAAACGTCGTCCAGGCCAAGCACACGGCAGCAGGGATCAGTCGGATAGCGTCCTCCGCGGGCTGCCCGGTAGTCGGTTCCGGTGAATTCAAGCGGGCGTCCGGTCACTCCCGCTGTCCAGATGACCATTTCGGAGTAGATGGTGGTTCCGTCGTCAAAAGTAACAATGTTGTCGGTGTAGCTTTTCATCTGACGTCCGAGATGGATGTCTACGAGCAGTGATTTCAGGTCGCGGAAAGCGTCGTCAGATGATTTTTGGCTCATGGCGGCGAGCAGTTTGTCACGTCCCTCATAGAGAGCTACTGTCATATCCTCAGGGGGTATGGAGGGGTAGTCGCGCTTCAGGATGTATCGTTTCAGTTCTCCTATGGCCCCGGCCATCTCTACTCCGGCAGGACCCCCGCCGATTACTACGAATGTGAGCATCCGGCGGCGCTTCTCTCTGTCAGGCTCAATCGCCGCAAGCTCGCAGCGGTAGAGGATCTCGTTGCGTATGCGTATGGCCTGATCGTTTGATTTCAGCGTGTAGACCTCGTCTTTAAGACTTTCATTGCCGAAAAAATTGTTTGTCGTTCCGAAGGCTATCACGAGTTTGTCGTAGGGGATGGTTTCGTGATCGGTGATGATACAGCGGCGGACCGTGTCAACTGTCCGTGCGCTTCCCAAGTGGAACGTCACTCCTTTGGCCGATTGTCTGGCGAGTTCTCTTCTGAAGGGGAAGCAGATGCTTGTAGGGTCGATTTCCGAAGAGGCGACCTGATAGAACAGCGGTGGGAAGGAGTGATAGTTGTGGCGGTCGACAAGCGTGACTTCAAATTTGTCTTTGTCGATGCGCTTTACGAAATTCAGCCCGGCAAAACCGCCGCCGAGCACAACAATCCGAGGCTTTGTGGAATCCATTGGTGCAAAAAAATATAACAGTGTAACTGAAACGTTGACACTGTTATAACATTTTTGCAGCCCTGAGGGTTGGCTTCGGATGATCGTTAAGAGGACTTAAGCTGAAATGCAAGATTAAGAGGTTGTTTAACAACAATAGTTAAAATCTGAGCGAAAGTTTTGAGGTGAATATGGCTCTGAATTGAAGGAGC
>NZ_JAIDEN010000164.1 GCF_029054785.1 Duncaniella sp.
CCGAAGCCCATCCCCGGCAAGAGAGCCACGGTCTTCACCCCCCTCCCCTGACGGCTTTTCAACCGAATTCACGCACGCTCAATCCATCTGACGAGCGCCTCTCCCGCGGGATGCCGCGGTCTGCGAGAGGTACGGATGATTGACCCGTGCATTTTTTATATACATACATTTTTCATCCTTTTTTGTAGTCCTTAAATTTATGGATATATTATTCTACATCTGCGCCGCTCTCATCGGAGCCGCCATCGGAATAGTGATCTTGGTAGCCGTCCAGCGGTCGACAGCCCGCTCGCGCGCCAAAACAATAATCGACGACGCCAACCGCGAGGCGGAAGTGATCATGAAAGACAAACTCCTCGCTGCCCGCGAACAGGAACTCCGCATCAAGACCGAAGCCGAAAAGCAGGCCAACCAGCGCATGCAGCGCATCCAGACCGAGGAGTCGAAACTCAAACAGCGTCAGAGCCAGCTCAACCAGCAGCAGAGCGAAAACGCCCGCGCCCGCAACGAAAACGAACAGACCCGCCAGAACCTCGAAGCCCAGCTCGCAGTGATCGACCAGCGCAAAGAGGAACTCGACCGCCTGCGCCGCACCGCCCAGGACACTCTCGAACACATCTCCGGCCTTTCGAGCGAGGAAGCCAAGGAAAAGCTCATCGAATCGCTCAAGGACGAGGCCAAGACAGCCGCAAGCGCCTATATCAACGACATCATGGACGAAGCCAAGATGACCGCCAACAAGGAGGCCAAGCGCATCGTGGTCCAGTCGATCCAGCGCCTCGCAACCGAGACTGCCATCGAAAACTCCGTCACAGTCTTCCACATCGACAGCGATGAGATCAAAGGCCGCATCATCGGCCGCGAAGGCCGCAACATCCGCGCCCTCGAAGCTGCGACCGGTATCGAAATCATCGTCGACGACACCCCTGAAGCCATCGTCCTCTCAGGCTTCGACCCCGTCCGCCGCGAAATCGCCCGTCTCGCCCTCCATCAGCTCGTGGCCGACGGACGCATCCACCCCGCCCGCATCGAGGAAGTCGTTGCCAAAGTGCGCAAACAGATCGAAGAGGAAATCATCGAGACCGGCAAGCGCACCGCAATTGACCTCGGCATCCACGGCCTCCACCCCGACCTCATCCGCATGGTCGGCAAGATGAAATACCGCTCAAGCTACGGACAGAACCTCCTCCAGCACTCACGCGAGACTGCCAACCTCTGTGCCATCATGGCCTCCGAGCTTGGCCTCAACCCGAAGAAAGCCCGTCGCGCAGGCCTGCTCCATGACATAGGCAAGGTGCCCGACGAAGAGCCCGAACTGCCCCACGCACTCCTCGGCATGAAACTCGCCGAAAAATACAAGGAAAAACCTGAGATCTGCAACGCGATCGGCGCCCACCACGACGAAATCGAGCAGACTTCGCTCCTGGCTCCCATCGTGCAGGTCTGCGACGCCATCTCCGGCGCCCGTCCCGGCGCCCGCCGCGAGATAGTCGAGGCCTACATCAAGCGTCTCAACGACCTCGAACAGCTCGCCCTCAGCTATCCCGGTGTCATCAAGACCTACGCCATCCAGGCCGGTCGCGAACTGCGCGTGATTGTCGGCGCTGACAAGATCGACGATGTCGAGACCGAAAAGCTCTCCTCGGAAATCGCACGCCGCATCCAGGACGAGATGACTTATCCCGGACAGGTCAAAATCACCGTAATCCGCGAGACCCGCTCCGTTAGCTTCGCCAAGTAAGGGAGGGTCTGAGTCATGGAAGAAAAAGACAGAAAATGCCCCCGCGGAAAGCTCCATTGCTTCAACTGGATGGAGGATATCCCCGGCGGCGTGACAGACTTCGACATCGTTGAGGTGCAGTTCAAGAACACCCGCAAGGGCTTCTACCGCAACTCAGCCAACATAGATCTGGCCATCGGCGACACCGTGGCCGTTGAATCGACCCCCGGCCACGACATCGGCGTGGTCACTCTGACCGGCAAGCTTGTGGCCTTGCAGATGCGCCGCGCCAACATCAAGCCCGACGCCGAGATCAAGCGAGTGTTCCGCAAAGCCAAACCCGCCGACCTCGAAAAATACGAGGAGGCAAAGGCCCGCGAGAACGACACCATGATCCGCGCCCGCAAGATTGCCGAATCGCTCAGTCTCAACATGAAGATCGGCGACGTCGAATATCAGGGCGACGGCAACAAGGCCATTTTCTACTACATTGCCGACGAACGCGTCGACTTCCGACAGCTCATCAAGGTGCTCGCCGAGACCTTCAAGGTGCGCATCGAGATGAAGCAGATCGGCGCCCGCCAGGAAGCAGGCCGCATCGGCGGCATCGGCTCCTGCGGCCGTCCCCTCTGCTGCGCGAGCTGGATGACCAACTTCGTCTCCGTCGGCACCAGCGCCGCCCGCTATCAGGACATCTCGCTCAACCCGCAGAAGCTCGCCGGACAGTGTGCGAAACTCAAATGCTGCCTCAACTTCGAAGTGGACACCTACGTTGAAAGCGCCCGCCACCTCCCAGGCCGCGAGATCCGTCTCGAAACCGCCGACAACACCTATTTCCACTTCAAGACCGACATCTTCAAAAAGGAGATCACCTATTCGACCGACAAGCAGATCGCTGCCAACCTCGTCACCATCTCCGCTGCCCGCGCCTTCGAGATCATCGAGATGAACCGCCGCGGCGAAAAACCGCTGCAACTCCAGGCCGACGATGCTGAAAAGAGCACCGCCAAGGCCAGACCCATCGACCTCGCCTCGCAGGACGATCTCACGCGCTTCGACAAGACCAAGAAGAAAAAGCGCAAGAAGAAAAGCGGTGGAGGTGCCGCCAAGACCGACGCCCAGCAGCCTCAGCAGGCTCCTCAGGCCGAAAAGTCCGACAATCCAGGACCGCAGAAGGCCTCAGGCGATCAGCAGAAGCAGCGCAGACGCAACGAGAACCCCGAAGGCAACTCCTCGCAGCCTCAGCAGCCGAAAAACCGTGAGCGCCGCAACAAGGAGCCTAAGCGCGAACCCAAAGCGCAGCAGCCCCGCCAGCAAAACCGGTCTCAGGCTTCCGACACCCCCGCAGAGCGTCCCAACCGCATCCCCAAAGCCTTCCGCGACAATCAGGAATAAGCGATCGTTTTGACAACGCCTCCATCAGAGATCATCAAGATGCGATCAATCACCTATATTATTATAGCAGTCTCACTTTTCGCGCTTCTCGCAGCCTGTGGCCGCGGGGAGCGCGATTACAGCAGCTGGGAGCAGCTTCCGGCTGAAGGGTGGGCCTACACCGACACCATCAGCCTCCTGCCGGTCGACACAACGCTGACCGACAATGACTCTATACTCGACGGCACACTCCATGTAGCCCTGCGTCACAGCAACGCCTACCCCTATTCCAACATCTGGCTTGAGCTGACCTACCACGGCGACAGCCATTACCTGCTGCGCGACACCATCAACATGCCCCTCGCCGACCTCTATGGCCGTTGGCTCGGAAGCGGTTTCGGCGCCGGCTACCAGCGCGAACTCATAGTCAACCCCGACACCCGCATCGACCTCACCCGCCCCGTCACCCTGCGCCACATCATGCGCGTCGACACCCTCCGCGGAGTCGAACAGATCGGCATCCTCGTAGAAAAAATCTAACCCTCCCCCGCATTATCGCATAACAGCAGAGGCCGCTTTTCAGGTATAGAACCGAAAGCAGCCTCTGTTTATTTTTATAGGATATTGCAAAACTTGCTGCAACAACCACTTATCTTTTCACCTCCTTTGAAAGGTCATGAAAGAAAGCAATCAGATAGCACAAAAAGCCGATTGTCAGACATCCGAATGGCACCGGCGTCAAAGATCCTCTGACAAAAAACACGACCGTCACAACGTAGATCAAGCTCCAGATAGCGAGCAGAATATTCTTATAAAGTCTCATGTGTAAGATAATTTAACCACTAAAAGAATGAGACCAAAAATACTAAAAATTTCCGGTATCTCCGCATTATCGCACTAAAACCGGGTGTTCGCGTCCTTAACTTTGCATCTGTAAGCCGCTGCCGGACATTATCGGGCCACTCCGGCAGCCTTTCACTCCGACTCCAATCCCCCCACAGAAACCAGATGACACACATGAGAAACATCACAAAAAAAATCGTCAACACCCCAGCCACCCCCGCCGGCCGCCC
>NZ_JAIDEN010000165.1 GCF_029054785.1 Duncaniella sp.
TAGTTAATAGGTTTAATAACAATAGTTATAATCTGAGCGAAAGTTTTGAGGTGAATATGGCTCTGAATCGAAGTGCAAAACATTTTTTCAATTTAATTTGTTAAATCATAAAAATGATTGTATCTTTGCAAAGGCTTTGAACCCTACGGATCGGCCATTCATCCCCCTTCCAGCCTTTAAGATTTAATAATCCGCTTTTAATTCCGACGCGGTTTCAACAATCCCCTTTGCTGATTTCAAACTCTCTCTGAGCAGATGAAAGGCAAACCCCGAAGCGGGGACAACCAAAGATCAACCCTTTTTTAATTTACTTTTCCGTTTCTAATTTCAATTAAAGCAATTACAGCGGACTTGACCGTGGGTCTATGATCCCCCCACTCCCCCTGACAATCTGTTTTCGTGTAAAAAAATAATCCTTTAAGGTAAACAAAGTGTGGTGACGCACTTGCTTCCCAATTGACATTATATATGTATAATTACTCCGAACTTGAAGCCATGGACGACTCGCAATTGCGGGAAGTCGCACAAACCAACGGCATAAAGAAAGTCAATCTCGACGATAAAGAGAATCTCATTTACGAAATCCTTGACAAGCAGGCACGCGACATAGCTGCCAGCTCGACAGCAAACGCGTCACAAAAAAACCGCCGCAGCAAAAAGGAAACAAAAGATGTAAAAGAAGACAACCAGCAGAAGACTCCTCGCAAGAAAAAAGAGGAACCGAAAAGCGAAGCGCCTCAAGAGCCGGCACAGAATGCCGAGCAGCAGCCAAAGAAACGTGGCCGCAAGGCCCGTCAGGCAGCTGAAGGCAACACTTCTGCCGAAACAGCTCCTCAGGCAGAGTCCACTCCTGCTGAAACACAGACTCCTGCACCGGCAGAGGCTGAACCCGCAGTTGCCGAAGCCCAGCAGGCTCAAGGCGAACAGCAGCCCAAGCGTCGCCGTGGTCGCCCGCCCCGCAATTCTCAGCCGGAACAAGAAAACGAATCTGCTGCAAACGCATCCGCTGAAATCCCTGCTTCTGAAACAGCCCCTGCCAAGGAAGAACCTCGCACCGAAGAGCCTAAGGCAGAAGACACAGGCATTCAGGCGGAGGCTTTCAAACAGCTCCCGGCGCCTGCCGACTCTGAGAATCAGATCTCATCGGAAGAACGTCCTCGCCACGGCATATTCATCCGTCCCGGCCAGGCCAACGACATGAACCAGGCCTCGGACTCTGAAAACCAGCAGGACCGGCAGCAGCAACAGCCCAAACGCGATTTCCGCCCGAAGGACAGTTCTTTCGGATCATTCTTCCCCCGTTCAGGAGGACGCACATTCGCACCACGCTCACAGCAGGAAAAAGAGCAGCAGGCCCAGCAGCCTCAGCAGCCGGCGCCAGTTCCGCAGACTCCAATCGTCCTCGGAGAACCCGGAATGGAAAAACAGCAGGCGCAAGGCAAAAAGAACAAAAAGAACCGCAACAAAAATCAGCAGTTCGAACAGAGACCCCAGCAGCAGGCCTACAATTTCGACGGCATCATCGAGGCTACCGGTGTGCTTGAAATAATGCCCGAAGGCCACGGATTTCTTCGCTCAAGCGACTACAACTACCTTGCATCTCCCGACGACGTTCTTGTCACAAAGGAACAGATCAAACAATACGCACTCCGTTCGGGCGACGTTGTCGACGCCACACTCCGCGCTCCGCGCGAAGGTGACAAATACTTCCCTCTCAGCTCAGTCAGAAGCGTCAACGGCCGTTCGGTGGAATATATCCGCGACAGAGTCGCTTTTGAGCATCTCACGCCTCTTTTCCCCAACGAAAAATTCGACCTCACGTCAGGCCGTTCAAGCAACATCTCGACTCGCGTTGTGGACATGTTCTCCCCTATCGGCAAAGGACAGCGCGGCCTGATTGTAGCACCTCCGAAAACCGGTAAGACCATCCTTCTCAAGGACATCGCCAACGCCATCGCAGAGAATCACCCCGAAACCTATATCATGATTCTCCTTATTGACGAACGCCCGGAAGAAGTAACCGACATGAGCCGCAGCGTGAATGCCGAAGTAATCGCATCGACTTTCGACGAACCCGCGGAACGTCATGTGAAAATCGCCTCCATCGTTCTGGAAAAGGCAAAGCGCATGGTTGAATGCGGCCACGACGTAGTCATCCTGCTTGACTCGATCACTCGTCTTGCCCGTGCCTACAACACTTGCGCACCGGCCTCAGGCAAAATCCTCTCCGGCGGTGTCGATGCAAACGCCCTCCAGAAACCAAAACGCTTCTTCGGCGCAGCCCGTAACATTGAAAACGGCGGCTCGCTCACCATCATCGCCACAGCCCTCACCGAAACCAGCTCCAAAATGGACGAAGTCATCTTTGAGGAATTCAAGGGCACAGGCAACATGGAACTTCAGCTTGACCGCAAGCTGTCCAACAAGCGCATCTTCCCCGCTGTCGACATCATGGCCTCCTCAACCCGCCGTGACGACCTGCTCCTGCGCAATGAAACCCTCAACCGCATGTGGATTCTCCGCCGCTTCCTGAGCGACCGGAATTCAATCGAGGCAATGGAATTCATCAAAGACCGCATGGAACGCACCTCGGACAACGAAGAACTCCTCCGCACAATGGGAGACTGATCCGCAATCATCCTCCTTCTCAGGATAATAATAAAATCAATCGGGACGCCTTGTAAGTACAAGGCGTCCCGATTGATTTTATTATTATCAGCTTCTCCCGATGCAGGTTTTCGAAACCGAGCGCGACTACCACCGTTGGCGCATACCGATGAAATTCAGGCCAAGTGTCATTTGCATGTACAGCCCGACACAGGGATTTTCTCGATGCGGCGTTCGTGGCGGCCTCCGTCAAACGGAGTGTTCAGGAAAGTCTCGACAATATTGATGGCTGTTACATTGTCAATGAAACGGGCAGGAAGAACCAGCACATTAGCATCGTTGTGGCGACGCGCAAGCTCGGCAAGCTCTACATTCCAGCACAGAGCCGCACGGATACCCTGATGCTTGTTCAAGGTCATTCCGATGCCGTTACCGGAACCGCACAACGCTATGCCCGGATAGCACTCGCCGTTTTCAACAGCCGCTGCACACGGATGGGCGAAGTCAGCATAGTCGCAACTCTCAGTAGAATCTGTGCCAAAATCCTTATACTCGATGCCGAGGGATTCAAAATAACCTTCAAGCACCATTTTCATTTCATAGCCCGCATGATCGCTGCAAAATCCAACGGGCAGGTTTTCCTTAAGAATTGACATAAATCTGTAAATTATATTGTTTTCTTATTTTTCAATCTGTTAAACCCTCCTAACGGCGGGAGGGCACTACGCTTCTCGTTGAAACCGGTCAGTTCTCATCGACTTCTTCACTGTCATCGTCTTCTCCGGAAGAATAACGGATGTGGTTGAGCGGACGCAGCAAATTGCACAGTCGCTGACTCCAATAAGACTGGAAATCCGCCCTGACTGCATGTAATGCCATGTTGACAACATCCTCCGGAGCATCCTTGACCATCGCGATAAAGTTGTAAAGGACCTGAAAAATGTCGCAGAGTCCTTCGGAAACACTCATCCCGATCGGTGTGTCAGAGTATTTCATATCCTCCTCAAACACTTCAAGATAGACATCGTCCGGGCCTAAAAGATTTTCAATTTCCCGTCTGAGAGCCTCATAATAGTCTTCATCAAGATAGCTCTCTACATACGGGTCGACATCCTCCATCAACGGCGCAGGTTTCAGATCAGATGCCACTATATAGATCCTCGGAAGCAGACGCAGCATAGATGCGACGAATTCAGCCGGTTCAGATTCACGGCAGTTCTCCACCGCACAGCAGTATTCATTACACAAGGCTATAAAAGCAAGTGAATTAGGAGCGAGTTCCATAAAGATTATTTTTAATTATATAATCATATACGCCCTGGGGCAAAAAATAGTTCATATCCCATCCGCGGGCCAGAGCCTTACGGATAAGAGTACTGGAGATCTCAGCAGTCGGAGCGTTGACCACGTCTACCCCGTCATCATAGATTGTCCCTACCGGATAACCGGGGCGAGGATAGACGATCACACCGAATTCCGAGATGATGGCCTCATGATCTTTCCACTGATCGAAGATCTTCCAGTTGTCACTGCCGATAATCAGCTTGAAGCTATGGCGCGGATAGCGCTTGGCAAGATAACGCAGAGTGTTGATCGTGTATGACGGACGCGGCATCGACAGCTCATAATCACAGATATTCAATCCTTTGGTATCTCCTATGGCCAGCTCAAGCATCTTCAGCCGGGTGAGGTCGGGAATCAGTTCATCCGAACCTGCTTTCAACGGATTGAGAGGCGACAGCGTCAGCCACACTTCATCCAGATCGGTAAACTGCTGGAGATAACTTGCAAGCATCATGTGTCCGATATGGACAGGATTAAACGAGCCTCCTAATATTCCTATGGTCATTTAAAGACTGATCAGTTGTTCAACCTTTCAACGCATCCCTTCCACGCAGACGGAAAGGAAATTTTTAATTGTCACATCAACTTCATTCACCGCGCGGTCCAGCGAATCATTGACCACCACACAGTCGAATTCCGGAGCAAACGAAAGTTCATATTCCGCTTTCGCAAGCCTCTCCTCGATCGCTTCGGCGCTGTCTGTGGCTCGACCGGTGAGCCGTTTGCGCAACACGTCAAGACCCGGAGGCTGAATGAATACGCTCAAGGCTTCTTCGCCGTAGAGTTTCTTCACATTCACACCGCCTTTGACATCTATGTCGAGGATCACATTATGACCTTCGGCCGTGATGCGCTCTATCTCACTTTTAAGCGTTCCGTAAAACCGACCGGGATAGACCTCTTCATATTCGACAAAAGCGTCTGCGGCAATGGCTTCACGAAATTCGTCATCTGACAGGAAATAATAGTTCACACCGTGGACCTCTTCACCGCGCGGCTTCCGGTTGGTAGCCGAGATTGAAAACTTCATGTCGATCTCACCACGCTCCAGCAGAGCATTGATGATCGTCGACTTGCCGGTACCGGAGGGCGCTGAAATTATAATGATCTTCCCTTTCATCTGTGAAATCCGATAGATGTTTATTATATCAAACGTGATTTGTTTTACATTACATTGAGCACCTGCTCCTTGATCTGTTCCAGCACATCTTTCATCTGGACCACGAGCCGCTGCATCTGCGCATGATTGCTTTTCGATCCGAGAGTATTGATCTCACGGCCCATTTCCTGAGCGATGAATCCGAGTTTCTTGCCCTGTCCGCGTGGAGCTTCGAGGGTCTCGGTGAAATAGTTGAGATGCTGTGTCAGACGCTGTTTTTCTTCATTGACATCAAGTTTTTCGATATAGAAAAAGAGTTCCTGCTCCAGTCGGCTGCGGTCATAGTCGACATTGTGGATTTTAGCCAGGCCCTCTTCCATGCGTGTGCGGATACGCTCTACTCTTTCAGTCTCATATTGCGGCACCTGCTCAAGCAGCTCTCTGATGCGGGCAATACGTTCGGCAAAAAATGTCTCCAGTTTCTCGCCTTCGGCCCTGCGGTAGCTCATCAGCGCCTCGATGGCATCTGAAAGGGCCGCCATTACGGCCTCAACTTCATTGTCGTCGGCCTGGGTCGGAGTCTCGCTCTTGATCACATCCGGGAAACGCATCAGGACTGTGTACCAGTCAGCCGGGCTATCAATGCCAAGTTCGGCGGCAGCCTGCTCGACATCAGCCTTATAGGCCTTGAGCGCAGGCACATTCAGACGTACAGAAGCCTCTGACGAGACACTCTCCACATAAATAGTCAGATCGACCTTACCACGTTCCAATGACGCCGCGATCAGGTTGCGCATCGCAAGTTCTTCAGCACGCAAAGATGACGGCACTCGTGCGGCCACATCAATCTGCTTACTGTTAAGGGACTTTAATTCAACCGTGATTTTCTTTCCGGGAAGCTCGGTCACTGCTTTCCCGAATCCCGTCATTGAGTATAACATGATATGAGGATTTATTATGATTAACAGGCAATATTTTCCCACAAAATTAGTAATTTATCGGGAGAAACAAGTAACTTTGTTTCAAATTTTGACTCGCGAACCCCTCCGATGGTCGGTTCGCTTTAACTTATTGCATCACAATGGCCGTAATTCTTAATATCGAAACATCTGTCGACCACTGCTCTGTGGCCCTTACAGCCGAGGGTATGGTCCTTGCCCATCAGGAAGAAGGCGGTGGCCGCAACCACGCCGCTCTTCTCAGCGATTACATTAAATATTGCCTCGATTTTGCCCGCGAAAAAGAATTGCAACTTGAAGCCGTGGCGGTAGCCTTAGGCCCCGGCAGCTACACAGGACTGCGCATCGGTCTTTCCGAAGCCAAAGGTCTGGCCTATTCGCTTGGCATTCCGCTGATCGGCATTGACACCCTCCGTATAATGGCCTGCAATGTGATGTTCACTCAGGAACTGGAGGGGGATGAAATTTTCGTCCCGATGATTGATGCAAGACGCATGGAAGTCTACACCGCTGCCTTTGACTTCTCTCTTGAGGCCGTGATGGACCAGCAGGCCCTGATCCTTACGCCTGACAGCTACAAGGAAATCATCGAACGCTACCCGCGCGTTCTGATGTTCGGCAACGGCAGCGACAAAGCCCGTGAAGTGATCACCGCTCCAAATGTCACTTTCATTCCCGACATCAATCCGCTGGCAATCGACATGATAGCCCTTGCCGAACGGGCCTATTCACGCAAGGATTTCATTGACATCGCATACAGTGTCCCCAACTACATCAAAGATTTCCAGGCGTCCACACCCAAGAACAACCTATTGGAGTGAAGGAAGATTTCAACAGACTGCGCCTGAAGCATCACGGCGATCCTGAGATGATGCAGAAAATCCTGCAACTCGAATGCCGCAGCAAAACCGCATCCAAACTTCCTGAAACTCTTAAATGCCAGGACTTCATATTCCCATCGCTCGCTGTCGCAGAAATGTCGACCTCCGATGCGGTGGCGGAAATCCATGCCTCTTTTATTCCTGATGGAGCCGACGTGCTGGACATGACCTTCGGGCTGGGAATCGACTCATTCCACTTCGCCGGACGCGCCCGAAAGGTGACGGCCATTGAGTTCAATCCTGAGACATTCAAGGCCGGAACCCACAATATCAAAGCTCTGGGACTTGAAAACCTCACTTTGGAAGAAGGCGAGAGCATCCGGTGGCTGCGTGACCACGGCGACTATTGCTTCGATGTGATCTTCATCGATCCCGCACGCCGTGACAATGCCGGACGTCATTACGCGCTTAAAGACTGCCAACCGGACATTATCCCGGCACTCCCCATGCTGCTGTCACGCTGCCGGCGCCTGATCATCAAAGCCTCTCCGATGCTTGACATAAAAAAAGCGATCGCGGAATTAGGCGTCTCCTGCGATGTCATCACAACAGGCACTGTCAAGGAATGCAAAGAGCTTATATTTCTGATTGACACAGACCGAATCTGTCAGGAGAACCAAGCGCCGTCACGCCTCTCCACAAACTGCCTTACCGTCGGCAGACAAGCCTACTCATTTACTCCGGAAGAGGAAAACAACGCCGCCCCGACCTACTCCGCTCCGATTGCAGGAGGAGTCCTGTTGGAACCATTCCCGTCAGTCATGAAAGGCGGAGGCCTGAAACTGCTTTCCGAACGCTTCGGCACAGGCAAGCTCCATCCGAACACGAGCCTGTTTTGCGCAGATGAGCAAGCAGAAGATTTTCCGGGTGAATATTTCAGGATCATCGAGGTCCTGCCGTTCAACAAACAGACCGTAAAGAATTTCGCCAAGACCTATCCTGTTGTCAACGTAGCCGTCCGAAATTTTCCTTTGGGCGCACCGCAACTTGCCGCAAAACTCAAGATCAAGGAAGGCGGCGATTCAATGATTTTCGGCACAACCGCATCCGGCGACCAGAAACTACTGATTGTAACATCAATGGGACAAGTCTGTCAGAGAAGAGGCTGCTGAAACTTACGTTCCAACAGCCTCCTCATATATATTGTTTATCTTAGGAACTGTTTAAATTTCATAAATCCGTATCACATAAATTTAAACAGCTTCTTAAGTAACTCTTGAAAATCAATTGTTACTTATCTCTCAGATGATTTCGAGATTGGCCTCCAGACGCTGACGGACCACCTCATATATCATGACTCCGGCTGCAACTGAAACATTCAGTGAGCCGATGTTTCCGAACATCGGAATGCCCACGCGGGTATCACACTGCTTCATGGCTTCCGGAGAAATGCCGACATCCTCCGCACCCATAACGATGGCAACCGGATCGGAATATTTGCCCTCGGTGTAATTGATGTCAGATTTTTCAGTCACAGCAACCACATTGTAGCCATTCTCACGCAGGAATTTAGCAGCCCATGCGATCGACGAAACGCGACACACCGGGATATGATGCAATGCACCGGCAGAAGTCTTGATGGCATCTCCGCCGACAGAAACACTGCCATGCTCCGGAATAACGATCGCATCCACTCCCGCACACTCGCAGGTACGCGCGATAGCACCGAAGTTTCTGACATCGGTGATTCCGTCAAGCAATACGATGAACGGCAAAATACCGGCTTCATAAAGTTCAGGCACAAGATGATCAAGCCTATGGTATGTTACGGCAGACATCATGGCCAGCACACCCTGATGGTTCTTACGGGTAATGCGGTTGATACGCTCAACCGGCACCCTCTGCATCACAACCCTATTGGCACGGGCAAGCGAAATCAGTTCCGAAGCCAGATCGCCCTGCAAATCCTTGGCAATAAAAATCTTGTCAATCTCTTTTCCGGCCTCGATAGCCTCCATCACAGCCCGAAGGCCATAAATATAATCGTTGCGGTCCACGTCTTTTTATTCTATATAATTTTTTATTAGTCTGTTATTTCTTTATTTCAAACAAATCCCGCTCTCTCAGCCCTGAGCCAAAAGACTTCGGGCTGCGGCAATAGCTGCGGCATCAATGTCAGCGCCCCCAAGCATCGCGGCTATCGAGCTGACACGCTCCTCGTCACTCAGCAGAGAGATACGCGTGTGGGTCGAATGCTCGTCATCCTCCTTGTAGACACGATACTGATGTGCACCTTTCGAAGCCACTTGCGGAAGATGGGTAATGGTTGTTACCTGAATATTCTTTGAAATATCCTTCATCATCTGCCCCATCCGGTTGGCGACATCGCCTGACACTCCGGTGTCAATCTCATCAAATATGATGCTCGGCAACTGCATACGCGATGCGATGATCGACTTTATCGACAGCATCAGGCGAGAAATCTCACCTCCTGACGCAGTGGCGCCGACCGGCATCAGCGGCTGATTCTTGTTGAACGCAACCATGAACTCAACACTGTCACATCCGGTTGAACTCATGTCGGCAGGAGTGACACTGATCTCACAGCGAAGATTTTTCATGCCCAAAGGCATCGCAATTTCAGTCAGATGCTTTCCGAATCTCACAGCCTCTTCCTGACGGGCTTTCGAAATTTCCTGAGCAGCCTCTTTGGCAAGAGCCTTTGCCCGGCGGGCATCCCTCTCCAGTTCCTCAATGGTGTCATCTGAGTCATCGAGAGCCTTCAACTTCGCTCTGAGTGAATCGCGCAAATCAATCAGACCGTCGGCATCATCCACATGATGCTTATGACACAGCGAATATATCGCACCCAGACGCTCTTCGATTGAAGCCAAAGCCGACGGATCGGCACCAAGACTTTCGTCAAGACCCCTGAGAGTCGAAGCGATGTCCGAAATCTCGATCTTTGCAGACTCCAGACGTTCAGGGATGGAGTCTGAACTGTCAAGCAGATCGTCAAGATCGTCACAGGCTTCCATCGCCTTTTCAAGCAGATGCAAAGCGCCTCCGCCTTCTCCGTCAAGAGCGCCAGTAGCTCTCGACAAAGCCTCCTTTATCGAAGCAAGATTGGTCAGGACATCCCTCTCCCGTTCGAGATCCGCCTGTTCGCCACGCTGAAGATTGAGTTCTTCAATCTGCTCAAGCTGATAACGGGTAAACTCCTCGTCCTCACGCGAGCGTTCTATTCTGGCACGGGCCACTTTCAGCCGCTTGATCGCTTCCCGCAGCGCGTTGAATCTGACCTGATAGGCTTTCAGGCGCGGTGCGTTTCCGGCAAGAGTGTCGATCACGTCAAGCTGGAAAGCCGGAGTAGCCAGCAACTGATTCTGATGCTGGGAATGGATGTCGATCAGATGCAGACTGACCTCGCGGAGTTTCGTGAGAGGGACCGGAGAGTCATTGACAAAAGCGCGTGAACGTCCGGCAGGCGAAATTTCGCGACGCAGAATGCAACGCTCGTCATCCCACTCAATGTCTTCCTGCAAACAGAACTCTTTCAGCAAGGGATAGTCTTTTACGGAAAACACGGCCTCAATGACACTTTTGGCGTCAGGGTTGCTCACCACACGAGTATCAGCCCTTGCGCCAAGCAACATGGAAAGAGCGCCGAGAATGATCGACTTTCCGGCACCGGTCTCACCGGTGATTACATTGAAACCCGGATGAAAACTGATGTCGATCAAGTCAATCAGCGCATAGTTCGATATGTGGAGTGATTCTAACACTTCTTTGAGAGTTTAATGATATTACTTTTTTTCACAGGCTGACATCAGGAATCGCCACGCTTGATCTGATCGAGCCTCTGCTGCTCTGTCGGGAAAATGGCCGACAACACATCATAGGCATGCTGCCGCTCATCGGCTGTCGCTTTCGAATAGATGTTCACAAGCTCATCAAGTTTGGCATCCTTGAACATCGACAGTCCGACTGACATCGGGGCCACCTTATGGATCTCCGTGAGAATATCCAGTGAGGTGTCAATCGTCTTTCGTCCCTTTTCCGGACTGACAGACATCTGGTCAAGGCCCTGAAGATGATAATTGTAATAGAGGTCACGCAAACGGCGGGTCGAAGGATCAGCGAACGAGGCAAGCACGGCGGCGCGGTTTTTTGTGTCCTCAAAGGCCTTCCAGCCACTTTCGCCCGACGACTGCCCCTGATGGACAATCGTTTCGAGCCGGTCAAAGTACGGATCTCCGCCGCGAGGCGAGAAAGAGTCGAAATCAACCGCCAGGATCAGATAGATATAAAAATTCAATATCTGCGTCAGCTGACTTTCCATATTTGTCTCCGAATAGATCAGAGGCTCGTTTTCCTGATAGGCAAACTCAATCTTGTTGTCCTTGAAGTTTATCAGGGTTGTCGTGTATGACGAATTGTAGACCGGTCTTGTGGACTGGACCTGAAGAGAGCCTTCCATCGCGCCGGTCGATTCGTCATATTTGGTGATTGTGAAAAACAGCGTGCACTCGATCTTTTCGTTAGGCGAAAACTGGGTCTGAGTCCACTGGCTTGTATTCACATACTCATTGACAGCGTTCTGCAATGTCTCAAACACACTCTTGTTGGTTCCTTCGAGCTGCGACGTGTTGATCTCGACACGGCAATTCAGTTCCTGAGCCATTCCGGCAGCAGAAACGATCAGCGAAACGAGGAAAGAAACAAGAGCTTTCATAAAATTGAAATCAACAAAGATTATCAGAGGCCTTTCAGTTCCGGCCGAAGTCCGATGACGGAATCGACCACATCTTTGGCCACAGCCTGCTTTGACTTGAGTCCGAACTCCGTGCGGTCGCCTGACGATGTCAGGACAGTCACCTTGTTGGTATCCGTACCGAATCCTGCACCTTGATCACGCAAGGAATTGAGCACGATCATATCCAGATTCTTGCGCTGCATCTTACCTACGGCATTGTCAAGCTCATGGTCAGTCTCCAGCGCGAATCCTACCAGGATCTGGTCATCCCGCTTCCTGGAGCCGAGTGTAGCGGCAATGTCAGGATTCTTCACAAGGCTTATGACCGGCACATCGTCATGCTCGCGCTTTATTTTTCTGTCAGCGACCTCAGCAGGCGCATAATCAGCGACAGCCGCGCACATTACAGCGACATCACTCTGCGGGAATGCATCCTGACAGGCCTGCAACATCTGCCGCGCCGACTCAACCTTAACCAGCCGGATCGACGGACTGACAGGCTTGAGCGAAACCGGACCGCTGACCAGGGTGACTTCAGCTCCACGGGAGGCGAACTCCTCGGCAATCGCATAGCCCATTTTACCGGATGAAAAGTTACCGATAAATCTGACGGGGTCAATGCGCTCATAAGTCGGACCGGCAGTGACAAGCACTTTTCTGCCGCTGAGATCTCCTTTGGCGGCAAAATAAGCCTCGATTGTCCTGAAGATATTTTCAGGCTCCTCCATGCGGCCTTTGCCGACAAGGCCGCTTGCGAGTTCTCCGCTTTCAGGCTCGATGATTACGTTGCCATAGCTGCGCAGAAGTTCAAGATTGGCTGTGGTCGAGGGATGAGCCATCATGTCAAGGTCCATAGCCGGGGCCACGAAGACCTGCGATTTGGCTGACAAATAGGTGGTCACCAGCATATTGTCGGCAATGCCGTGGGCCATCTTTCCGATTGTCGAGGCAGTGGCCGGGGCGATCACCATGCAGTCGGCCCACAGGCCGAGATCCACGTGGGAATGCCACTCGCCCGTATTGGCTGTGAAAAACTCACTGACAACGGGCTTCTGACTCAAAGATGAAAGAGTCACAGGGGTTATGAACTGCTTTCCGGCGGGAGTGATGACAACCTGCACCTCTGCCCCGGCCTTCACAAAAAGGCGGAGCAGGGAAACGGATTTATATGCGGCTATGCCTCCGCAAATTCCAAGAATAATATGCTTGCCTGCGAGAGGACTCATTTCATTGCGAGTTTTATGCGGGTAAAACAGTCTTTGGTATTCTGGGCGAAATCGCCTTTCATGATCCAGTCGTAGTACGAGGGATCCTTGCGGAACACTTCAGCTACCGGCTGTCCCTTGTATTTTCCGAAATTGACAATTTCACGGTCATTGTCGTCAAGCACGATGCGCCCCATGAAGTCAACGTTGCGGTTGACTCTGGAGAACTTGCTCAGCTCCTCCATGTCATTCGGCAGATCGTCGTAGCGGTCAAGCTGGGCTTTGAGCACTTCATAAGTAGCCCGCGTATCGGCATTGGCCGAATGGGCGCCGTCAAGATCCTTGCCACAATAAAATTTATATGCGGCCACAAGTGTGCGCTGTTCCTTCTTGTGGAAAATCGTCTGCACGTCAATGAAACGGGCTTTCGTGAAATCAAACTTCACCCCTGACCGCTGGAACTCCTGATCAAGCATCGGGACATCGAAACGGTTTGAATTGAAGCCTGCGATGTCACAGCCGGTCAGCTCGTTGGCCAGCGAACGGGCAATCTGCCGGAAAGTCGGCTCACCTGCCACATCCTCATCCGTGATGTGATGGACGGCTGTCGCTTCCGGCGGAATCGGCATTTCGGGATTGACTCTGCGGGTCTTCTCGATCTCCTGTCCGTCCGGAAGAATCTTTATAAGTGAAATCTCTACGATGCGATCATGGAGAATGTCCACACCTGTGGTCTCAAGATCAAAAAAGACTATCGGTTTCTTAAGATTAAGCTGCATGTCCTCTTAGAAATCAGTTACGTTCATCGGCATGAGGAGCATTGTCAGGCGGGTATCGGCCTTGTCCTCGGTCGGCAGAATCACAGCAGGTTTCGACGGATCGGCAAGTTTGAACACGATATCTTCGGTCCAGAGCACACCGGCAAGTTCCGAAAGATATGACGAGCTGAAGCCGATCACCATATTGCTGCCTGTGAAATCAGCCGAAAGAGTCTCCACACCGGAGGTGTTGTACTCATTGTCAGAAGCCTTGATTGTCACGCGTTCGGGGGTGACGTTGAACTTGATGAGACCGTGGCCTTCGTCAACGAAGAGGCTCACACGGCGCACAGCAGTTGTGAACGAATGGCGGTTGACAGTGAGTGTGAACGGATTGTTCTCCGGAATCACTCTTGTATAATCGGGATAGCGGCCCTTGACAAGACGGCTCTCGAATGTGAATGTATCTGTCTCGAATGTTACACCCGACTGCTGATCGAGCTTGACTGTCACTTCTTCGTCACGGCTGAACACACTGCGGAACACGTTGGTTGACTTGTTGGGAAGAATAAACGAGCCTTCGATCTCAGGCGAAAGGCTACAATCCTCGAAACGCACCAGCTTGTGGGTATCGGTGGCTACAAAGACAAGTTTGTCAGGCTTGATGTCCCAATAGACACCCATCATCTGCGGGCGCAGCATGTCTGTGCCTGCGGCAAAGGAGGTATATTCCAGACCTCTGAGAAGAGCCGATCCGGGAGCCTTGAACACCAGCAGATTTTCAGATTCCTTGTTGCGGTCGAAATGGGGATATTCCGAGCCCTTGAGGCCCATGAATTTATAAGAACCGTTGGGATGGGACATCTCTACGGCAAGAGTGACCTCGTCAATCACGAAATTAAGTTCCTGCTCAGGCATGACGCGAAGGAGTTCGACAATACGGCGGGCGTCGATACAGAACTCGCCCTCTCCTTCAACATCCATGATCGGAATACGTCCGCAGAGCATGTTTTCACCATCACAAGCGGTAATAGTCAACACGCTGCCCTCGATCGAAAAAAGAAAATTGTTAAGGATCGTCAGCGCATTTTTTGCATTGATGACTTTGCTTACTGATGAAGCAAAATTATGAAGCGTCTTACTGGGAACGGTAAATTTCATATCGTTTTTATTTGAGTTTTTATCCCACAAAGTTAGCACAAAATTTCTCAATTAGCAACCGGCGAAAAATTAATTTAGTAACTTTGCACGAATTTTTGATAACACAGTCAGCTATGTGGGTAATACTTGCAATGATCTCCGCCCTGTGTCTCGGCTTCTATGACATAATGAAAAAACTGTCAGTCGACGGCAACAATGTGCTCGGCGTCCTCTTCCTCAACACTCTTTTCGGATCGCTTTTCATGCTTCCGGTAATTATAATCGGCATAAGTCATGGCAATTACGGACTGGGCAACACCCTGGCCGGACATGGCGCAATCCTCATAAAATCAGGCATAGTCCTGAGTTCATGGCTTTTGGGTTATGCGAGCATCAAGCATCTGCCGCTGACAATTGCGGGTCCTGTCAATGCGTCGCGTCCGGTGATGGTGCTCGTCGGCGCCCTCCTGCTTTTCGGCGAAAGACTCAACGCATGGCAGTGGGCCGGTGTGATCCTCGGTTTCTGGTCGCTCTATTTCATCAGCCGCGTCGGAGGCAAAGAGGGAATCTCGATCAAGTCAAACAAATGGGTCTGGATGGCTATCGGCGCCACGGTCATGGGTGCCGTAAGCGCTCTTTACGACAAATATCTTCTCACCCGCTATGAACCGCTGGAAGTCCAGGCCTGGTATTCGCTCTATCAGCTGTTCATCATGGGCGTCACCATCGGACTGATTCTCCGCGGCAAAGGTTCGGCCACCAAATTGCAGTGGCGCTGGACAATTCCGCTGATCTCACTGTTTCTGACCGTGGCTGACATAGCATATTTTTACAGTCTTTCATTAGACGGATCGATGATCGCAGTTGTCTCCATGATCCGCCGCGGCAGCGTGATTGTCTCGTTCTTCTATGGGGTGATCGCTCTTCACGAAAAGAACATCCGGCTCAAGCTGCTCGATCTCACGCTGTTGCTCATCGGCCTTACATTCCTCGTGATCGGCAGTCTTTAGGAAATTCCATCTTATAGATGACATCGGAATTACCGGCGTCATGATCATTTCAGACGCATCTTGGAAAATCTGACTGTTGTTTTCAGCAGCGGAAACGAGAGCGAAAGAATGGCATCGTCGGTCATCTGCGCATGGATGTCACGTGTGATTGGCTCAAAAGTCGAGTCGATCCATTCCAGATCATAATGGTCCAGGAATATTGTCGGTTTCAGGCTTCCTTTCAGCATCATCGGACTCCAGTCGGAAGCATAGGTCTCCGCCCCGCTGACATAAATTATATCATAAGCCTCAGTAGCATCGTTTCTGACAACTGCAAGAAGATAGCGACCTCCCATGCGCGCATACTGCGGATTGTTTTCTCTGTCAAGATACTGCCAGAACCCCTCTATCGGGTCTGTCGATTCCAGCAAATAGCTTTTCAGGGAGGTCTCGGTCCAGGCTGTGGCCAGTCTGCGACCGGGAGCGATGGATGTTTCTATGGAAAATGAAGCGACAGACAAGGGTCCCTTGCTCCACAGCCCGACACTTTCAGGCGCGTCGGCAAACACGGCGTCAGACATAAAAATCTCCGTCATGTTCTTGCCTCCGCCGCGGATCTCAAGCCGCTGACGCTTGCGGTCAAACAGAAGCTGAATGGTGTTATAGTCACCGGAAGCACTGTCAAAGGCGCTTACATCACTGCTCCAGATCTCTTTCCCGCCACGCGTTAAAGTCAGAATGCTCTGACGGCGGTCAAGAATATCGCCGAAGGCCGTGTTACCGTGGCGCAACATCAGTCCCAGGGTATCGTCAGGAAAAGCGACGGAAAATCCCCAGTAGTTGGGCGCGGCCCCTACCCGTTCGCCGATTCCGGCCATCGCCGCCCGCACGTCTATAATATATGAATCAGCATCCGCTGCCAACGGCATCAGGCTGGTGCTGTCGGTCAGAAGAAAGGGGGTGTCCGCATATACCCTTTCAGCAGTCTGCCGCCCGAACGACGGCAGAGACTGCACAAGGGAAATGAATATCAGGACTCCTCGAAGGAGAGAAACGGGAGTTGCCATATCAAAAGACAGGATCAACGCTTGTCGGCGTTGCCCTCATAAAAATTAATATATGCCCGGTTGACAAGACGCACTCCGCCGGGAGTCGGATAATCGCCGGAGAAATACCAGTCGCCCGGACAAGTCGGGATTGCCTGGCGCTGCCCCTGAAGCGTCTGATAGATTATGTCCACCTCGGCATTGATCGAACCGTCGGCGGTTAGCATTTCGACGATCTTACGCGAAATTTCCTCCTGGGTGAATGGTGCATAAATGTCTTTCACGCAATTCCGCATCTCTATATCAAGAAGTTTTTCCTGCTCCTTGCACCGGACGTATGTCTCGTCAAGCACATTCTCCATACCGCGGTCTTTCAGCAGTTCGACAGCTGCCCTGAATGCAATGAACTCGCCCATGCGCGACATGTCGATACCGTAATAGTCAGGATAGCGGACCTGAGGCGAAGATGAAACCACCACAATTTTACGCGGATGGAGCCTGTCAAGCATTTTGAGAATCGACTGCTTCAGAGTTGTCCCTCTCACAATGCTGTCGTCGATCACCACAAGATTGTCCACATTATTCTCGACTATTCCGTAAGTCACATCATAGACATGGGCGGCAAGGTCGTTGCGGGCATCGCCCTCGGCAATGAATGTCCGGAGTTTGATATCCTTGATTGCCACTTTCTCTACCCTCAGATTACGCTCCATGATCTCGCTGAGACGTTTTGGTGTCAGAGTCCCCTCGGCCTGAGCGTCAAGGATTTCACGTTCCTTGATGATGTTCAGCTCTTTGTCCAACTGGTCGACCATTCCGAGGAAAGCCACTTCGGCTGTGTTCGGGATGAAAGAGAACACCGAATGGGCCAGATCATTGTCAATACTTTTCATGATTGCCGGGACCACATTGCGGCCGAGCTGCTTGCGTTCGCGGTAAATATCGGCGTCACTGCCCCGCGAGAAATAGATTCTTTCAAACGAACAGCGCTGGTTTTCAGCCTCGCCGAGCACATCGGTGACGGTCACCTGCCCGGCCTTGCTCACGATGATGGCGCTTCCCGGAGTAAGCTCGCTGACTGCCCGTCTGGGCACATCGAACACAGTCTGGATGACAGGCCGCTCAGAGGCCACGACCACCACTTCATCATCGCGGTAGTAGAATGCCGGACGGATTCCGTGACGGTCACGCAACACGAACATGTCTCCTGAGCCGGTGGCCCCGCAGATGACAAAGCCGCCGTCCCATTGAGGAGCTGTCGGCGCAAGCACTCGTGTCATGTCGAGATTGTCCTCGATTGCGACGCTGAGTTTCTGTCCCGAAATAGAATCGCGGTACTGGCGATAAATGCGGTGGTTTTCTTTGTCAAGAGCGTCGCCAAGCTGCTCCAGAAGGACCACTGTGTCACTGTAAATTCTCGGATGTTGCCCGCAGGCCACGACTCCTTCAAAAATTGAATCTACATTGGTCATATTGAAGTTGCCGCACATCAGAAGATTGCGCGAGCGCCAGTTGTTTCTGCGGAGGAAGGGATGGCAATAGGAAATCCCGCTTTTGCCGGTGGTCGAATAGCGCAGATGCCCCATGTAGATTTCTCCGATAAACGGCGCATAGGAGTCGACCCATTCAGCATCATGGCCGGAAAGTCCGACACCGGTTATTTTCGTCTTTACCGTTTCGAATATTTCCTGAATCGCATCCTTGCCGAGCGCACGTTCGCGGAAAACATATTCATTCCCCGGATGGGCGTGCATTTTAACGACTCCGATTCCGGCGCCTTCCTGCCCGCGGTTGTGCTGTTTCTCCATGAGGAGATAAAGCTTGTTAAGTCCGTAGGCGTATGTGCCGTATTTCTCTTTATAATATTCCAACGGTTTGAGCAGGCGCACCATTGCGATGCCACACTCATGTTTGAGAATCTCCATTGCTGAATGAGATAAGTGAGGTTTTCTAAAAATACAAAATTAGTGATTTGACATCACATTTCAAATAAGAGAATATTCAAAAAATATCCCTGCGAAAGCAGGCAACTTCCGGTTGCTTCTTTCGCAGGGACATATACGGTTTCACTTATCCATATTAGCGGATAAAGAGAAGTTCACGATACTTGGGCAGAGGCCACATCTCATTGTCGACCAGGAGTTCCAGTTTGTCGATGTGGTAGCGGACAACCTCAAGCGACGGAGCCACTTCAAGCGAGTAGGCCAACGCTTTCTCGCGTTCCGAACCGATCTTGTTGGCTTCCTTGCGGGCATTGACCATCTTTGCAACCTCCTCCTTGATGATCGAGCAGTGGTGCATGATCTTTTCAACTGTCACAGCGTCCTGCGACGAGAGTTCCTCACCCTTGTTGCCGGGGAATAGTGTGCGGATCTTGACCATGTTGTCAAGCAGGATCGAAAGATAGCGGGTAGCCACGGGGATGATGTGGTTGATGGCAAGATCGCCGAGCACACGGGCTTCGATCTGGATTTTCTTGGTATACATCTCCCACTTCACTTCGTTGCGGGCCTCAAGTTCCACATGGTTCATCACACCGGTCTTGCGGAACATCTCGATTGACGAGGGACGCAGGTAGGCATCGAAGATGAGAGCCGGGTTGGTCTCGCAGTCGAGACCGCGGCGGGCAGCTTCTTCTTTCCATTCGTCGGAATAGCCGTTACCGTCAAAATGGATGGCTTCGGAGTAGAGAAGGAGTGCCTTGATTTCGGCAAGGAGGGCATGCTGGAGACCTTCGCCGACTGCAAGACGCGAGTCGACTTTCTGCTTGAAGTCGGCAAGCTGTTCGGCAACGGCGGCATTCAAGGCGATCATTGCTGATGCACAGTTGGCGCTCGATCCGACAGCGCGGAATTCGAAACGGTTGCCTGTGAAAGCAAACGGCGATGTGCGGTTGCGGTCTGTGTTGTCGATCATAAGTTCCGGGATCTGAGCCACTCCGAGGTCGAGTTTCTCTTTGCCTGCAAGCGCGATCAGTTCGTCCTTGTCGGAATTCTTGATCTTGCTGAGGATTTCGGCGAGCTGACTTCCGGTAAAGATCGAGATGATAGCCGGAGGTGCCTCATTGGCGCCGAGACGGTGGCAGTTTGTAGCCGACATGATCGATGCTTTGAGCAGGGCATTGTGGCGGTGCACGGCTGCCATCACATTAGCGACAAACGTGATGAACTGAAGATTCTCCATCGGAGTCTTGCCGGGGGCGAAGAGCAGAGTGCCGGTGTCGGTGCCAAGGCTCCAGTTGTTGTGCTTGCCTGAGCCGTTGATGCCTGCAAAAGGCTTCTCGTGGAGAAGGATGCGGAAATTATGACGGCGTGCCACTTCTGCCATCACAGACATGATCAGCATGTTGTGGTCATTGGCAAGGTTGGTTTCCTCAAAAATCGGAGCAAGCTCGAACTGGTTGGGCGCAACCTCGTTGTGGCGGGTTTTGGCCGGGATTCCGAGTTTATGCGCTTCGATTTCAAGATCGAGCATGAAAGCCTGCACACGCGAGGGGATAGCGCCGAAATAGTGGTCTTCGAGCTGCTGGTTTTTCGCAGACTCATGTCCCATCAGAGTGCGGCCTGTCATCACAAGGTCGGGACGGGCGGCATAGAGAGCCTCGTCAACGAGGAAATATTCCTGCTCCCAGCCGAGATTTGAAATCACATGCTGGACATTGGGATCAAAGTAGCGGGCCACGCCTGTACCGGCTTTGTCTACGGCTGAAAGCGCGCGCAGGAGCGGGGTCTTATAGTCAAGTGACTCTCCTGTATAGGAGATGAAAATTGTCGGGATACAGAGTGTGTTGTCAAGGATAAACACCGGCGAGGAGATATCCCAGGCTGAATAGCCGCGGGCTTCGAAGGTGTTGCGGATACCGCCGTTGGGGAAACTTGAGGCATCGGGTTCCTGCTGAACAAGCAGCTTGCCGGAAAATTCTTCCACGATGCCGCCTTTGCCGTCATGCTCGATAAAACCGTCATGCTTTTCGGCAGTGGTCTCTGTCAGAGGCTGGAACCAGTGTGTGTAGTGGCGGACTCCGTTGTCAATCGCCCAACGTTTCATTCCCTCAGCCACACTGTCGGCAACTTCACGCGAGATCGGTTCTTTGTTGTCAATTGCATTGATAAGTGCCTTGTAGGTATCCAAAGGCAGATATTCATACATTTTTGCGCGGTTGAACACTTTGCTGGCATAGTATTCCTGCGGACGCTCTTTCGGAATGTCGACCGGAGCTGCCTTGCGGTTTGAAGCTTCTTCAACAACCTTAAATCTTAAACTTGACATAGTTGCACGTTGTGTTAAGTATTTTAATAATTCTAATTCTCTTATTTACAGTCTGTTTTTCCGCTGAGTCGCTCGATGCAGCGGCGGGTATTTTCGTGGGTATTGAATGCCGTCAGCCGGAAATAGCCTTCGCCCGATGGGCCGAAACCGCTGCCGGGTGTGCCGACAATATGGTAACGGTCAAGCAGGTAATCGAAAAATTCCCATGATGTCATTGTTCCCGGAGTCTTGAGCCAGATATAGGGTGAGTTGATACCTCCTACCGCCTCATATCCGGCCTGGGCCAGACCCTCGCGGAGAATCCTGGCATTTTCAAGATAGTAGTCGATGGTTTCACGCACCTGCCTCCGGCCTTCTTCAGTGTAGAGGGCCTCGGCTGCGCGCTGGGTGAGATAGCTGGCGCCGTTGAATTTGGTGGTCTGCCGACGGCGCCACAGGCCGTTCAGCGCGACCTGATTGCCGTTTTTGTCCAGCCCCTCAAGCTCTTTAGGCACCACTGTATAACCCAGACGGATGCCTGTGAAACCCGCCGTCTTCGAATAGCTGCGGAATTCAATGGCTACCTCTCTGGCTCCCTCGATTTCATAGATCGAATGGGGTACATCGTCTTCACGGATAAAGGCCTCATAAGCCGCATCGAAGAGCAGGAGTGCCCCGTGTTCCCGGCAATAGTCCACCCAGACTTTAAGCTGGCTGCGGGTCAGTGTGGTTCCGGTCGGATTGTTAGGATAACAGAGATAGATCACGTCGGGATTTCCGGTCGGAAGCGCCGGAACAAATCCGTTTTCCGCCGTACATGGCAGATATTCTATTTTCGACCAGCGGCCATCGGCTCCAAGCTCTCCCGCACGGCCTCCCATCACATTTGTGTCTACATAGACCGGATAGACCGGATCTGTCACTGCGATGCGGTTGGCGGCAGAAAGGATATCGCCGATGTTTCCGGTGTCGCTTTTCGCACCGTCGCTGACGAAAATCTCATCTTCCGAAATCTCGATTCCGCGCTCCCGATAGTCATGGCGGGCAATCTTTTCAACAAGGAACGAATAACCCTGCTCAGGCCCGTAGCCATGAAAGGTCTCGCCGCATGCTTCGTCATCGACCGCCTTGTGGAGTGCGTCAACAGCCGCCTGGCAGAGCGGGCGCGTGACGTCACCGATACCCATTCTGATCACATCCGCTTCCGGATGGGAATCTATATAGGCATTGACCCTGCGAGCCACCTCGCTGAAGAGGTAAGAGGCCGGAAGCCGTGTAAAATTATCGTTGATTCTAAACATCTGTTTTACCTTGTATCGTATATATATTTAAATTCTCACTAAAAAAAAGGCATCATCCGGAAAAGATATTGTTCTTTCCCTGCAATTCATAGCATCTACGGAAATCAATCCATGTGGCCTATGCGTCGTTCTGTCAACGTTGTCGGTAGTAATTTCCCTCGAATACCTCTGTGGCGCTTCCGGTCATCATGACATGTCCGTTCTCGGCCCAGCGTATATCAAGATCCCCTCCGCGGAGATGTATCGTGACTTCCCTGCCGCAACGGCCGGTAAGAGCGGCGGCGACTGCCGAAGCACATGCTCCGGTGCCGCAGGCAAGGGTCTCGCCTGTGCCTCTCTCCCACACTCTCATCCGTGCCTCCGACGACGAAATGATCTGGAGGAACTCTATGTTGGCTCGGTCGGGCCACATCGGATGCTTTTCAAGCTCAGGGCCAAGAGTGTCAAAAGGCACATCCTCGATGCGGTCTACGAAAACCACTCCATGCGGATTGCCCATCGAGACGGCGGTCACTTTAACGTCGCCGCAGGACGTTGCCACCGTTTCCTCGACCATTCTCTCACTCCCGCAGCTGACCGGTACGGCGGAGGCTGTCAGTTCAGGCTCCCCCATGTCGACCGTGACACTTTCAACCTCTCCTGAGGTGCTCATATTAAGCGACAAAACCTTGATCCCGGAAAGGGTTTCAAGGCTTATGCGAGTTTTTTCGGTGAGTTTGTGGTCGTGGACATACTTGGCGATGCAGCGGGAGGCGTTTCCACACATGCGGGCCTCTGATCCGTCGTTGTTAAACATCCTCATTCTGAAGTCGGCTTTGTCCGACGGGCAGATGAGAACTATCCCGTCGCCTCCGACCCCAAAATGACGGTCGCTCATCTCCTCCGCCAGTTCGGGGAGCCGATCGGGCACCGACTCCATACAATTGATGTAAATGTAGTCGTTGCCGATGCCGTGCATCTTGGTGAAGCTTATCAGCTCCATGTCGTTCTTAGAGCGCGAGGTCATAATTGTAACTTCTATCCCAAGTTAAATTGAGAAATCACTGCAAAGTTAAGCATTTTGCTACAAATCCAAGCCTTTTTCACACACTTTTTATGTTAAAACCCAATTTTTAATCGATGGCTACACCTTACAGGCCATTACTTGGCTTGTTTCTCTCTTTTTCATCCGCAAGCAACGGGAGATCGGCATTTTTTATTAATTTTGCAGATAGTTACACCACCTTATTTATATATAAGTAACTCTGAAAAATTAATTTATACTATATGCGGGATTTATTCAGAGGCAGAATCGAGGACTGAAGAGGGAGTTTATAGACATAAACGACCGATGAAGAACTTGATTCTGACCGGAATAAAACCGCAGAGAGTATAAAAGATCCTCCATAGGAGATACTAATGTTCATTATATCGTTTAATTTTGAAGAGTTACTTAACATTATTATATATCCACCATTTATATATAGTACATCCAATCTTATGACAGACGACGCACTGAGCCAGTTGTATTTCAAAGACACAGCCTTTCAAAACCTGATGCAAAAGCGCATTTTCAATGTATTGCTGATTGCCTCCGCTTATGACGCTTTCATGATGGAGGAAGACGGCCGCGTTGAAGAACAACTCTATTTCGAATACACTGCTCTCAATCTTTCTTCTCCCCCGCGCGTCACACGCGCGCTCAACTCCGACGAGGCTATGGAGATCATGAAGGTCAAAAGTTTCGACCTTGTGATCATGATGCCCGGCAACGATGTCAGTGAGACTTTTTCGGGCGCGCGGCGCATCCGCGATGCCTACCCCACGATGCCGATTATCGTCCTCACCCCATTCTCCAAGGAGGTGTCACGCCGCCTGGCCAATGAGGATTTCTCAGGCATAGACTATGTCTTTTCATGGCTTGGCAACGTCGATCTGCTCCTTGCCGTCATCAAGCTTCTTGAAGACAAGATGAATGCCGATGCCGACATCAACGGTGTCGGAGTGCAGATGATCCTTCTCGTCGAAGACTCCGTGAGATTCTACTCCTCGGTGCTTCCGATCGTCTACAAGTTCATTCTCAAACAGTCACGCGAGTTCTCGACAGAGGCTCTCAACGAGCATGAACAGATGTTGCGCATGCGCGGACGTCCTAAAGTGATGCTGGCCCGCGACTATGAAGAGGCCCTTGAGCTTTATGACCGTTACAGCAACCACATCCTCGGCGTCATCAGCGATGTCTCCTTCATGCGCGAGGGCAAGAAGGATCCCAAAGCAGGCATACGACTCGCCAAGGAACTCCGTTCCCGCGACCCCTATCTGCCGATGATCATCGAAAGTTCCGAAAACGAGAATGCTCACGATGTCATCGAACTCGGAGGCACTTTCATCGACAAGAACTCAAAAAAATTCCCCGTCGACCTCGGCAAAGCGATCATCAACAATTTCGGATTCGGCGATTTCGTCATCCGCAACCCTGAGAGCGGCGAGGAAATTTTCCGGATAAAGTCGCTGAAAGACTTGCAGAAAAACATCTTCAACATCCCTGCCGAAGCGCTCTACTGGCATGCGTCGTTCAACGATATCTCCCGTTGGCTCTACTCCCGCGCCATGTTCCCGATCGCCGAGGTGATCAAACACCACCGCTTCCGCGACCTGAAAGATGCCCCTCAGGTGCGTCAGCTCTTCTTCGACCTGATCGTCAAATACCGCCGGATGAAAAACCGCGGCGTGGTGGCCATCTTCCAGAAAGACCGCTTCGACCACTATTCCAACTTCGCCCGCATCGGTCAGGGGTCGCTCGGAGGCAAGGGCCGCGGCCTGGCTTTCATCGACTCCATCATCAAGAAAAACCCCGTATGCGACAATTTCGACGGAATCTCGATCACGATTCCGCGCACCGTCGTGCTCTGCACCGATATCTTCGACGAGTTCATGGAGTCCAACAAGCTCTACCCCATCGCTCTAAGCGATGCTCCTGACGAAGAAATCCTGCGCCACTTCCTTGAGGGCAAACTTCCACGCAGAATCAAGGACGATCTTCTGGCCCTCTTCGAGGTTGTCGACACGCCGATCGCTGTCCGTAGCTCCAGCCTCCTCGAAGATTCACACTACCAGCCCTTTGCCGGCATCTATTCCACCTACATGGTGCCGAAGAGCACTGACCCGCAACTGATGCTAAAGATGGTGACAGATGCAATCAAGGGCGTCTACGCCTCTGTGTTCTACGCCGATTCGAAAGCCTACATGACCGCCACTTCCAACATCATCGACCAGGAAAAAATGGCCGTCATTCTCCAGGAGGTTGTCGGCAAGGAGATCGGAGATTACTATTTCCCCTCTTTCTCCGGAGTCGGACGCTCGCTCAACTACTATCCGCTCAACGACGAAAAGCCCGAAGACGGAGTGGCGGAAATCGCAGTCGGTCTTGGCAAATACATTGTCGACGGCGGACTCGGCCTGCGTTTTTCGCCCCGCCACCCCGAAAATGTCCTTCAGACCTCGGAACTCTCGCTCGCCCTGCGCGACACCCAGACACGCATGTATGCCCTCGACATGAAAGCCGCACGGACGGCCGACAATCTGATTGTCGACGACGGCTACAACGTGGCCAAAATCCGCGTTCAGGACCTGGCCGAAAAAGGCGAGCTGAAATACATGGTGTCAACATTCGACTTCCGCGACAACATCATCCGCGACACCGATGCCGGTGAGGGGCGCAAGGTGGTCACCTTCAACAATATTCTCAAACACAAGGTCTATCCCCTCGCCGAAGCCGTGGATTTCATGCTGACGACCGGACAGACCGAAATGCAGCGCCCGGTCGAAATCGAATTCGCAGGTATCATCGGCCCGGACTCGAAAATGGTAGGTCCCGGCGCCAAGAACAAAGGTCGGCTCTACTGGCTCCAGATCCGCCCGATTGTCGACCGTAAAGAAACCGTCGACGAGGCTCTGATGGCCACGCCCGACGAAAAGCTGCTGCTGAAATCAGGCACGGCTCTCGGTCATGGCAACATCGAAGGAGTCCGGACCGTGGTCTACGTCCGACCGGAGAAGTTCTCGTCCTCCAACAATTCGCTCATCGCCCGCGAGATCGAGAAGCTCAACCGCGGCTTCCTCGACCGTGAAGAGCGCTACATCCTGATCGGTCCGGGCCGCTGGGGCTCGTCCGACACTTCTTTAGGCATCCCCGTCAAATGGCCGGCCATCTCCGCCGCCCGCCTGATCGTGGAATCCTCCCTTCCGAACTATCGGATAGAACCGAGCCAGGGCACCCACTTCTTCCAAAACCTCACATCGTTCGGTGTGGCCTATTTCACCATTGACACCAATGCCCGGCGCAAGGAGGGTGAACCTGTCACAGCTCTCTACGATGTCGATTTCCTCAACTCGCAGCCGGCGGTCTACGAGAGCGACTTCATCCGCATTGTCAATTTCGACACCCCGCTCGCCATCGGCGTCAACGGACTGAAAGGCACCGGCGTAGTCCTCAAGCCCTAAACCCCGTCAGGCACCCGTCAGGCAAGCCGCGTTAGCGGTGGGCGATCCCAGGCCACTGCAAAAGCCCACGTCAGCCCGCGTCAGGCAAGCCGCGTTAGCGGCGGGCGATTCCAGGCCACTGCAAAAGTCAGCCCACCCCGTCAGGCAAGCCGCGTCAGCGGTGGGCGATTCCAGGCCACTGCAAAAGTCAGCCCACCCCGTCAGGCAAGCCGCGTTAGCGGCGGGCGATTCCAGGCCACTGCAAGAGCCCCCATCGGGGGTTCGCAGCTGTGGTAATACAATGTGATATAATGATAAAAAGCGCCGTAGGTGCGAAACAGTTTCGCACCTACGGCGCTTTGATCGTTTTGGATGTTGCGGTTCTACCACAGCTGCGAACCGCTAACGCGGCTCTTGCAGTGGCCTGGAATCGCCCACCGCTAACGCGGCTCGGTTGACGCGGCTCGGTTGACACGGCTTGCCTGACGCGGATTACTTAACGCGGATTACTTAACGCGGATTGCCTAATGCGGTTTTCCTGACGCGGCCTGCCTGATTGGTTTGCCTGACACAGCTTGCCCGAAACTCTCCACGATCAGAACAGATAGCCGAAACCGACGTTGAGATAGATCGGATAGAGATTGAAAGTCACTGTCTTGAACGACGATTCGAAAATATCGTTGCAGCCCCATGCGAGATTTGCATTGACAAGCAGGTGTTTATAGGCCGTCCATGTCACTCCACCCTGCATACCCCACTGGAAATGGCGCAGATTGTCGCCGAAGTCATAGTTTGCGCGGGTGTCACCTTCGAACGAAATCTTTGTTCCTGTGGGATCTCCGTCACGAAGATACCCATCGTAGACATAACCGTCGAAATCATTGCTGAATGCGAAAGCGAGATATGGTCCGGCATGAACTTTCAGACGTTTGTGAGCTTTGAACACCGCAGTAATCGGCACAACCAACTGCTGGGAGTGATAGCGGGTCTGCACCTTTCCGGTCCAACGTCCGCTGACAGTAGCACCATCCTGAATGATCGCCATGCCATAATTCTTGACTGTCGCCTTGGTCTCCATGCCCTTTGTTTCCAGACGAAGGCCCAATGCCATACCCCACTTCTTCTGCACATCCATCCACTTTGTCACAGTGGCACCGATTTGCAGGTTGAGTTCCGGACTATATGAATTGATCTCGCGGATCTCGGCAGGGAGAGGCAGCGGTGAGGCTCCGCCGATATTTGTTCCGGCATAAACCTCATACTCCACACCGTGGAGCATCGAGCGGATGATTCCAGCCGAGCGGTCAACCTGAGCCGTTGCGCCGGCTGCACAAAACGCGGCTGCCAGTACACCTATTATATAACGTTTGATATTCATGATTTCCATTCTTTATGATTGATTAACGACTGTAAACGGATCAGAGGCAGACCACTTCCACCTCGTCAACAAGCAGAGTGCTGCCGATAGCGCCTGAGAACTTCGCACCCTCGATGCTTGAAGTCATCACTACTGCCAGAGCATAGACCCCGGCCTCAAGTTTCTCAGGATCAATGCTCTTGCCGGGACGGTAGACAAACTCCTGATTGAACAAAGTCCAATCCGCAGCACCAAGACGCTGATCGTCGTCAAGACGCGCCACTGCTATGATATTGGGATTGTCATCAGACAACACATTTGTCCCGTCAAGATAGTCCATTTCAGGAGTGCGCTCATAGAACACTGCATAGATGTCACATTCATCCACACGTCCGGGCACTTCAACCAACTTCCTGTTGACCAGTTCCATAAAAGGTGTACCGGCAGTGTACTTGTAGAAGCCTCTCAGAGCGACAGGCACATAATAGAACGGACGGCCGAAGTGGGTTGCCTCCAGAGGTTTTGTTGTCGCATTCTGCGGTTCAAAAGTTCCGATAAAAAGATTACCGGCAGCGAGCGGCAGTCCCACCATCGCACCGAAAGTACCGGTCGAACGGGTGATCAGTTCGGCACACTTACCAGTAAAGCCGTTGTCAGCCTGGAATGTCGGATAAGTCTCAGGACCTTTCTTTCCATTGGTAAGAGCAAAACCGATATTACCGCTCGCCCAAGCCATATTGACTTTCTGAGGGCCGTCAGGATCTTCGGGATCCTCAGGCACCAGTTCCACAAATTCATCATAAGTGCCACCCTGCGATGAAGTCAGTATCCTCACATTCTCAAAGCTGTATTTCAGTGCAATCGGATCGTCATGTTTTGCAATGACTGTATAAGTCTTTGACCATTCGCCGTCTTCGGAAGTGACCGTATAGAGCTGCGGCGTGGAGAAGTCTCGCAGCGTACCGCTTGCAGGGTCGATCGTAGCTCCCGGAGTGATCTTGAATTCTGGAGTAAGCGCCGACACATCGACAAAATTCTTTACAATGAAAGTCACCGTGTGATCGTCTATACGGTCAACGATCTCAGCCGGACGGACCAGATAGTTCTCTTCCATAAGCGTCGCCGCCTCGATATCGCACTCTGTGTTAAGCGCTTCTTTCTGTATGCACGATGACAGCGCGCTCATCGACAAGCCGACGACAGTCATCAATAGCAAGCGGAAATTTTTCATGTCTATGATTAGTTTTTATTTGAATTCAAGCTACAAAGTTAAACAAAACACCTATATTTTGTAGTTTTCAAGCCTCTCATTTTTAAATTTTATTCAAAAAATACTATTTTTTCATCCGTTTTTCCGCCAATACTACTGCGCCCCTCTCTTTAAGATCCTTTGCGCCCGCGCCATATCTCACTCAAACTGACACTATTAGCACCTTTTTCGCTACATTTTTTAGATTTTATTTGCTTAATAATCGCAAATTATCCGTAACTTTGTCGCAGTTTTTTAATCTATATTGGCTTAGTCTGTCAAACAGAATTCATTAAATACAAAGAGTTTCCCTGTTCCACATCGGAAACACACACTAAAAAATCGAAGTAAATAACTAACCAATCATTTACATAACTTAATTATGAAATTTATTTACAAATCAATGTATAGCGCCCTGCTGATGGGAGCTATGGGGCTTAATGCCACAGCCCAGCAGCAACTGCCGAACAGCGGCTTCGAAACAGAGTGGATAAAGAGCATTCCCTGGATAACCAACAATGGCAATACAAAAGACAAAGGCACGACTCCTGAAGGATGGTGCATTTCTAATGTCATTGGAATTAATGGACTTGGAGCAACCGAAGTAGGCACTAAAGACGCCGGGTATAATAGCAACACTGCGGTAAAATTAACTAATAGTCCTAATTCACTTCTATCCTCTCAGACTGTTCCCGGATATATCACCCTCGGAACTACTTGGTCTACCTCTGTGATGGGCAGCAAAAATGATGGCGGATCTTTTGGTGGTATTGAATTTTCAGGACGTCCCGAAAAATTGGAATTCATGTATAAGCACACCAGCGTAGATGGCGAAAAGGCAACTGTTGTAGCTTATCTTTGGAAAGGACACTGGACTCAAAAAAACGTACCGGGAACAATTGAAGCATTTGGCACACCTAAGACCGCAGACATGATTGACCGTGACCGCTGTGTCTTACAAATGGATATGTCTGGTTCCCTTGGAGGAGATGTCATTCCCTCTGATGATGCAGAACTCATTGCTGTTATAAATGTAGAAATTCCTAACGATGTAGCCCGCGAAGGGGAAACAAATGCAGACGAATGGAAAAAATTCTCTGTAAACTTCGATTATAAATCAGAAGCAACGCCTGAGTATATCAATGTAATTCTTTCTGCCGGCAACTATTTCGGAGGGGCATCAGCCATAAAACAAGGGACTGCATTAACTATCGACGACGTTAAATTAATTTATCCCGCACAGATATATAAGGGCTATCTTAATATCAAGATGGATGTTCTTTCTATCGCGACCAACCAGGAGGCAACAGTCGAAATCGTACCGACCGGAGACGGCAAATGCACATTCACTCTTCCGAATTTCAACCTCGCATCATTAGGACTTGAGCTCGGAAATATCGTAGTTAACGATGTGACTATTTCTGAAAAAGACGGCGTAAATTACTACGAAGGTTCAGTTGACGGACTGAAACTTCAGCCCGAAGGAGCTGCTAAAAATGAATTTATCTTAGCTAACGTCGCACTTTCAGGCACAACAGACAATATGAAAATTGATGTCAACTGGATTCAGGATCCGACAGATCCCTCTTCGACCACACCCATTGAAGTAACTTTCACAAAAGATCCGGTTGAGGAAAGCGGTATCACCGACATCACTGTTGATAATTCAAATGCTCCTGTTGAATTCTTCAACCTCCAGGGCATGCGTGTGAATGCCAACAATCTGACTCCCGGCATCTATGTCCGTCGTCAGGGCAGCTCGGTAAGCAAGGTGCTCGTGAAGTAATTCCCCGACTGATAGCAATCCAACTCAATAAAAGCAAAAGCCGCTTCATCACGAAGCGGCTTTTGCTTTTTGTTTGTCTGTCGGATGACTTAAGATCTATTGGAATATCTTAACAAGTCGGATGCTTTTTAATGCAATCCATAAACTGATTAAAATTTTACACATTGCAAAGATAAGCCATAACGAGAGCGAATGGAGATAGTATAATGTAAAATCAAAAATCCATATCAATTGCAAATTTTATATTTCATTGTAATTGATATAGTTAACACATTGAATCAACACGCACTATCTAAACCGCGAACATAACATTCAAGGCGGTAAATATAACAAAACATCACCTCTCCTCGATAAATTTCCTCTCCACATCGCCCACAAAGAAGATCATCATCTGTTGTGGCTCGGATACCCACAGTCTTCGCACCACGCCCCTCGGCATGCGCTTGTTCCGCTAAGCAGCGAAGAAAGCATTACCAATTATGGCTCGGAGAGCCACACAGTCTTCACACCACGCCCCTCGGCGTGTGCTTGTTCCGCAAAGCAGCGAAGAAAGCATTACCAATTATGGCTCGGAGAGCCACACAGTCTTCACACCACGCCCCTCGGCATGCGCTTGTTCCGCTAAGCAGCGAAGAAAGCATTACCAATTATGGCTCGGAGAGCCACACAGTCTTCACACCACGCCCCTCGGCGTGTGCTTGTTCCGCAAAGCAGCGAAGAAAGCATTACCAATTATGGCTCGGAGAGCCACACAGTCTTCACACCACGCCCCTCGGCATGCGCTTGTTCCGCTAAGCAGCAAAGAAAGCATTACCAATTATGGCCCAGAGAGCCACACAGTCTTCGCACCACGCCCCTCGGCATGCGCTTGTTCCGCTAAGCAGCGAAGAAAGCATTACCAATTATGGCTCGGAGAGCCTTGATCTTAGAAACCCCAGGGTTAGCGAGTGCCGAAGCGACAGCGGAGGCCGAGCGATGCCTGGGGCATATCTGCTCACCACAACGCCTGTCTCGAAGAGACTGGTTAACACCGTAGCCATTAGAATGTTTCGCACCTACGGCGCTCTATATTGTTGTAATAACACCCTATTACCACAGCTGCGAACCCCCGCTGGGGGCTCTTGCAGTGGCCTGAATTCTCCAGACCGCTACGCGGCCAGCCTACCCCGCTCTCCACCCACAGCCTGCCTCATCAACACCATCCCCCCAACACCAACTCATCGACCAGCCAAAACCACCGCACATCCCCACCTCCAACGCTCGCTGCGTCAACCTAACCACCGCACATCCCCCACCAACACTCGCTGCATCGGCAAAACCACCGCAC